>CAJUQS010000044.1 GCA_910588365.1 uncultured Oscillospiraceae bacterium | reverse complement strand
GGCGTCTACGCCGGCCAGCCCATTGAGCCCCAGCCCTGGCAGATCTTCGACCAGGGGTGCCTGTACGGCTGGGTCCACCGGGAGACCGGTGCCCGGCGGTTCAACCGGAGCTACTGCAAGCGGGGCCGCGGCAATGTCAAGAGCACGGAGGTCAGCTGCAAGTGCCTGTACCACATGTGCGCTGACGCCATCTACCCGCCCTACCGCCCGGAGCTGGCCAGGTTCGAGCAGGAGCCGGAGGTGGAGTGCGCGGCGGTGGACCGCGGCCAGGCCATGCGGGTGTTCGGGGACGCGAAGAAGATCGCCCAGGCATCCCCCAACATCGCCAGGCGGCTGGTCATCCCCCGGTCCAATCCCGTGGTCCACCGCACCCGCGGCGGGTTCATGCGGGCGCTGAGCAAGGACACCAAGAACAAGGACTCCGGTGCGCCCAGCTACTACGAGGTGGACGAGTACCACGCCCACCTGAATTCGGAGATCTACGACCTGGGCAAGGACTCCTTTGGCAAGCGGGCCCAGTCCCTGCTGGATGTGATCACCACCGCCGGGGACGGGGCGGAATCCAAGCCCTGCTTCCGGGAGGAGCAGTACGCAAAACAGGTGCTGCGGGGCGAGACGGCGGACGAGCGGTATTTTGTGATGATCCGGGAGCTGCCTCTGGAGGCCAATCCCCACGACAAGCGGCTGTGGCTGCTGGCAAACCCGGTGCTGCGCTATCCCAACGAGTACAGCGCCGTGCTGCTGGGGGAGATCGAGAGCGAGTACACCGCCGCCTACGGCTCCAAGGACCCGGCCAAGCTGAGCAAGTTCCTCACCCGCCGCATGTGCCAGTGGCAGGCGGAAAGCGTGAACAGCTACCCTGGCGGTAGGTTTATTATCCGGCTGTGGCAAGGGAAAAACGGAGGAGCAGAATAAAGAGAATACTTCTGTAAAAGGCCGTTATGTGGAAGCGGATATAGAGCTGCCTATACAGGATGGTGAAAAAATCCTGAATATGGTGAAATCAAAAGACGGAAATCCGGTCTTATTCTCACAGGCGGAAGGGGGGCAGGTATTCCGTTATGAGTATAAGGAAGGGGATTGGGAACTGGCCCAGCTGGACTGGATAACCCAGCTTTATGACGGCCAGAATTTCCATCTGCAGGAGATACAGGAAACAAAGGAAGGGGTACAGGTTGCAAGAGGTACAGATGAAGAGATGCTTACGCATATCGCAAGAAGTGAGGACGGACAGACGGGAGCAGAACAGACCATTCCTTATCTTAGCCAGCAGGGCGATATCGGATACCCCGCAGTGACTAATCTTCAGATTGACGGTGCAGGAAATTACTGGCTGAGCGATCTGTACCAGTCAAAGGTGGTAGTGATCGACGCATCTACTATGGAAGTCATGCAGGAGATTAACAGTGTAGAAGGGAATTCCAGTGAACAGAGGATGCTTTTTGCGGCAGAGAATGGGGATATGGCAGCGAATACGGAGGATGGTGTCATTACAATCTATGATTCGGAAGCCGCAGAGAAGGGAACTATGAAGATAGACCAGCAGGAAGGGATCATGATG
>CAJUQS010000043.1 GCA_910588365.1 uncultured Oscillospiraceae bacterium | reverse complement strand
GGCGGCAAACTCCCGCAGGACGGTAAAGGCGTAGTAGAACTGGAAGGCCACAAAGGAGGACTCCCCCTCCGCCCCCAGGCGCAGGCAGTCGTTCCAGTCGGCGTGAAGTCCGGCGGGCATCCCGTGGGGGCCCAAGTGCTTCAGAGAGAAGTCCAGCGCCCGCTTCAGGTGGTCGTACACGGTCCCCTCGTCCCGGTTGGCGTAGGGGATCACCTCGTCCAAAAAGGCGGTGTTCCCCGTCTCGGCGATGTACTTGTAGACGGTGGGGAAGAGCCACAGGGCATCGTCCGCCCGGTAGGCGGGGTGGCCGGTCTCCCGGACATAGGACGCGTCCTCCGGGGTGTCCTCGCGGCCGGGGCTGTGGGTGAACTTTACCAGGGGCAGTCCGCCGCCGTGGTCCACCTGGGCGGAA
Organism: uncultured Oscillospiraceae bacterium; assembly: GCA_910588365.1. Classification (GTDB taxonomy): domain Bacteria; phylum Bacillota; class Clostridia; order Oscillospirales; family Oscillospiraceae; genus Pelethomonas. The sequence continues at coordinate 2,302 of CAJUQS010000043.1, read as the reverse complement.
AGCATGAAGCGCAGCTTGTCCGCCGCCGCCTCCGGCTCCAGGTGGATAATGCCCTGAATGTCCTGCACCGTGTCCCGGTAGCCGTAGCCGTTGCGCAGGCCGCAGTAGAAGAAGGAGGCGGCCCGGGACCAGGTGAAGGTAATAAAGCTGTTATAGGCGTTCCAGGTGTTAATCATGGCGTCAAATTCGGGACAGGGCGTCTTGACCTGGAAGCGGGACAGTTTTCCATGCCAATAGGCTTTCAGCGCCTCCAGCTCCCGGCCGCACACCGCCGCCGGGTCCCGATAGCCCTCTACCAGGGCGGCGCTCTCTCTGCCGGGCTTCTCCCCCAGCAGGAAAGCGACAGTGGCCGTCTCCCCCGGCTCCAGGGTCACGACAGCGGACAGGGCTCCGCAGCTGTTGCCGTTGTAGTTGAGTTCTCCGCCCAGGCCGCCCCGCTCCACGCCCACAGGATTGCCATAGCCCCGGTAGGGACCTAAAAACTCTGCCTTGTCGCCGCAGAAAGAGGACACCGCTGCCCCGGCCAGCCCGAAGAACCGCTCGATCACCCGCTTGTCGTCCACTTCGCTGTCCTGGGCGTCCAGATTGCCGTGGATCTGCTGGCGGATACGGTCCCGGTCGAACAGGGTCCGTGTGATAAACTGGGAGTACTGCAAATTCACCTGGTCCTGTTCATAGTTGCCGTTGCTGGTGAACTCGGCGTAGCCCGTCAGGGTCAGCTCCCGCCGCCGGCCGGAGCGGTTGGTCACCGTCAGCCGCCACACCTCGTGGGAGGCGTTCAGAGGGACATAGTACGCCGCCTCGCTGTGGATGCCGCTGTAACCGGCCAGCATTTTGGTGTAGCCGGTTCCGTGGCGGCACTCACTCCGGTAAGTCTCCAAATCCTTGCCCACCGGCTGCCAGGAGGCAGACCAGAAGTCCCCTGTCTCGTTGTCCCGCAGATAGATGTATCGCCCCGGCTGGTCAAACTGGTTGAACACATAGCGCAAAATTCTCCCGTTGGCCCCGGAGCGGACAAAGCTGTAGCCCCCGGCGTTGTTGGAGATCAGAGCCCCGTACTCCGGGGAGCCCAGGTAGTTGGCCCAGGGGGCGGGGGTGTCAGGCCGGGTGATGACATACTCCCTGGCCTGTTCGTCAAAATATCCATACCGCATGGTGATAACGCCTCCTTACGTCAATTCGATTCTGATGGTATTCCCGCACTCCGGCAGGGCGCTGATCGTTTCCCGGCTGAGCATCGTTCTGGCGGCGCGATACTCCCCAAAATCCTTGCCCGCCGGGTTGACGGCCACCGCATGGAACCGCTTCCCAGCAAAGGAGAAGTCGATGGCCGCCTCGCCGTTGCTGTCAAACTGCTCCCGCACCAGTTTGGGCTCAATCACCAGGTCTCCGCCCTCACCCCGGACGCCAAACGCCTGGGTAATCACCGTCAGCATATACCAGCTGGCGGCGCCGGTGAGGTAGTGGTACATCCCCCGGCCCTCCCCGTTGAAATACTCCGGGATGCCGGGATAAATTTTGCTGGTCTGGAAGTCCATGGCGGTGTCCGCCAGAGTCTGAAGGGCCTTGTACCCCTCCCGGACAAAGCCCCGGCGGTAGAGGGCGTTGGCGTACATCACCGTCATGTGGGAGAAAACCGCCCCGTTCTCCTTCTCCCCGGAGGCAAAGCCGAACATGCGGCCCATATCCATTTTCAGCTCATGGAAGTCCGTGTTCAGCCGGTAGCCGCCGGTCTCTTTCTGATAGAGATACCGGTCCGCGCTTCGGGTGATGGCCTTCGTCTGTTCCTCGGTAGCCGTTCCGCTCATAATGGCGAACACCTGCCCGGTGAGCATCATGCGCACGCCGCCGTCAGGCTGAATCCCCTCCACCGGGCGGCCGTGGTTGTCATAGTAGCTGTTGAACCAGCCCTCGCCCGGGCCGGAATTGATCCACTCCTGTCTGCGCAGATGGTTTGTCAGCCAATCCGCTTTCCCCTCCAGGTCCGCGGCCAGGGCGGACAGGGGGACACGGACCCGCTTCCCGCTGACTGTGTGGCGGCACCGGGCGGCGTAGCGGGACAGCACCTCCCGCTTTTGCTCCGCGCTGTCGTAACAGGCGGCGGGCAGACTCAGCAGAAGGGCGATCTCCTCCATCAGCTCCGCCGTTCCGCCGGGATCGTCCCGCTCCAGCCGGCGGATCAGCTCCGCCAGCTCCCGCAGGTTGCCGGCGTAGGCACAGGTGAAGGACACGCTCTCCCCCCGCTCCTCCGCCATATCCAGGGCGTCGTTCCAGTCCGCCCCCCGGAGGCGGTAGATGTTGT
>CAJUQS010000042.1 GCA_910588365.1 uncultured Oscillospiraceae bacterium | reverse complement strand
TCCGTGATAAGGACCTCGTACCAGCCGTTTTCCTCCCCCAGCACCTGGACCTGATCGCCGGGGGCCAGCTGCCCAATCACGGCATAGTCCGTACTGCCGCCGGAGCGGAGATTCAGCCGGGACCCGCCCGTGACCACTGTGCCGATCCGGTCCGGTTCGGCGGTGTCGGCGGTGCTGTCCGCCTCCCCCGAGAACAGCATGGCAAAGAGGCTGTCCAGGTCGATAGTGAAGCTGCCGCCCGCCTCGGCTTGTCCCGATTCTTGGGGGGTCTCCCCGCTGGCGGCAAAGGCCGGGACGGAGAGGGCGGTACAGCACAGCACCACGCAGAGCAGGACGGACAGGATGTGCTTTGTGAATTTACGCATAATCGGGTTCCTCCTTCTTCTCATTGGACCTCGCGCCCTGGATGAGCGCCGCCAGCTGGTCGGGGGTCAGGCCCATGCTCCGCACCATGCCGATGATGTCCAGATTCTCCAGCTCCAGGCGCTGCTTCTCCAGCTCCCGCTGGCGGGTTTGCAGCTCGGTGATCTTGGCGGCGTTCTTCTCATACTCGCTGTCGATTTTTTTGATTTTCGGATTCATATTGCATCTCTCCTCTCAGGGCAGTCGCCCGTAGCAATAAAAATGATTTTGCCAGTAACTGCTGTTCAAATTGGCGTAAGAAATGGGATTTCCACAGTGAATCATCATGTTATTGCCCACATAAATCCCGCAATGGGTGGGTGCGTTGGGGTCCGGCGCGTCGTAGGTATTGATGAAAAACACCAGATCGCCGGGGCGGGCGTTGGCGGGTGAGACCGGGGTGCAGAGATTGCACAGGGCCTTGGCCCCCAGCCGCCCCACGTTCCAGCCGCTGTGATTGATGACCCAGGAGACGAAGCCGGAGCAGTCAAAGGACGTAGCCGGGGAGCTGCCGCCCCAAACGTAGGGGTAGCCCAGGTACTTCTCCGCCTCGGCCAGCATCGCGGCAAAGGTTTCGTCCTCCAATGCCTCCGGGGGTACGTCGTAGTCCAGATAGTCCTCCCGCTGGGAGGCGTTGGGGTACTGGCTGGTGGGGAACAGGTCCGGCCTGTTGCCCAGGGTCGCCATGTAGGTGGCGTACATGCTGACCTGATCCTCCCCCATGATGTAGACCGGCAGATGGGACAGGTCAAAATTCTCCAGGGTCACGTTGCAGATGTAATAATTGTAGGGGACCTCCACATCATGGTCGTTGCCCTCGCTGTCCGTCCGGGTCTCCGTCCGGTAGCGCACCTCCACCACTACCTCCTCGGTGAGAATGTACTGCCGGTCAAAGAGCATTTCCAGCGTCCCCTGCACCTCCGCCAGCGTCCACTCCCCCCGGTGGTAGGCGGTGAGGATGGAGATCAGCACATAGGGGTCGTGGCTAATCTCGTCCAGGTCGAAGTTGTACTCGTCATAGCCGGGGTGCAGGCTGGCATAGTTGTCCAGCTCGTTCTGGAGCGCCGCCTCCATCCCGGCGTATGCGGACTCGGCCCCCAGCATGTCCTCGTCCCGGCAGGGGTAGGTGGAGCCGCCCAGCGCGGTCAGCCCGCCCTCCAGCAGAACGGAGCAGGAGGCCATGCAGTTGAGCAGCAGGCTGACGCAGGCCAGCAGGCCGATGATGATGCCGATGCCTTTCTTGTGCCGCCAGATAAAATTGCCGGTGTCTCTGGACTTCTCCGCCGCCTTTTTCGCGGCCTTGGCGGTATTCTCCATGGTGGCGGCGGCGGTCTGGCCGGACTTCACCGAGGCGGCGTACTGCTTTTGAATGGCCCGCTTTTGCTGCCAACGGGAAAGGGGGTTGCTGGCAAGCTTGGGGTTATCGTGGAGATGCTTCTGATACAGCGCGTTCACGTTGGCCTTTTCCAGCTGCCGCTCTGCCTTTGCCGCCTCCCGGTAGGGCCGCAGCTTTTGGGCGCGGTAGGAATAGGCCGCGAGGCGGACCCCGCCCTCCGCCGCCTCCTCCAGCCGGTGGGCGCTCTCCAGGCCCGTGTTGTCCTGTTCCGCCTCCCGGATTTTTCGGTGGGCCTGGACGGAAGCGGCGTTGAGGGGCGCGGACTGGACGGCGTGGGACAGCTTGGAGGGGGGCTTGGGCCGGTCCACATCCTCGAAATAGAGGTGCTTTTTGCCCTTGCGGGCCTTGGCGGACTGCTGTTCGATCATCCGGCGTTTGAGCTTCTTCCGGTCCTTGGGAATCTTCTCCCGCGCCCGTTCTGCCTTGTCCGCCGCCCGCTCCGCCCGCCGGACGTGCCGTTTCAGCTTGGGGGACAGCTCTGCATCCGTGAACTGGAGGCGGGGCTGGCGCTTCATACCGTGACCTCCTGGGGCTTGGTAGTGA
>CAJUQS010000041.1 GCA_910588365.1 uncultured Oscillospiraceae bacterium | reverse complement strand
TGTGTTCTCCTTCTGAAATTATTTCGTGACGGCGCTGATCGAACAACGGCGCGTCGAGCGCCGCGTCCGATTCTTTTTTGCAAGCAAAAAAACCGTTACACATAGGTGTGTAACGGGGGGAAAGTTGTACGAAAATATACAACGTCAGAATGCACAAAAACCAGGAGCGCCCGGCTGCCCGGACGCTCCTGGTCTGTACCCGTGCGAAACGACAGTTTCGCACAAAAAGTTTTTCTTTTGATTCTTTTCTTTGTTCACAAAGAAAAGAATGTATGCTATAATAAAGCACTCACACAACAGAAAGGGGTGCTTTTATGGGAACGGAGAGCTACACCGGCAGGATCAACCGCAAGCTGGGGAAGAAGCTGCGGATTGTGGAGGTGGCGGCGGGACGGGAGAAGGCCGATCTGGTGCTGAAGAACGCCGCCTACGTCAACGTATTTTCCAACGAGATCTGTCACGGGGACATTGCCGTGGCGGAAGGGCTCATCGTGGGCATGGGGACGTACAGCGGCGAGACAGAGGTGGACGTGTCCGGGAAGATCGTGCTCCCCGGCTTCATTGACGCCCATATCCACCTGGAGAGCGCCATGGTCTCCCCCCGGGAGTTCGTCAAGGCGGTGCTGCCCCACGGCACCACCACCGTCATCACCGATCCCCACGAGATCGCCAACGTCATGGGGGCCGACGGCATCGAATACATGCTGCAGGCCACCGAGGGCCTGCCGGTGGACGTGCGCTTCATGCTGCCCTCCTGCGTGCCCGCCACCCCCATGGACGAGAGCGGCGCGGTGCTGGACTACCGCACCATCGACTCCTTCTACGACCACCCCCGGGTCCAGGGACTGGCGGAGATGATGAACTATCCCGGGGTCATCGGGGCGGATCCCCAGGTCATTGAGAAGATCGTGGCCGCCCAGGCCCACCACAAGAAGATCGACGGCCACGCCCCGGACCTCCGGGACAACGACCTCAATGCCTACATCGCCGCCGGGGTATACTCCGACCACGAGTGCCACGACGCCGCCGACGCCATCGCGAAGCTGGAGCGGGGCCAGTTCATCATGATCCGGGAGGGCACCGCCGCCCACAACCTGGAGGCCCTGCTGCCCCTGCTGACGGAGAAGTACGCCGAGCGGTGCATGTTCTGCTGCGATGACAAGCACCCCAGCGACCTGCTGGAGAAGGGCCACATCGACTACAACGTCCGGGAGGCCATCCGCCGGGGGGTGGACCCCATCGTGGCGGTGAAAGTGGCCTGCCACCACGCGGCCCGGTACTTCCTGCTCAACAACCGGGGCGCCATCGCCCCGGGCTACCTGGCGGACTTCGTGGTCATTGACAGCTTTGAGAGCTTCACCATCCAGCAGGTGTTCAAAAAGGGCGTGGAGATGTACGACGGCAGGGAGGTCAAGGGCTTTGAGGTCCCGGAGATCGACCCCTACCTCTTCCAGCGAGCCCACGACACCTTCCACGTCGCCCATTTGACCGCCCAGGATTTTGAGGAGCGCCGCCCCCGGGGCATCATCGGCATGGTGCCCGGCGAGCTGGTCACCACGGACCAGGGCTACTCCGACCACATTGACGCGGAGTGGGATATCCTGAAAATCGCGGTGATTGAGCGCCACAAGAATACCCACCATATCGGCGTGGGCTACCTGCAGGGCTACGGGCTCAAGCGGGGGGCCGTGGCCACCAGCGTCTCCCACGACTCCCATAATATCATCGTGGTGGGCGCCAATGAGGAGGACATGGCCGCCGCGGCCAACCGGGTGACAGCCAACCGGGGCGGCATCGTGGTCATGGAGGACGGGCAGATCCGGGGGGAGGTGGTGCTCTCCATCGCCGGGCTCATGAGCGAGGACACCCTGGAGAACGTCAACAGGGCCCTGGAGAGCGCCAAGGACGCCGCCTTTGCCCTGGGGGTCAGCCGGGAGATCGATCCCTTCATGACGCTGAGCTTCATGTCCCTGCCCGTGATCCCCACGCTCCGCCTCACCACCCGGGGCGTTATCGACGTGCTGAAGCAGCAGTACATTTAGGTTTCATGATACACACCCAGGCGGCAAAACGCAGAAGGGGAGTCAGGCGCCGGTACGCCTGACTCCCCTTCTGCACTGCTGCGGATCCGGGTTACGCCATCGCCTGCTCCAGGGTGCGCAGCAGGTCCTCGCGCTCGATGGGCTTGTGGAGAAAGCGTTTTGTTCCGACAGCCTTCGCCTCGTGGATGGTGTCCTCGTCGTCCAGAGAGGACACCATGACGATCTTTGCCTCCGGGTGCTCCTCCAGGATGATCTGCGCGGTCTCCAAGCCGTCAATGCCCGGCATGATAACGTCCATCGTCACCAGATCCGGTTGGACCTCCTCATAGCGTTCGATTGCCTCCTCGCCGTTTTCACAGTACGCAGCCACTTCAAACTCGGTCCCCTCCAGCAGCTTGCAGATCTGCAGTTCCATCATGCGGGAATCGTCTACAACCATGAGTTGCTTTTTCATAAAGAAGTTCCTTCTTTCTGTTAAGTTTTGCGCCGCCGCTCCCGCGCCGGGAACCGGCGGTGCGCTGCCATATATTTCATACGCCTCCGGGGACGCCCGGGAGCGTACTTTACGTTGTCAGGGCCTGCCCGCTGCCTTACATCACCACAATTTCGCCCCGGATCATCTTGACGATGCACTTGCGGGAGAGCTGCCGCAGGCGCAGCACCTCGTCCCCGAAGCTGATCTCCGTGCCGGGATAGGCGATGTCGCACTCCAGCCGGCCGGGCTCCTCGGAGCGTACCTCCTTGGTGTGCGCGTCGATGCCCTCCTCCAGCTGCTGGAGCTTGAAGGAGGCCGCCGCCAGCTTGACCCGCGTCTTGCTCAGAAGGCTGGCCTTGGCCGGGCTGTCCAGCTGGCACTCCAGCTTTTCCAGCTCCATCTCCAGCTCGTTCACCTCCTGCTGGGTGGCCTCCCGCTCAAAGTTCGCGCAGGGCTTCCCGCCCAGGGCGATGGCCGTTTTGCACTCCGACTGGGAGCCAACGGCCCGGGCGCTGATCTTCTGGGCCGCGGAGATCCGCCCGCCCATGATGATGCCCCGGCCGGACTGAACCAGCACCTCCCCGCCGCAGTAGACGTAGCTGCCGACGATGCAGTCGGTCTGGAGGTTTTCCCGCACGCAGATGACGGAATTTTCAATATATTTGGAGAAGATGCTGCGGTGGGCCTGGACGGTGGTGGTGCCGTCCCCCAGGATTCCCTTGACGACCACCAGATCGCCGCCGGCCTCCACGGTGCTGCCGGCCTCCACCACGCCGCCCACGTGGACGCTGCCCATGGCGCGCACGGTGAAGCCGCTGATCACGTCCCCCTGGATGTTGATGTCCCCCAGGAAGTTGAGATCCCCGGTGGAGAAATCCACATCCCCCGGAATATCCAGCACCGGCTTGACCTGGAAGCTGTGGCCGGTGAACTCCACATGCCCGGCTATGGTGGCCAGCAGCTGCACCCCGTCCTCGCTGATCTCGGTGTTGCGCCCCTTGGGCAGGGGGACCGACTTGCCGCTTCTGGCGGGGATCTCCTCGTCCAGCACCGTCCGGCCCGGTTCGCCCTCGGTGGGCTTGATCAGGTGGCAGATCTCCTGCCCCTCCTCCACGTTGTTGATGAGGTTCAGGGCGGTGTAGTCCACCTGGTCGTACTCGTCCACCTCCAGCACCCGCTCGATGACCCGAGGGAAGTTGTCAACAATGTTGCCGTTCTGGCCGTTGAAGGCGGGCTTCCCCTTGGCGATCAGAAACAGGTTGAAATACCGGCTCTCATCCCTGGGGATGTGCTCCACCATCCGCATGTCCACGCCGTAGGTGATGCCCTGCTCCGCCAGGCCCAGCCGCAGGATATCCCGGGACACCTCCTCGCCCTCTCCCACCGGCGGGAAGACGATAACCCAGGCGTAGAGCTTGTCGGAGGAGACAAAGAAGCAGGGGAGCGCGTCCAGGCAGGGGGGGAGGACCTCCTCAGGTTCCGGCGCCTTTTCTCCATGTTTTTTCCTCTTTCCGCCGCTCTTTTTTCCGCCGCCTCTGGCCTCCTTCAGCCGCGCGCCGCAGATGCCGGTGAGGACCGTCTGCAGGCGGTTCTTCTCCCGCTTTATCATATCCGCCGGGAAGACGCCGTCCTCGTCCAGGCACAGGCGGGGCGAGGGCAGGCTGCCGGACTCCTTCCAGCGCAGGTTGTACAGGCGGTTGAGCTGGTGGTCCGAGGGCAGAACCAGCAGGGCGGGGTTGGCGGTCTGTTCGGGGGGCGCCTCGGGAACCGCCTCCACAGCCGCCTCCGGCTCCGCCTGCGCGGGCTCATCCGCTGTCTTTGCCGCTCTATTGCCAAGCAGGAAGGACGCGAGCTTGTCTTTGATGGACATTTCCACATCACCACTTTCACACAAGAATGCTTTCTTTCCCATTATATCGGATCCGGGCCGCGTTGACAAGATGCAATTTTGCCGCTTTCGCCTGCGGCCGGAACCGGACAAAGAGAAAACCAACAGCACCTCCCGGGGGCGGGAAATGCTATTGGTTTCATAGGTACGCATTTGTGTTCATGTTTTGCGATGTGTGCCGAAATGCCGGCCGGAAATTTGTTGGGAAGGTGGTAGTTATTCCTCCACCCATCCGCAGTCGATCCAGTCCGTCAGCCAAATACCGCGGGTATTGGACCAAAGCCGCTTCTGAAGGATTCCGTTATACTTACGTAAATACCACGTGGTTTCCTCTGCATACGGGGTGATCTGCTCTGTTAGATCATTTGTAGGTGCAGCGGGTGCAGGAGTAACAAGAGCTGCTGCATTTGCTGTCGTAGCCATTATAGCCGCACACAGAATGGTATTTACAATAGTTCTCCAATGCCGTTTCATTTCTTATCAATCCTTTCATATATGATTGGCAACTCATCAAAAGGAGTAATATTTAATTCGTCTTCCTGTAAATGAGCATAATAAGTACCACCCCAATATAATTCGAACGTACCATCAGTTGTACATATAATGTAGCTGTTATCCGGTATCATAGCTATCACATCATTTGCTCCAACTTCTGGAACAATTGTAGCATTTGTCCACGGCTGTACAATAACAAAATAAGATGCAACAAACAGAAAAGCACAGAGCAGACATCCAACGATTGTCGTAATCTTGGACGCCGTCCATGCTTTGCCTGTCATGATCATCTCAAACCTCTGCTGAATCCTCTTATCATCAGCATGGCCCAGACAACCCATGGATACCCCGGAGCGTTCGGGACAGCTGTCGATCAGAATATGCTTCAGCGTCTCCAGATAGTTCGTCTGTTCAGACAGCCCCAGGTTTTCGCAGACCTGCCGGTCGCATCGCAGCTCCATTGCATGCTCCGCGTTCTGGCACAGCAGATACATGGCCGGATGCCACCACAGAATACAACGCAGCGCCTTCAGGCCGGTCAGAATCCACAGATCACCGCTGAGGAAGTGACACAGCTCATGGCACACCATGTAGCGAATCTCATCCTCGCTATACGCGGCGGACGTGCGGGGCAGGATGATATACGGACGGAAGAAGCCCAGCTGGTACGCGTTTGTCGCGTAGGGCGAGACGATCAGGGTGATGGGACCGTTGTATCCCCGTTCGCCGCTCACCTCCCGGAGGAGGCCGGCGGGCAGCGGGACGGACATACGTGCGCCGCGGAAATTTTTCTGAGCCACCAGCTTCCGAACCAGCCGCGACAGAAAGAAGCAGCTCCCGGCCGCCCAGCAGATGAGGAGGCAGACGCCCACCGTGCATTTGCCGATCAGCGGCGTGCGGATCAGATCCTGCAAAAAGGGATAGATCTGATCCGAGCGGATGACAATGCTGTGGTCCAGATCCAGGGGCAGAAAAATCCGCAGGACGGACAGGGAGAGGGTGGCCGCAACAATGGTCAGCCCGTACCTGGAAGCGTGGTGCAGTGTGTAGCTGCCGATGAGGGCGGCCGCGGTAAACCAGATAACGGCCATAATGGCCGAATATACCGACACTGACATGCCCGCCTATCCCTTGTCCTTCTCCTCCAGCTCCCGCAGCTCCTCGCGGCGCTGGGCCAGCATCTGCTCCAGCATGGCGATGGTCTTCTCGCTCACGTTCTTGTGCTTGACCATCGCGGACATCACGTCCAGGACGCAGTCCTCCTCCGGCACATCACGGACGGCTTCAAATGCCAGATCGGCGACGTATTCGCCCTGGGTTTTCGCCGCACGGTAGGTGCGGCCGTAACTCTGCCCGCAGCGCGTGATTCCGCCAACCAGGAGGTAGCCCTTTTTGATCAGGTTGTTCAGGACGGCGTGAATCGAGTTGGGATTCCAGTTGTTGTTCGGGAGTCTGTTGAGAATCTCCGGACGGGACAACGGCATATCCGCGCTCCACAGGACGCGCAGGATTGCGAGCTCATTGGTGGATAATAATTGACCCTTCATTTCTCATCTCCATTCGTTCAAGTTTTATGGCTTTGCTATGACTCAATTCGTGGTTGTCTGAGTCCGTTTACAACTATACCATAGCTCTAAACATCTGTCAATAGTACGCGGCGAAAATGGATGCAGAATCCGGCCGCTCCCGGGTTTTCGCGGCGCTTGCTTTTTGCCGGGAAAAGAGATATAATGAATTTGAAAAGGACGGAATATTTCCCCGTCCGCTGGCGGGGAGCCGAAATCAAAGAGAAGAGGGTGCGGAATTTGAGGGATACAATAGGGCGGGAGATTACCTATCTGCGGATCTCCCTGACGGATCTGTGCAACCTGCGCTGTGTTTACTGTATGCCGCCGGAGGGCGTGCGGAAGCAGGAGCACCGGGCCATCCTCTCCTTTGAGGAGATCGAGGAGATCGCCCGTGCGGCGGTGTCCATGGGGGTGCGGAAAATCCGGCTGACCGGGGGAGAGCCCCTTGTGCGGCGGGGGATGCTCTCCCTGTGCCGCGGCCTGCGGGAGATCCCAGGGGTGGAGGAGCTGACGCTGACCACCAACGGCCTGCTGCTGCCGGAGATGGCGGAGCCGCTGAAGGCGGCGGGCGTGGATCGGATCAATGTGAGCCTGGATACCCTGGACCCGGACAAATACAGGAAAATCACCCGGATCGGCTCCTTGGACCAGGTCCTGGCGGGCATCCGGGCGGCCAGGGACGCGGGCCTGACGCCCCTAAAGCTCAACTGCGTGCTCATTGGCGGGTTCAACGACGATGAGATTCCCGCCCTGGCGGCCCTGACGCGGGACGAGCCGGTGGAGGTGCGCTTTATCGAGCTGATGCCCATCGGCCACGCGGTCCCCTTCGGGCCTGAGGCGTACCTCCCCTGCGAGACGGTGCTGGAGCGCCTGCCCCGGCTGGAGCGGGCGGGGCAGGACGGCGGCGTGGCGGAGCGCTACCGCCTGCCGGGGGCGGCGGGGACCATCGGCCTCATCCGGCCGCTGAGCCGCTGCTTCTGCCGGCAGTGCAACCGGATCCGCCTCACGGCCGACGGCTGCCTCAAGCCCTGCCTCCACTCCCGGGAGGAGCTGCCCCTGCGGGGGCTCCACGGGGAGCAGCTGCGCGCCCAGCTGGAGCGGGCCATCCTCCACAAGCCGGAGCAGCACGCCGAGCTCTCCGCCCGCAGCCGCTCCCAGGCGGCCAGGGATATGAACCAGATCGGGGGATAGGGTCCGCGTGCCCTCCCCGCCGGTCCTCCAGCGGCAAGGAGTCCCGGAGCCGGGAAGGCGTGCGCTTTCCCGGCTCCGGGGCTTTGATCTGCCGTCAGCGGGAATATAGTCGACGCACTTGAAAATCGGTAAAGTTCGGCGGTCAAAATGATACGGGGCGGCGTTGTCGTCTTTGGCGGGCGTCAGCCCGCCTGCATCCTCCACCTTGCCCCGCGTCATTTTTCCTCCCCTCCTTTTTACCTCTTCTCAAGTGCGTCGACTATACTTAACAGACTGTTCATACATTTTATAAAAATATACATTGACAGACGATGTACTTCGTGCTATGATAACCATAACACAGGGGACGCTCCAGGGCGGACCCATGAAAGGAGTGTTTGGATTGTCCATTTCAGCGGACACCCTGCGGGGTCACACGGAAACCATCATCCTCACCCAGCTGATGCGGGGAGACAACTACGGATATGAGATCAACAAGACCATCCAGCAGCGCACCGGCGGACAGTACGGCTTCAAGGAGGCCACGCTTTACACCGCGTTCAAGCGGCTGGAGAGCGCCGGGCTGATCACCTCCTACTGGGGCGAGGAGGGCCCCGGGGCCCGGCGGCGGTACTACGCCATCACGGAGGAGGGCCGGACGAAGTGGGAGGAGAACTGCCGGGAGTGGCAGAGCACCAGGGCCCTGCTGGACGCCCTGATTTCTTTGGAGGAGTAAGACCATGGAAAAGATGAAGACAAGATTCATTATCGCGGTGACCGGACGGCTGGCCGCCGCAGAGGAGACCACCGCCAAGGTGGAGCTGATCGAGGAGCTCAGCGACAACCTCTACAGCCGCTGGCAGGACCTGGTCGGCTCCGGGATGCCGGAGGAGGAGGCCTTCAGCCAGGCCATGGAGGATCTGGGCAGCGTGGAGGAGCTGCTGGCCTACCTGGAGAGCCTGGGACCCGAGGGGGAGCTGCCCCGCCAGGAGGGCTCTGTCCGGGACTTCACCGGGGATCTGCTCCGGGGGATGGAGGACATCGTCCGGGAGACCGTCAGCCAGACAAAGGACGCGGTGGACCAGGCGGCCATCATTGTCCGCAATGTGGCGGAAAAGATCAAGGAGAAGTACCCCGACGGACTCCAGGGGAAAATCTATGTGCATGTGGACCGGGACGGCTATGAGGAGCCCGGAGAGGAGCCCAGGCCCGAGGGCGGGGACAAGGAGGAGAAGGGCTGGTCCTTTGCCGCCGGGTACGACCGGGAGCGGGGCTTCTTCTGCGGGACCAGCAGCAGCCGCCGGGTGGCGGAGAGCGCCATCCCCTCCCAGGGCATCAAGGGCCTGGATGTGCAGGTGACCAACGGGGACGTGACCATCCATCTGGATGAGGACCCGGAGGGCGACGTGCGCGTGGACGGCGACGCGGAGCGTCTGGACGTGCGCCTGAGCGAGGACGGGGTCCTCTCCGTCCGCCAGGGCAACACCGCCTCCAGCAGCTTCTTCTTTCTCCGGGGGCTGGCGGCGGCGGATGTGGAGCTGACCCTGCCCCGGCGCTATTGGGACTTCCTGCAGCTGAGCACGGTCAACGGCGACGTGGAGCTGGACGAGGGCCTGGAGGCGGGACGGCTGTCCATCAAGGCCACCAGCGGCGACATCCGCTTCACCCAGGTCAACTGCGAGCAGATCGTCTTCAAGTCCGCCAGCGGCGATCTGGAGGGCAGCGGCATCATGGGCTCCATCCACGCGGAGACCTCCAGCGGCGATATTGATATCACCGGCTCGGTCCAGGAGCTGCGCTGCATCAGCGCCAGCGGCGACGTGCAGGTGCGCACCACCGTGGTGCCCCAGCAGCTGGAGGTGTCCTCCAAATCCGGGGACTGCGAGATCTATATGCCCGGCGGAGAGGGGTTCGTCCTCCAGTTCAGCACCGTCAGCGGCGATCTGGACACGGACTTTCCCCTGGTAGGGCCCGTGGGCGCCCGCTCCGGGGAGGCCATCCATCTGGACGGCGGCGGCCGCACCTTCCACATCACCAGCGTCAGCGGAGACATCTCTCTGCGCCAGTCCTAGGATAAGGGCGCGGGCTTACTGAGACTATTTGAAACGAGGGATAAATCGTGATGAATAAGCGTACTACAGATGTCGTGGCCTATTTGACCTGGGTGGGGCTGCTCATTGCCCTGGTAGCCGGAGACCGGTATGAGAGCCGCTTTCACCTCAACCAGTCCCTGGTGATCTGGCTGGCGGGGACGGTCCTGGGGATAGTGGCCCGGGTGCCGCTGTTTGGCTGGATCATCGGCGCGGTGGGAGGCCTGTTCTGCGCCGTCTGCTGGTTTATCGGTATTGTCAACGCCATTCAGGGCGTGGAGAAGGAAGTACCCCTGCTGGGCCAGATTCACCTGCTTTAATTAACGTACAGCCGGTCCGGGAGGATTCCCGGGCCGGCTGAGCGCGTACCCAAAGGGCTGCCCAGGCGGTCTTGATGACCTGGGCAGCCCCTTGGGTTTCATATAGAGCCGTTTGTTCAGGAGAACGATATATTTCAGCGGCACCGCCCCATCGGTACCGGTGAAACACAAAAGAAAATGCGTCCCGCCTGACGCGGAACGCACAAAACCCCACCGGAATCCGGTGAGGCCGAACAGAGAACGCAGTTCCGGTTTCGGCAGAATGCCGCCAAGCTGCCATGTATCTGGCTTATCCTCCCAAAGGAGGCATCACAGTGACCGACTCGCGGGGCCTCTCACCCCATTCCATGTGCCGCGAACGCGGCAGCAGCTGGCGCAGTATTTTGTTGATGCTTTATCCTATCACATTCCGGGCGGTTTGTAAAGAGGTTTTTGCAAGTATTTTCCTGTACTTGTGTTTGTAAAATCTGGAAGCGGCTTCTGTGGGAACGGGATGATCGCAGAACTGCACTTTGCGTTTTTGGGGCGGCGCTTATGCGCCGCCCCATACGCTTTTGTATGTCAGGGTGCCAGCAGACCGGCAGCCCGCATATTTGTCAGAAGGGCGTTGAACTGGGTCAGCAAGGTGTTCTGGGTGGCGTTGGCTACTGCCGCCGCCGGGGTGACGACTCCGGCAGGCCCCATAGGCCCAGTGGGACCAGCGGGCCCGGCAGGCCCGGGCGCACCCGTGGCGCCCGCAGCACCGGCTGCGCCGGCAGGCCCCATGGGCCCGGTGGGACCAGCAGGTCCGACAGGCCCGGGCGCACCTGTGGCGCCCGCAGCACCGGCTGCGCCGGCAGGCCCCATGGGCCCGGTGGGACCAGCAGGTCCGACAGGCCCGGG
>CAJUQS010000040.1 GCA_910588365.1 uncultured Oscillospiraceae bacterium | reverse complement strand
TAAGAGGCCGGCAGGTGTGCAGTGGCCTACGGCCACTAGCAACCCTAAGCCGCCTGTGGCGGCCCACGGGCGGAGTTCTTCAAGTACCAGTCTGCTAGATCAGAACCCCGTAGGAAACTCTTGTTCACGGGGCACCGCAGCTCTTCATTTGCACAGCGTATCCGAAAAACCCCCGTTTATTTTAGGGTTCTTAGGGGCGTGAGCCCCTAAGCAGCTTTTTGGTTACTTTTTGTCTGCACAAAAAGTAACCGCGGGGTCCGGGGCCGCGCAGGCCCCGCAGGACAGGCCGGGGCTCAGCCCCCCAGCCTGCAGAAGTAGGGCCCCATCCATCCGTCCTCGTGGGTATGAACATAGGCCCAGGAAAAATCCCTCCCCACCACATAGACGTCCGCGCCCTCGTCCTGGTCCAGCTGGGCGGCGGTGACCCTGGCCGTGACCCCGGCGCCGGTGACGCCCTCCTGAAAGCCCCACCGGAAGATGTAGGCCGTGTCGTAGTCCAGCGCGTCGAAGGCCGCCCTGGCCTCCTTCCCCTCCCGTACCGGACTGCCGTCCCGGGGGGACGGGGCCCACAGGCTCTGGCGGTAGTTCCCCGCCCGGATGGCCTCCAGGTTCCAGCCCTTTCCAAAGGACTTGAGATAGCCCTCCACGATCTCCGTCTCAAACAGCAGCAGCTTCCGCAGACCGGCCAGATCCGCCGCGATGAAGTCCGCCCCGGCGTTCTCGTGCTCCGCCCGGTCCCCGTAGCCGTACAGCACGCCGATGCAGGGCAGGCCCGCCTGGTGGGCCCCCACCACGTCGTGGCGGCGGTCGCCCACCATCACCGCGCCGCTGTAGTCCCAGCCGTCCCAGGCGGAGTTCGCCCAGCTGAGGGCATTGCGGATGACGTTCACCTTCTTGGCGCCCTCCTGGTTGTCCAGGGGCGCGCCGAAGATGCGGTCAAAATACTGCGCCATACCGAAGTGCTCCAGAATTTTTACCGCCGTCTCCTTGGGTTTGGAGGTGGCCACCATGAGGTGCTTGCCGGCCGCCTTCAGATCCCGCAGGAGCTTGTCCATGCCCGGATAGGGCACGTTCTCCAGCCAGCCCTCCCGGACGTAGTATTCCCGGAATTTCTCCGTGGCAGTGTCCACCTGCCCCTGGTCAAAGCCGTAGAACTCCGGGAAGGACTCGTCCAGGGGCGGGCCGATGAAGTGGGTCAGATTGTCCGGCGCCTCCTGGATGCCGAAATGGTCCAGAGCAATGGCCACAGCCTTGGTAATCCCCACCTTGGGGTCCGTCAAGGTGCCGTCCAAATCAAATAAAATCGTGTTCCACATACGTACTCCTTTAAGGTTGCCATACTTTTCTTTATGAATAAAGAAAAGTATCAAAAGAAACACTTTTGCGCAAAGCTAACGCTTTGCTTGTATTTTACAAAACAGAAAATCCCCGGTATTTGAAAATATAAGCGAAACAGCGTTTCGCGCAAAAGTTCTTTTTGGTTACTTTTTCTTTCAAGAAAAAGTGACAAACTCCTCCACGCACTTGCGGTATGCCGCCGCGGGGTCCTCGGCCTGGGTGATGGGGCGGCCCACCACGATATAGTCCGCTCCCAGCTCCCTGGCCCTGGCCGGGGTGGTGACGCGGACCTGGTCCCCGGTGTCGCCGCCGGCGAAGCGGACGCCGGGGGTCACGGTGACGAAGCGATCGCCGCAGGCTTCGTGGACCTTCCCCGCCTCCAGGGGGGAGCAGACCACGCCGTCCAGCCCCGCCTGGGCCGCGCACCTGGCGTAGTGGAGCACCACCTGGTCCAGGGGCCGCTCAATGAGCAGGTCCTGCTCCATCCGCTCCTGGCTGGTGGAGGTCAGCTGGGTCACGGCGATGACCAGGGGGCGGGTGCCGTCGGAACGGGTGACGCCCTCCAGAGCCGCCTCCATCATGGCGCGGGTCCCGGCGGCGTGGAGGTTCACCATGTCCACGTCCAGGCCCGAGAGCACCGCCATGGCCTTTTTCACCGTATTGGGGATGTCGTGAAGCTTCAGATCCAGGAAAATCCTGTGGCCCCGGGCCTTGACCTCCCGGACGATGGCCGGGCCCTCCGCGTAGTAGAGCTCCATGCCGATCTTCACGAAGGGCTTCCGCTCCTCCCCCGCGAAGCGGTCCAGAAAGGCCAGGGTCCTCTCCCGGCTGTCGAAATCCAGTGCGATGATAACATCCTTACCCATTGTGCGCTCCTCCTGTGATGTCAGATAAACTTTGGATCCCATATTGCTCCATCACCCGGGGCAGATCCCGGATGATGTCCCGGCAGGCGAAGGGGCTCACCAGATTGGCCGCGCCCACCTCCACCGCCGCTGCCCCCGCCAGCATCAGCTCGATAACGTCCTCGGCGGAGCTGACGCCCCCCATGCCGATGATGGGGATGCTGACCGCCTCATAGACCTGGTACACCATCCGCACCGCCACCGGGAACACCGCCGGGCCGGAGAGGCCCCCTGTGCCGTTGGCCAGTACGGGCTTTTTCCGCTTCAGGTCGATGCGCATGGCCAGCAGGGTGTTGATGAGGCTGACGCCGTCGGCCCCCGCCTCCTCGCAGGCCCTCGCCACGGCGGCAATGTCCGTGACGTTGGGGCTCAGCTTCATGTAGACCGGCTTGGTGGTGACGGCCTTCACGGCCCGCGTCACCTCGGCCGCCGCCGCAGGGTCCGAGCCGAAGGCCATGCCGCCGCCGTGGACGTTGGGACAGGAGATGTTCACCTCCAGCCAGCCCACCTGCTCCTCCCGGTCCAGCAGGGCGCAGGTGTGGGCGTAGTCCTCCACGGAAAAGCCGCTGACGTTGGCCATCACCGGCTTGCGGAACACCTTTTTCAGCTCCGGCAGCTCCTCGGCGATGACCCGCTCCACACCGGGGTTTTGCAGCCCGACGGCGTTGAGCATCCCGGAGGGCCCTTCGGCGATGCGGGGGGCGGGGTTGCCGAAGCGGGGCTCCCGCGTGGTGCCCTTGAAGGAGAAGGTTCCCAGGCAGTTGATGTCATAGAATTGGGCGAACTCGCGGCCATAGCCGAAGGTGCCGCTGGCGGGGATGACGGGGTTGTCCAGCGTGATGCCGGAGAGCGTTACCCGTGTGTCTGCCATATGATCTCCTCCTTTTCCAGCACCGGACCATCCTTACAGATGCGCTTGCTGCCGTATTTGGTCTTGCAGGAGCATCCCATGCAGGCCCCGAAGCCGCAGCCCATCCGCTCCTCGAAGCTGAACAGGCCGCTTGTCTTCGCGGCGCTGTACACCGCCTTCAGCATGGGGCCGGGGCCGCAGGCGCAGAAGTAGTCGTAGTCTTCGGGCAGGGCGTCGGTGACAAAGCCCCTTGTCCCCCAGCTACCGTCCACGGTGGTGACGGTGGTCCCGATACCCAGCTCCCGGAAGCGGTCCTCGCAGAAGATCTCCTCCCTGGTGTTGAAGCCCAGGATGGCTATGGGCGTTTTCCCGGCCTTCAGCAGGGCCTTCGCCAGGCCGTACATGGGGGGCGTACCCACGCCGCCGCCGATGACCAGTGTGCGGCCGCCGCACCTGGACACGTCAAAGCCGTTGCCCAGGCCGCACAGCACGTCCAGCTTTGCGCCCGGAGCCGCGCCGCCCAGGGCGGCGGTGCCCCTTCCGACCACCTTGTAGATCATGATCAGCCCCTCGCTGTCCCAGTCACACACGGAGATGGGGCGGCGGAGAAAGAGGCCGTCAAGCTGAATGTTCACAAACTGTCCCGGGGCGGTGATGGCGCTGGTATCGCCCAGGAGCCGCATCTCCCGCACATCTTTTGTCAACGCCCGGTTATATTCGACAAAATAGCTCCCCTGCGTCATTGCTTTTCCTCCTGCCAGACAATGCTTCCCCCCGCCATGGTCAGCCGGCACACGCCGTACAGCTCCATACCGGCAAAGGGGGTGGCCCGGCCCATGGTCTGAAAGTCCGCCGGGTCCACGGTGTATTTCGCCTCCAGGTCAAAGGCCGTCAGATCCGCCGGCTGGCCCTCCGCCAGCGGCGTGCCGAAGCCGAAGCGGCGGGCGGGATTGGTGTGGAGCAGGTCCACCAGCTTCCCCAGGGACAGAGTCCCCGGCTTGACCAGATGGGTATAGAGGGCGGCAAAGGCGGTTTCCAGGCCCACCACCCCCATATGGCTCCCCTCCAGGCCGCGCCCCTTCTCCTCTGCGGAGTGGGGGGCGTGGTCGGTGGCCACCATGTCCACCGTGCCGTCCAGCAGCCCCGCGATGAGGGCCCTGCGATCCCTGTCCGATCGGATGGGTGGATTCATCTTGAACCGGCCGTCCTCCTGTAAGGCAATATCGCTGAATACCAGATAGTGGGGGCCGGTTTCGCACGTGACATCCACCCCGCGGGCCTTTGCTTTGCGGATGAGCTCCACGCTCTCGGCGGCGGAGACGTGGCAGACGTGGTAGCGGCACCCGGTCTCCTCCGCCAGCTTCAGATCCCGGGCGATCTGGCTCCACTCGCTCCGGGAGCAGATGCCCTTGTGGCCGTGTGAGCGGGCGTAGACCCCGTCGTGGATATAGCCCCCGTTCAGGAGGCTGTCGTCCTCGCAGTGGGCGGCGATGATCTTCCCCAGCCGTCTGGCCGCCTCCATGGCGGATCGCATCATGTCTTCGCTCTGGACGCCCCGGCCGTCATCGGAGAAGGCGCAGACATAGGGCGCCATCCCCGCCAGCTCCGCCAGGACCTCCCCCCGCTCCCCGGCGGTAATGGCGCCGTAGGGGTGGACGCCGACGGCGGCGTCCCGGCGGATGAGCTCCAGCTGGACCTCCAGGTGCTCCAGGCTGTCGGGGACGGGGTCCAGGTTGGGCATGGGGCACACGTGGGTGTACCCCCCTCTGGCGGCGGAGAGGGTTCCGCTGCGGATGGTTTCCTTATAAGAAAAACCCGGTTCCCGCAGATGCACATGCACATCCACGAAACCGGGAAAAACAGCGCTATGATGGAGGTCAATGACGGCAGCGCCGGGAAAACCGCCCAGCCCTTTTGCAATGGAAACAATACGTCCGTCCGAAATGGAAATGTCAACCGGGCGGAACCGCCCGTCCGCAAACAGCATGGCGTTTTTCAGAAGATAGTTTGACACATGCGCTCCTTTCCCGGCCGTCTGGCCGATGGGGAATCTTGTTCTCTAATCGTCTTATTATACCCAAGCTTTGCCGGTCTGTCAATCGGGAAATTTGACGGGGCAGGGCAAACGCGTGAAAGGTTCCCGGATTCTGTTTGAAAACTGCCGGAATGCCGGTGGATTTCCTCTTGCGGCGGGCCCCGCTTTCCGCTACAATAGAGGCCGTGCCATCCGCCGGGGTGCGCAGATTGACAAGATGAAATCCGTCCTGACGGGACGTTTGAGGTGATCGCGTGTGAAAAAGACACTGAAGCCCCTGGGGCTGTATCTCCACATTCCCTTCTGTAAAAGCAAGTGCATCTACTGTGATTTTTACTCCCTGCCCCTGGCGGGGGCGGAGGAGCGGATGGACCGCTATACGGCTGCCCTCTGCCGCCAGCTGGCGGAGACCGCCCTGCGGACCCGGCTGCACCAGGCAGACACCGTCTACTTTGGAGGCGGCACCCCCTCCTGCCTGGGGGAAAAGCGCCTGCGCCAGCTGCTCCGGTGCGTGGGCAAGCACTACCACATCGCCCGGGGGGCGGAAATCACCCTGGAGGCCAACCCGGACAGCGCCGGGGACTGGCGCACCCTGCGCGCGCTGCGCCGGGCGGGGGTGAACCGGCTGTCCCTGGGGATCCAGTCCGCCGATGACGGGGAGCTGAAGCTGCTGGGGCGGCCCCACACCTTCGCCCAGGCGGAGGAGGCCGTCTCCGCGGCCCGGCGGGCGGGCATCAAAAACCTCTCATTGGATCTCATCTACGGCCTGCCGGGGCAGAGCCTGGAGCTCTGGCAGCGGACGGTGGAGCGGGCGGCGGCGCTGGAGCCGGAGCACCTGAGCTGCTACGGGCTGAAGGTAGAGGAGGGCACCCCCCTGTGGGAGCGCCAGGGGGAGCTTGACCTGCCGGACGACGACGCCCAGGCGGACATGTACCTGTGGACCGTGGAGCGGCTGGCCGCTATGGGGTACGCGCAGTACGAGATCTCCAACTTCGCCCGCCCGGGCTTTGAGTCCCGGCACAACCTGAAGTACTGGACTCTGGCGGAGTACGCCGGGTTCGGTCCCGGGGCCCACTCCGATCTGGGGGACGTGCGCTACTCCTACGTCCGGGACCTGGACGCCTACTGCCGGGGGGTGGAGGAGAAGGGGGACATCCTGGACCAGAACGACTTCATCCCGCCCAGGGAGCGGGACACCGAGTACATCATGCTGGGGCTCAGGACCGCGCAGGGCGTCTCCCGGCGGGAGTTCGAGTACCGCTGCCGCCTGCCATTCACCCCCATCGAGGCGGTGCTGGAGCGCTTCGCCGCCGCCGGCCTCGCCCGGCGGACCGGGGAGGACGGGTGGCGGCTGACGCCGGAGGGCTTTCTGCTGTCCAACCAGATCATCGGACAGGCCCTGGACGCCCTGGGGGAGGAGAAGCTCCGCCGGGAGCAGGCGGCGGCACGGCACGACTTCCGCGTCCGGCAGGACGCGGCCCGGGGAGGATCATGAAACGGGGGAGAACGCCAAGTCAAGTCAGAAGGAGGACCATGAAATAGAGGAGATCGCCATGTTAAGACCGAAGGAGGTTGTGTGCAGGTGGGTGGACGCCTTTAACGCCCATGATGTCAGCGGGATTGCGGCCCTGTACCACGACGAGGCGGTCAACCACCAGGTGGCAAACGAGCCGGTGGCGGGGATTGCCGCCATCAGGGAGATGTTTGCGGCGGAATTTGCCGCGGCGGACATGACGGCCATTGTGGAAAATATTTTCGAGGACGGACAGTGGGCAATTCTGGAGTGGCGGGACCCGTTGGGACTGCAGGGCTGCGGGTTCTTTCACGTGGTCCGCGGGAAGATTCTGTTTCAGCGGGGTTACTGGGACAAGCTCACGTTTCTGAAGCAGCACAACCTGCCGGCTGAGTAAGCAGAAGACAGGCGGCCCCATCTATGGGCACTCCCGCCGCACGGGGGAGGTGTTGCAAAATGGCGGCGTCTGTGATATCCTGTATCCGTCGTCCGGAGGAGGGCGCGGCGTGCCCCACCCGGACGGCAAGCGGGGGCCGGCCGCCCGGCGTCCAGCCGGCGGGCCCTAAGTGAACAGGAAAGGAGAACGTATATGTTTTATCTGACGGAGTCTGCTGAAACCCGGGAGGTTTCTGCGGGCTGACGCCCAAAACCTCCCGTATGTGATTACGACAACATACCAGGAGGATTTTCCGAATGTCCCGATACAGCGAGAAGCCGGGCGGCCCGGCCGCCCATTCTGAAGAACCGGCGGGCTTTACCTGCCGTGTCTGCGGATGCCCCGTCTCCCCGGAGGGGGCGGGCACCCGGAACCGCAACCACTGTCCCAGGTGCCTGCACAGCGTCCACCTGGACGGCGTACCCGGTGATCGCGCCGCCGGCTGCGGCGGCGTGATGGAACCGGTGGGGGTGTGGGTGCGCAGGGGCGGCGAGTGGGCCCTCATCCACCGTTGCCGCGCCTGCGGCGTACTCCACTCCAACCGGGTGGCCGCGGACGACGACCCCGTGAAGCTTATGAGTCTGGCGGTGCGGCCCCTGGCCCAGCCGCCCTTCCCGCTGGAGCATCTGGAGCGGATGCTGTCCGGCGGCGCGTAAAAGAACTCCGGGCCCTGAAAGGGCCCGGAGACTTTTTCAGACAGTAATGATGATCCCAAGGAGGTATCCGAAATGGAAGAACAAAAGACCCAGATTTCCTCGGAGCTGGAGGCGCTGTGCGCCCCGCTGCCGGCGGCGGCGGAGCGGGCGGGGAAGGCCCTGGAGGAGCGCTACTATGTCTCCCTGGCCCAGGCGGCCATGGAGCCGGAGGACTCCCCCACCAGGCTCGGGCCCAAAGCCCTGGCACTGGAGTCGGAGGTCCAGGCGGAGCTGGAGGGGGTGCGGCAGGTCTCCAGGACCCTGGTCCAGACCTATCAGACCCTGGACAGCGCCGCAGACGAGCTGAGCGCCCGCCTGCGGGACATGCGCACCGCCCGGGAGCGGAAGTGGTACGTCCCCAACCCGCCGGCCAACTCCGCCATCGATCTGGCGGAGGCCAGACGGGACCACTTCGCCCAGGGGCTCAACATCTACAAGGTCCTGCTCATCTGCGCCGCGGGCAGCTTTGCCGGCGTTGTGGTGGAGATGCTCTGGTGCCTCATCACCAACGGCTATCTTGAGAGCCGGGCCGGGCTGGTCTACGGGCCCTTCAACCTGCTCTACGGCGCGGGCGCCGTCTGCCTGACACTGGCCCTCTACAAGTACCGCAACCGGGGCTACCAGTGGTCCTTTCTGGGCGGCTTCGTGGTGGGCAGCGTACTGGAGTACGTCTGCTCCTGGGCCCAGGAGGCCCTGCTGGGCTCCCGGTCCTGGGACTACAGCGGCATGGCGCTGAACCTCAACGGGCGCATCTGCCTGGTGTACTCAGTATTCTGGGGCGTGCTGGGCATCTTCTGGATCAAGGATCTCTATCCCCGGATGGCCAAGTACATCCTGAAAATCCCCAACAGGACCGGCCGGCCCCTCACCTGGGCGCTCACGGTCTTTCTCCTTGTCAACGCCCTCATCTCCTGCGTGGCCGTGTCCCGCTGGTCGGAGCGGGTGGCCGGCGAGCCCGCCGGCGGCGGATTCTGGGAGTTTGTGGATCAGCGCTTCCCCGATGAGCGGATGGAGCGGATTTTCGCCAACATGGAATTCGGGCCCCCGGCGGGCGGCCGCTGAGCGCCCCGCCGGGCCCCTTACTTGACGGAGAAGAGCAGATCCGTATAGGAGGGGTAGGGCCAGTACTCCGCGGAGGTGATGACCTCCAGGCTGTCCACCGCGGCGCGCAGGGCGTCCATGATGGCAAACACGGTGTACTTGTAGTAGTGGGCGGCCTCGTAGGCGTCGGCAAATTGGACGCCGGCCAGGGCGGCCTTCAGGGCGGCGGTCTGGCGCATCATCTCGGCGGACAGCCCGCTCAGGCGGCGCACCAGGGCCTCCTCGTCGGAGCAGTCCAGATCCGGCAGCGCGGCTTTCTTGCATCCCACGGCCTTGGCCACGTCCCCGGAGAACCTGATCACGGCGGGGAAGATGTTCCGCTTGACCATGTCAATCATGGTGCGGGCCTCGATGCCCACCACCTCGCAGTAGTTTTGCAGGTGGATCTCGTTGCGGGCGGCCAGCTCCTCCTCAGTAAAGACGTTGTGCTTGGAGAAGAGCTCCACGTGCCTGGGCTTGAGGTAGGTCTGGAGGGCGTCGGCGGTGCAGGCGAGGTTGCTCAGCCCCCGGCGCCCGGCCTCCTCCACCCAGGCGTCCTCGTAGCCGTTGCCGTTGAAGATGATGCGCTGGTGGGCGCGCAGGGTGTCCCGGATGAGCTCGTGGAGCTCGGCGTTGAAGTCCGCCGCCTCCTCCAGCCTGTCGGCGAACTGGCTGAGCTCCTCGGCCATGATGGTGTTGAGGGTGATGTTGGGGCCGGTGATGGACTGGCTGGAGCCCAGCATCCGGAACTCGAACTTGTTGCCCGTAAAGGCCAGGGGGGAGGTGCGGTTGCGGTCGGTGGTATCCTGGGGGATGGGGGGCAGGGCGTCCACGCCGATGGAGAGGATGTTCTTGCTCTGGTCCACGTACTCGGACTCCGTCCCCTGGATGATGGCGTCCACAATGGCCGTCAGCTCGTCGCCCAGGAAGATGGAGAGGATGGCCGGCGGGGCCTCCTGGGCGCCCAGGCGGTGGTCGTTGCCCGGGTTGGCCACGGAGCAGCGCAGCAGCTCCTGGTACTCGTCCACGCCCTTGATAAAGGCGGTGAGGAAGAGGAGGAAGCGGGCGTTCTGGCTGGGGGTGGAGCCGGGCTTGAAGAGGTTGAGGCCGGTGTCGGTGGACAGGGACCAGTTGTCGTGCTTGCCGGAGCCGTTGACGCCGGCGAAGGGCTTTTCGTGGAGCAGGCACACCATGTTGTGCCGTCCGGCCACCTTCTTCATGATCTCCATGGTCAGCTGGTTGTGGTCGCAGGCGGTGTTGGCGTCGGTGTAGACCGGTGCCAGCTCGTGCTGGGCGGGGGCGACCTCGTTGTGCTTGGTCTTGGCGTAGATGCCCAGCTTCCACAGCTCCTCATCCAGTTCCTTCATGTAGGCGGCAACCCGGGGCTTGATGGTGCCGAAGTAGTGGTCCTCCAGCTCCTGGCCCTTGGGGGGCTTGGCGCCGAAGAGGGTTCGGCCGGTGAGGACCAGGTCCTCCCGCCGGCTGCACACGTCCTTGTCAATGAGGAAGTACTCCTGCTCCGGGCCCACCTCGCTGGTGACCTTCTTCACGTCCGTGTCGCCGAACAGGCGCAGCACCCGCACGGCCTGGCGGGAGAGCTCCTCCATGGAGCGCAGCAGGGGCGTCTTCTTGTCCAGGGCCTGGCCGCTGTAGGAGCAGAAGATGGTGGGAATGCACAGGCTCCCATCCTTGATGAAGGCGAAGGAGGTGGGGTCCCAGGCGGTGTAGCCCCGGGCCTCGAAGGTGGCACGCAGGCCCCCGGAGGGGAAGGAGGAGGCGTCGGGCTCGCCCCGGACCAGCTCCTTGCCGGAGAAGAGCATCAGCACCCGGCTGGAGCCCTCGGGGGTAAGGAAGCTGTCGTGCTTCTCGGCGGTGACGCCGGTCATGGGCTGGAACCAGTGGGTGTAGTGGGTCGCCCCCTTCTCAATGGCCCAGTCCCGCATGACGCCGGCCATCTCGTGGGCCATCTCCAGGCTCAGGGGGGTGCCGTCGGCCACGCACTTCTTCCACGCCTTGTAGCAAGTGGAGGACAGGCGCTGCTTCATGGCGTCCTCGTTGAAGACCATGCTGCCGAAGATCTCTGGTACTTTTTTCTTTGCCATAGCTGTGACTCCTTTCTATCTGCGGCCCTGCGGGCCGCAGGGCGGGTTGTTTCTATTTGACAGGCCGGGCCTGCGCAGCCCGGACCCTCCCGGGGCCGCCATTCGGCGAAGCCGAACGACCGGCCCGGTGGCACAAGTGCCGCCTTGGTACTTTTTGTGCGGACAAAAAGTAACCGGGGGCGTGGGGGCGCGCAGCCCCCACAAGAAGACGCTGGCGTCTACTCCCCGGAGGCGCCATAGTTGCTCAATACCCTCGCCGAGGGGTCGTCCACATCGCACCCCGCCCACGCCCGGTTGGGCATCCAGAAATCCGCCACCATCTCCGCCTGACCAGGGTAGTACTTCTCAAAGATCTCCCGGTAGAGCAGGGACTCCTTGGTGAAGGGCCTGGCGTGATAGGAATACCTCTCCGCGGCGGCCTTCCAGTCCTCGCCGTAGATCCGCTCCGCGTGTGCCTTCAAATCGTCTGCCAGACTGTGGCCCACCGCGTCGGAGAAGGCGGCCTTCTCCCGCTGGAGGATGGTCCGGGGCAGGCAGTCCCCCTCAAAGGCATGGCGGAGGAGGTACTTCCCCTTGTTGTAGACGTTGACCTTCTTGGCCGGGTCCACGGCCATGACGTACTGGACGAAGTCCAGATCGCCGAAGGGCACCCGGGCCTCCAGGCTGTTGGCGGAGATGCACCGGTCCGCCCGCAGAACATCGTACATGTGCAGCTCCCGGACCCGCTTGACGCTCTCGGCCTGGAAGGCCGCCGGGGAGGGGGCGAAGTCGGTGTACTTGTAGCCGAACAGCTCATCGCTGATCTCCCCGGTCAGCAGCACCCGGATGTCGCTGCGCTCATGGATGGCCCTGCAGACCAGGTACATGCCCATGCTGGCCCGGATGGTGGTGATGTCGTAGGTGCCCAGGATGTAGATGACCTCCTCCAGCGCGTCCAGGACATCCCGCCCGGTGATGTGGATCTCGTGGTGGTTGCTGCCGATGTGGTCCGCCGCCTGCCGGGCGTACTTCAGGTCGATGGCGTCGGCGGACATGCCCACGGCGTAGGTCTCGATGGGCCGGTTCAGCAGCCTGGAAGCGATGGCGCACACCAGGGAGCTGTCCAGGCCGCCGGAGAGGAGAAACCCCACCGGCACGTCGGCGTCCAGCCGCTTCTCCACGCCCAGAATCAGCTTCTCGCGGATGTTCCGGCACACTGTCTCCAGATCGTCGGTACAGACCTCGTCCACCCGGGTGATGTCCCGGTAGCAGACGAATTCGCCGTCCTTGTAGTAGTGCCCCGGGGGGAAGGGCTTGATGCTCCCAGCCAGCCCCAGCAGGCACCGGGGCTCGCTGGCGAAGAGGATGTGCCCGGAGGCGCTGTAACCGTAGTACAGGGGCCGGATGCCGATGGGGTCCCGGGCGGCCACGAAGCTGTCCGAGGGCGCGTCGTAGAGGATGAGGGCGAACTCCGCGTCCAGCCCGGCGAACATCTCCGTCCCCCGCTCCCGCCACAGGGGCAGCAGCAGCTCGCAGTCGGACCCGCTGGCAAACCGCCAGCCCCGCCCCTCCAGCTCCCGCTTCAGCTTCCGGAAGCCGTAGATCTCGCCGTTGCAGGCCACGGCGCTGCCGTCGGGGGCGGTGAAGGGCTGCATCCCCTCCGGGTGGACCCCCATGATGGACAGGCGGTGAAACAGCAGCGTACCCGTGGGCATTTCCAGGGTCCGGCTCTCGTCGGGCCCCCGGCTCCTGGCCGCGGCAAAGCCCTTCTCCAGCCGGGTGACGGGGATATCCGTTCCGGTATAACCCATGATTGCGCACATAAAAAGCACCTCCAGATCAGCCGGCGTCACTAAAATAAATTTTAGGACGAATCGCCGGAATCCGTGGTGCCACCTAATTTGCCGCAAAGCGGCCTCTTCAGCTCTAACAAGCCTGTCAGCTGTAACGGGCTGTCCCGTCGCCCTTAGTAGGGCCGCCCGGCAGGGGGCTCCCGTTCAGGTTGAGGCTACGGAGTGTTCTTCGCCGGGATTCCGCCGCGGGGTTCCCACTCTCCCCCGCTCGCTGTGGGCATCCTGCCAGGCTACTTTTCTCCATCAACGCCGTTTGCCTTTTGAAATATGGGCGTAGTTTACTCCCGGAGGCGCTTTTTGTCAAGTAAAAATTTTTCCAACCGCGCTGAATATTTATAAGCTCCCGGAGGGATCCGCCCGCGGCGGGGCGCAGGCCGCCCTTCCTGTGCGCAAAGAGCGGACAACAAGCGAGGGATTTGAACCCGCCTCGCGGTTAGGGCACGGCGGGCACAAAAAAACCGGCTTCTTGCGCCGGTTTTTTGTAGAATGCACTGATTTCGCGCTACTGGTAGCCGCACAGCAGGAACAGGGGCTTGATCTGGACCACCTCGTCGTACTCCTCCTGCTCCACCTGGACGGTGGCGTTGAGGGCCTTCAGATCCGCCTTCACGACATCCAGGGCGGAGGCCGCGCTCTGGGCCCTGCCCTCCCGGACGGCGCGGATCATCCGCTGGAGCACAACGGGATGGGCGTACCAGTAGGGGACCGGGAAGTCCCCTCTGTCCCCGATGAAGTCCCGCATGGCCTCCCTGGCCTCCTCCCACTCCCGGGCGATGGCCCGCCGGTTGTTCCGCGCGGTGGGGAGCACCTGGGCGCTGGAGAAGAAGAACATGGCCGCCAGACCGAACAGGGCGAAGTAAAGCCCCGTGGTATCCCCGCGCACCGCGTTCCAGATCCCGTAGGCCAAAGCGGCCGCTCCGGCCAGGACGATGGTCAGCGCCACCCAGCGGTAGGCGGGCTTGGACTGGTCGTTGCTGCGCTTGGCCCGGGCGGCCCGGGACAGGCGCTCCGCCAGCTCCGGCCGCCGGTTCAGCGTCTCCTTCGCCCGTTCCAGCTCCTCCCGGGCGGCCTGGGCCCTGGGGGTGAGCTCTTTGAGGTAGCGGGCCTCCTCCCGGCGGGCCTTCTCCGCCAGACGGAACTCCGCCTGGACGCTGTGGAGGCGGATGTCCGGACAGCGCGCGCCCAGGCAGGAGAGCAGCGCGTCCACGTCCTCCTCACGCCTGAAGTTGCACTGCTTGGTCTGTCCGCTGTCGTACTCCACCACCAGATACGGGATGGAGGCGAACAGCCCCTTGCCGGTGAAGCCGCCCCGGCTCATGGCCACCCGCTTGAAGGCCCGCTGGACCGAGGAGAGGGAGACGTAGTAGCAGCGGTCGATGTAGAAGCTGTTGAGGTAGAGGGCCCGCCGCCCCACGCCGCAGGGGCCGAATTTTTTGCAGCCGCGCTTGTCCGCAGCCAGCTCCTCCGGAGCCAGCCCCTCCCGGCTCAGCTGTCTGGGTTTGAAGATCATAGGGTGCCTCCGTAAAAAGGGCATACATACTTTTTCTTTCTGAACAAATAAAAAGTATCAAAAAGAAAAACTTTTTGCGGCAAAACCGCGTTTTGCTTGGTATCCTTTGGGGTTCTGTTCGGCCGCACGGCATCCGCCGCGCTAAAGGGCCCGTCTATCGTTGCATTTCGGTAGACGGGCCCCCAGCGGCGCGGGTGCGCCGCAGCTAGTGCAGAACCCGGGAATACCCGCGGGAAACGCAGTTTCCCGCCCTGGGCACCCAGGGGCTCCATACCATCCGGCAATAGGACCGCCGCAGTGCCAGTAAAGTTCTTTTTTGATACTTTTTTCCGTGCAGTGGCCGCACAGCGGACACTTGCAGCCCAAGCCGCCGAAGGCGGCGAGTGGTTTCAAGAAAAAAGTATGTATGCCGCTTTGGATGAATTTACTTTTTCAGGGTATCATACTGGGGACGGACGTTCCGCTTCTTGATGGAGTAGAGGAAGATCCCCAAAAACAGGGCGGCCGCGATGACGCCCACAGGGTAGGCAACGGCAGTGCTCAGGTTCAGGCACTCGGGCGCGGCCACAAAGTAGGTGGCGGACACGGCGCTCATGAAGGTGGCCGGTACGGCGGTGATCCAGTAGTTCTTCTTGTCGTAGAAGAGGTACATGGACGCGGCCCACAGCACAATCATGGCCAGGGTCTGGTTGGTCCAGCTGAAGTAGCGCCAGATAATGGTGTAGTCGATGAAGCCCAAGGCGTTGCCGATGCCCAGCACGGCGCCCACGCCCAGCACGGGGATGCAGAGAATCAGGCGGTTTTTGTAGCTGCCCTGGTCCATCTTCAGCCAGTCGGCCAGCACCAGCCGGGCGGAACGGAAGGCGGTGTCGCCGGAGGTGATGGGGCAGGCGATGACGCCCAGCATGGCCAGGGCGATGCCGATGCCGCCCATGGTCTTGGCACACACGTCGTAGATGGCGGCGGACTGGCCGTTGGCCAGAACGTCCTGTAGCCCGGTGTTCAGGCCGCCGGAAACCTCATACAGGGCGCAGCCGGCGGCGGCCCAGATCAGGGCGATGACGCCCTCGCAGACCATGGCGCCGTAGAATACGAACCGGCCCTGGCGCTCGCTCTTCAGGCAGCGGGCCATGAGGGGGGACTGGGTGGCGTGGAAGCCGGAGATGGCGCCGCAGGCCACGGTGATGAACATGAACGACCAGATGGGCGTCCCCTTGGGGTGCATACTGCCGAAGTTGGCCCAGATCTCGGGGATGGTGTAGTCGGGGTTGACGAAGATGCCGATGGCCACGCCCACCGCCATGACAATCAGGCAGATGCCGAAGATGGGGTAGACCTTGCCGATGATCTTGTCAATGGAGAGGAAGGTGGCGATAAAATAGTAGACCAGAATGATAATCAGCCAGAACAGGGTGGTGGCCAGGATGCCCTCCGTGCCGTTATTCTTGAACAGAGTGACAATCAGGCCCGCGGGACCCACGGCGAACACCGTGCCCACCATCACCAGCAGCACCACGCTGAACACGCGCATGACGTTCTTCATCACGCCGCCCAGGTAGATGCCGGCGATCTCGGAGATGGACTCGCCGTTGTTGCGCTCGCTCATCATGCCGGAGAAGAAGTCGTGGACGCCGCCGGCCAGCAGGGTGCCGAAGGTGATCCACAAAAAGACGATGGGTCCCCACAGAGCGCCCTGGAGCGCGCCGAAGATGGGACCCAGTCCCGCGATGTTCAGAAGCTGGACCAGAAACAGCTTCCACTGGGGCAGGACCACGTAATCCACCCCGTCGTTGATTTTGACGGCGGGCGTCTCACGGTCATCGGGAGCGAAGGTGTTCTCCACCACTTTGCCATAGGCAAAGTAGCCCCCGATTAAGAGCGCGAGACAGATGATGAAACTAATCATTAAAATGCCTCCTCACACAAATAGCCCGGCATTTTTGTTGTAAATAACGAATTTACGCCAAAAATGTCCCGGCTGATTTGGCATCAGTATAGCACCGCCTGTACAAAATGTCCAGTATTTTTTCGCCTCTTTTTGCGCATCTGTCTGTTTCCACAAAGAATGAAAAAAATTTTCGTCAATTATTCTTCTTCTACGCCTTGCAAAGAAAGCAATTTTGCGGTATAGTGTAATTAGTTAAAATTGTGTCAATTTTATCGGAGGCAGATTATGGAGCATTTTGACCACGACCACGAGCATGCCCACAGCGGCGCGCATACCCATTCCCATCCCCACACCCACGAGCACAGTCACGAGCACCCCAACAGCCACACCCATGACGGGGCCCAGGCCCTGGCGGTCCTTCAGTATATGCTGGATCACAACATCCACCACGCCGGGGAGCTCAGCGACATCGCCGCCCAGTTCGACGGCGAGGCCCGCCACCAGCTGCTCCACGCCGTGGAGTCCTTCGACCAGGCCAACGGGTACCTCTCCGCCGCCCTGGAGCTGCTGAAGGGGCAGAACAAAAACTGATGCAAGGAGCGTTTTCCCATGTGCCTTTCCACTGTCTATAAGAACGAGAAGCAGGACGACAACATCCTGTGCAAATTTGTCGCCAACATCGACGTCGACGGAGACAAGCTGACCTTCGTGGACGTGATGGGCCAGCGCACCACCATTACCGGCCGCTTTTTAAGCGCTGATCTGACCGCCGGAACGGTGTTGGTGGCGGCGGAGTGATTTGATATGAGAGAGTACGAGCTCTGCTGTGAGATTTTCAACCAGTGCAGCAACAACCAGATGCGGGACGTGGATTTCCAGGAGGTGTCCGTGGAGGACACGGACGCCTACATCCGCGCCCTGGAGCCCCGGGCGGAGATCGAGCGGGAGGAGCTCTCGGACGGCGCGGTGGTCTACCACACCAACACCGCCGGGCTCCTCAAGCGCTACTCGTTCACGCCCATTTGATTAAGAACCTGTTGCCCCATGCGGCGGAGCCGCTGAACATATTATTTTTTATTATGGAGGACTATCATCATGAGCGTAGCCGACATTTTTGAAGAGAGATCCGCATTTTCCTTTGAAGTGTTCCCCCCCAAGACGGACGTGGGCATGGAGAAGCTGTGCGGCGCCGGCGGCGTGCTGGAGCAGCTGTACACCCTGAATCCCGACTACATCTCTTGCACCTACGGCGCGGGCGGCACCAACGTGGGCAAGAACCTGGAGGTTCTCGACAAGATCCAGAAGGACGGCAAGTGCACCCCCGTCACCCACTTCACCTGCATCGGCAACACCCGCGAGGGCATCAAGGAGCAGCTCCAGAACTACCTGAGTCACGGCATCAACCACATGCTGGCCCTGCGGGGAGACCTG
>CAJUQS010000039.1 GCA_910588365.1 uncultured Oscillospiraceae bacterium | reverse complement strand
CGGCGTTCCGCCGAACGACTGGCCCGGCGACGCAAGCGCCGCCTGTCTACCCACGGGTCCTAACGGGGGCCCCTGCTGTGGCACATCGGTGCGGTGCAGATTTGCGTTGCAGCGATTCGGAGGGTCCCCGCTCGCTGCTGGCTCTGTCCCTTTAAGAGGCCGGCAGGCGGAGTCGGATAACCGCCAGACCACTAGATCAGAACCCCGAAGGATATTCTTGTTCACGGGGCACCGCAATTCTTCATTTGCAGAGCGTGTACGAAAAACCCCCGTAAAACGGAGGGGGTCCAGCCCCTGGGGGCTGGCGCCTTTTTGGGTCCTTTTTGTGCGCACAAAAAGGACCTGCGGGGCGCGGGGCCGCATAGGCCCCGAACCATACAATCGAGAAACATTCACCCCTTGCCGCCGAAGGCGGCAAAGAAGG
This sequence comes from uncultured Oscillospiraceae bacterium, assembly GCA_910588365.1. Taxonomy (GTDB): domain Bacteria; phylum Bacillota; class Clostridia; order Oscillospirales; family Oscillospiraceae; genus Pelethomonas. The sequence goes on along the minus strand of CAJUQS010000039.1, from coordinate 7,020 downwards.
AGCTCCCATGAAATCCCACCGCATTCTATTATTTTTTGCACTCATATTCATTCTCTCCGGCTGTGCCGGCTCCCCCGCCGGGGAGCCGGTGGTGGCCGAGCTCCCGGCCATGGATACCCTGATGAAGCTGACCCTCTATGGCGAGAACGCCCAGGCGGCGGCAGAGCCGGCAAAGGAGCGCATCCGGGAGCTGGAGGGCCTGCTCTCCACCACCGATGAGAACAGCGAAATCTATGCCGCCAACCACAGCGGCGGCGCGCCGGTGGCCCTCTCCGGGGATACGGCCGCGCTGCTGGACCGGGCCTTGCAGCTGTGCCGCCGGACGGACGGCGCGCTGGATGTGACCATCTATCCGGTGGTCCGCGCCTGGGGCTTCACCACAGGCGGCGGCCGGGTGCCGGACCGGGCGGAGCTGGACGGCCTGCTGGAGCGGGTGGACTACGCCCGGGTCGCGCTGTCGGGGAGCACCCTAACCCTGCCGGAGGGGATGGAGCTGGATCTGGGGGCCGTAGCCAAGGGGTACACCGGCGACGTGCTGATGGATCTGCTGGAGGAGGCGGGTGTCACCTCCGCCATCGTGGAGTTGGGGGGCAACGTCCATGCCCTGGGGAGCAAGCCCGACGGCTCGCCCTGGCGGGTGGCGGTCCAGGCCCCGGAGGGGGGATATGCCGCCGCGCTGGAGATCGTGGACAAGGCGGTGGTCACCTCCGGCGGCTACCAGCGCTTCTTTGAGCAGGACGGAGAGATCTACTGGCACATCATCGACCCCGCCGCCGGCCGGCCGGCCCGGAGCGGCCTGGCGTCTGTGACCATCGTGGCGGAGGAGGGGACTTTGTGCGACGGCTTGTCCACGGCCCTGTTCGTCATGGGGGCGGACCGGGCGGCGGAATTCTGGCGGGAGACGGGGGACTTTGACTTTGTGCTCCTGGACGAGGAGGGCGGCGTGACCATCACGGAGGGACTGGAGGACAGCTTCTCCCTCTGCGGGGAGTGGGCCGGACGGCCGCTGGAGGTGCTGCGGCGTTGAGGCCGTGCCGGCTGAGGACCCATGCGAAACACACAGAAAGAGGGGCCGCGGATTTCTCCGCGGCCCCTCTGCCTTACTGCGCCGGCTGTCGGCGGTTATTCCCGCCCCCGCTGTAAGCTGCCGTAGTGATCGTCGTCCACCGCCTCGCACCACTCGGTCTGTCCCTCCTCGCCCGGGACCTCAAGGGCCAGATGCTGGAACCAGGAGTCCGCCGCCGCGCCGTGCCAGTGCTTGATCCCGGCGGGGATGTTCACCACATCGCCCGGGTGCAGCTCCCGGGCCTCCCGGCCCCACTCCTGGTACCAGCCCCGGCCGCTGACGCAAATGAGCATCTGACCGCCGCCGCTGGCGGCACGGTGGATGTGCCAGTTGTTCCGGCACCCCGGCTCGAATGTCACGTTGAACACAGGCACCTGCTGGGCGGACAGGGGCGCGAGGTAGCTCTGCCCAATGAAATACTGGGCAAAAGCATCGTTTTTCCCGCCCACCGGAAAAGCGGAGAGCTTTGCGGGGTCAACCGCCTCGTCCCCGCTCTCCCCATAGACCTCCCGAATCAGCGGGAAGGTGCTCCACGCCTTGGGCCAGCCGCAGTAAAAGGCCAGCTGGGTCACGATCTCCACGGCCTCCTGTTTGGTGATGCCGTGGTCCCTGCCGATGGCAAGGTGGGATTTGAGCTGGGGATACAGCCCCGCCGAGAACAGCGCCGCAATGGTGATCATGCTGCGGTCCCGGGGGGAGAGCTGTTCCTCCCGGGACCAGACCTGGCCGAAGAGGACGTCGTCGTTCAGCTCCGCGAATGTCGGGGCGAGATCGCCCAGGAGGGTTCTGCCTGCCGTTTGCTTTTCTGCCATGATATCAATTCCTTTCCGCTCCGCTGCTGCGTCTGCCCGTCTATCATACCGCCTGTAGTGGACTCCATGTCAAGTGGTTTTTGCGGCAAACCGGCGAGGAAAGGGGGCAGTCCCTCCCGTGGGGCCTGAGAAACGCCGGCCGGCGGCACGGAGGACCGCTCCGTACCGCCGGCTCTTTTTTCATGTATCTCAGAATTCGTTGCTCATCCGGCCGGACGCGTCCTCGAAATAGCCCAGATCGCTGAGCGTCATGTAGGGAATGAGCCATATGTTGAGGAGGCCAAAGGTCAGGGATGCCACAATCTCCCACCCGATGAAGCTCAGATCCAGAATGAACAGCTCCCCCTTGATGCCCGACGTCTGCCGACAGGAGAGCCGGATGGCCTCTCCCGCGGAGAGGGAGTCGTTGGTGAGAATATTGTAGTAGGCGAAGCGGTAGCGGTAGGCGGCGATGAGCCCCGGGATAACGAACAGCATACTCCACAGCGCGACGCGGACGGAGATCTGAATCCAGCACCAGATCAGCTTTCCCGCCACGCCCAGGCCGTCCAGCAGCGTGGAAACCGGCATCTCCACGCCCCGGCGGATGCCCATGCAGTAGACGTAGTAGCCGCCGTTGAGCACGATGGTGAACAGGGAGACCAGGGTGGAGAAAAAGAAGGAGCGGCCGGTGAGCTCCGGGATGCTGTCCAGCAGCGTCTGCACGGCGTAGGGATCCCCCTCCACCACAGCCTGGAAGTACTCCCAGTTGAGCTGATAGGTATAGAGCATGCTGCCGCCCTCCACCAGGTCGATCACCCGGTTCAGCAGGAAGGTCACGGCCATCACAATGGCGGTCACCAGCAGGGGAGAGACCCGGGCGGAGCGGATAATTCCCTTGGACTCTTCTTTGATATCAATACGGTTTCTCATGCGTTTGCACCTCCGTCGGGGGAGCTCCTCCCCCTGTCTTTCGCCACATCATACCATGTTCCGCCCGGAAATGCAAGCCGGCGGCGGGGCCTGCCCGGCCATAAAATGGGGGCCGGAGGGCGCCTCTCCCCCTGCCGGCTGGAAAAATCTTTCACAGGATGGACATTTTCCGCAAATCCACCCTTGCTATGGGCTGGGTGGAATGGTAAAATAGGACGATACAACCTTTCCCGCCTGTCGCGGGACCGCCTGGCAGTCACATCACAACAAAATATTGGATGGAGGGCGAAAACAATGAGACGAGGAGATATGTTAAACCGGCTGGAGAGCGGGGCTCTCCGAAACCGCCTGGAGGCGGTGTACGGCCCTGACGCGGACGCGGCCGCCCTGCGCCTGCGGGATCTGGTGCTGGAGTACGCGGGGATCTTCCCCTGCGGGGCGGACACGGAGACGCTGCTGTTCTCCACGCCGGGGCGCACGGAGCTGGGCGGGAACCACACGGACCACCAGCGCGGACACGCCCTGGCCGCCAGCGTGAACCTGGACACCATCGCCTGCGTATCGCCCAACGGCAGCCGGACCATCCGCATCAAGTCCCGCAGCCACCGGATGGCCGAGGTGGATTTGGACGATCTGTCCGTCCATCCGGAGGAGACCGGCAGTTCCCCCAGCCTGGTGCGGGGCGTCGCCGCCCGGCTGACAGAGCTGGGCTTTCCCATCGGGGGCTTTGACGCCTATACCACCACCCGGGTGCTCCGGGGCAGCGGGCTGAGCTCCTCCGCCGCCTTCGAGGTGCTGGTGTGCACCATCATGAACAGCCTGTTCTGCGGCGGCGCCCTCTCGCCCATCCAGCTGGCCCAGGCCGGCCAGTACGCCGAAAACGTCTACTTTGGAAAGCCCTGCGGCCTGCTGGATCAGATGGCCTGCGCCTCCGGCGGGGTGGTGGCCGCCGACTTCGCGGACCCCGCCGCCCCCGCCGCCCGTCAGGTCCGGGTGGACCTGGCCGGACTGGGGTACGCCCTTTGCATCGTGGACACCTGCGCCAGCCACGCCGATCTCACCGAGGACTACGCCGCCATTCCCCGGGAGATGGGGGAGGTGGCCGCCTTCTTCGGCCAGGAGGTCCTGGGCCAGGTGACGGAGGAGCAGCTCCTGGCACAGCTGGACGCGGTCCGCTCCGCCTGCGGCGACCGGGCGGTGCTGCGCGCCCTCCACTTCTTCCGGGACGACCGCCGGGTGCTCCGCCAGCGCGAGGCCCTGGAGGCCGGGGATTTTGCCGCCTTTCTCCACTGCGTCCGCCAGTCCGGCCGCTCCTCCTTCATGTATCTGCAAAACGTCTCCAACTACCGGGACAGCCGGGTCCAGCCGGTGGCGGTACTGCTGGCCGCCGCCGAGGGGCTGCTGGAGGGGGAGGGGGCCTGCCGGGTCCACGGCGGCGGCTTCGCGGGCACAATCCAGGCCTTCGTCCCGCTGGAGAAGCTGGACCGCTTCGTCTCCGGCATGGAGGCCGCCGCCGGGGCGGGAAACTGCCATGTGCTCACCATCCGCGGCGCGGGCTCCGTCCTGCTGGTTGACTGATCCCCCCTCTCCACCCGGCGGTCCCCCTCTTTTGACAGATAGAAAGGAGAGCTTCTATGCTCCACGAAACCGTTCTTCTCAAAGTTCCCGGGGCGAATGAGCCCGCGGAGCTGGTTACATATGCCCCCGGCAACTTCCCCGAGCTGGGCGCAGACCGCCGCCGTCCCGCCCTCATCATCTGCCCCGGCGGCGGCTACCGCACCCTCTCCGACCGGGAGGGGGAGCCGGTGGCTCTGCGCTTCGCCGGGCTGGGGTACGCCGCCTTTGTCCTCTATTACCACGTGGCGCCCCAGGGCCGGTGGCCCATCCCCCAGCGCCAGCTGCTGGCCGCCATCGACCACGTCCGCTCCAACTGCGATCGCTACCACGTGGACCCCAGCGCCATTATCCCCATGGGCTTCTCCGCCGGGGGGCATCTGGCGGGGTGCGCGGGACTGATGTGGAACAAGCCGGAGGTCTACCGCCCCCTCAGGAAGAAGTCCGCCGCCTACCGGCCCGACGGGGTGGTGCTGTGCTACAGCGTGGTCACCAGCGGGGAGAGCTCCCACCTGGAGTCCTTCCGGAACCTGCTGGGGGAGCGCTACGAGGAGCTGGCGGAGCTGGTGAGCCTGGAGAAGCGGGTCACCCGCAAGGCGCCCCCCTTCTTCCTCTGGCACACTGTTGACGACACAACCGTGCCCATGGAGAACTCCGTCCTGCTCTCCGACGCCCTCAAGGCCAAGAACGTGGACACGGAGCTCCGCCTCTATCCCCACGGCACCCACGGCCAGTCCCTGGCCGATCGCACCGTCTACGCCCCCGGCCAGTCCCTGGCAATGTCCGTCCCCTGTTCCATCTGGGTCAGGCACTGCGACGACTGGCTCCAGCGGCATTTTGGGGAGCACACGACCTGGGAGCCCGGGCGGATGAAGTGAGCGGCGCCCCCTCAACGCTTTCAAAAAACAGCCAGCCGGTTTCCCGGCTGGCTGTTTTGAATGGTGGTACTGCCTGACGGCAGCCGTGCGCCCTCCGGGGGCGGCTCCGCCAGGGGTGTCCTTCCCTGCCAGTATATACCAGCAGCCGCCAACGGCGGCTTTTGCATCGGGCGGAGCTGTGTCGATGCGCTGGGGGCTTGGGGGCCGTGGCCACCAACAAGCTGTGCCTGGTATATACCGGGGCATTGCTTGCAAGGTAGGTAAAGACCCTACAACGGGAGTTGAATGTCAGTCGGTTTTGTGCTATACTTTGCAATAGCGACAAGTCGGAAAGATAAAAGTCGAGGTGTAGGGCAAATGGCAAAATTTCAGATTGATACAACAGACTTATACTGGATTGATGGAAGTATGGATAATCCAGAAGATTTGTGTTTGCACGGTCATGCCATTGCCTATATTGGTGAAGAAAAGTTGGAATATGATTGTACCGTCAGTGCGACTGCACTGTATCTGCTCAAAACATTGACAGAGGATCATATCATTCATGAGGATAATCAGATGATGCCTTGTTGTGGTCACTTTTATGTCCCTGATGCGAAGCTTGAAAATGTGACGGTCAGTGGTTGTGGTAATGGAATTGACTGGACAGTAACGCACAGCGGAAAAGATGTTGTTCTGACTTTGGAAAACGGAAGAAAGGAAACCATTCCGTTGGAGGAATACAAGCAAGAGGTGTATCGGTTTGTAGACAAAATTGAGGAATACTATAGATCGTGTTCGCCAAAAAAATTACCAGAGGATTCGTTTAGTTGTGATGGATATATCGCATTTTGGAATGAGTGGCATCGGCGGAGAAATATGTAAATCATGATTTATCTTCTGGTTCAGTTCGATTTTATCATCCAGTGAAGCGAGAATAGACACAATTCTATTTTGCTGTTTCAATATAGGCAACTCAATTTCTTGCTTAGCCAGCGTTTTTACAGAAAGTCCAGGTTGTGCTGATTGTCCAGATAGCCGGCCTAAGTCCATAGTGGAAAGCAGGTAGGCCAGATAACGAGTGTTACTATACTCATTTGCACAAACTACAACAGCATGTTCCGTCATATATGCTTTTCCAGAAAAGAACCTAACATTTCCGCAAAATGCGCCTTGTCGCCCAATAATAGCACATTCGCCTTCAAAATTTGCGTGGTCTGTATATCCGCGAAGGCCGTTTCCACCATAAACGGGATACTCTCCAGCATCGGAAATTTGACTTGATGGTATTCCTTTCCCGCTACTTAATCGAGAACATACTTGCCCTAATTCAGATCTCATACCCAATCGCCCCCAACTGCCTCCTGATCTCATCCTCCAGCTCATGGGACTTTGCAAACAACTCCCCCAGCTCCGCCGTCAGCCGCCCCATCTTCTCCTCAAACGGTTCGCCATCGTCCTCCTGCTCCTCGATGCCCACATACCGCCCCGGCGTGAGGATATAGTCCTGCTTTGCGATTTCCTGCAAGTCCGCCGCCGCGCAGAACCCCTTGACCTCCTCCAGTGTCCCCGCTGCGAAGGCGTTGTAGGTATCCGCGATCTTCCGGATGTCCTCGTCCGTCAGCTCCCGCAGTTTCCGGCTGACCATCGTCCCCATTTTCCGGGCGTCGATGAACAGCGTCTTGCCCTTCTGCTTCTTGTTTTTCGCCAGGAACCACAGGGAAACGGGAATCTGCGTGGTGTAGAACAGCTGGGGCGG
>CAJUQS010000038.1 GCA_910588365.1 uncultured Oscillospiraceae bacterium | reverse complement strand
GGGTCATGCACGATTATTCTGCACAGGCGCTCGATGCGCCTGTTGCAGAATCCTGACGGATTGCAAGGATTTTTAACGCAGTCAGGGCGGAAAATATGCCGCCAAGGCGGGCGCGGGGAGATGTTAAACAGGCTCTCAGATGAGGAGCATGGCGTCCATAGGCGGCAGGCAGACCTCCAGCCTCCCCTGAACCGCGTGGAACTGCTGCCCGGTGAGGGCGTCGGTGGCCGTGAGTCCGGGCCAGAGGATGGACAGGGGCTCCGCCTCCTGGCCCACATTGAGGGCGGCCACGGTGCGCTCCCCCTCCCACTCCCGGGAAAAGGCCAGAACGTGTCCCCGGGCGTGGAGCCAGCGGAGATCCCCCATCTGCATGGAGCGGCGCTGCTTGCGCAGCTGTCCCAGCAGGGCGAAGCGGCGCTGGAGCATCCGGTCCTCCCGGCCCCAGGGGAAGGTCCCGCGGTTGAAGGGGTCCTCATAGCCCTCCATACCGGCCTCGTCGCCGTAAAAGACGGTGGGCGAGCCGGGGAAGGCGTACAGCAGCACCGCGCCCGCCTGCAGGAGGCGGCTGCCCTTGTAGTACTCCTCCGGCGTCATGCGGTAGTAGGCCCGCTCCGTGCGGGAGGCGGGGGCCGCCTTCGGCCAGGTGCCCAGCATGGTCAGCACCCGGGGGTTGTCGTGGGTGCCCAGCATGTTCATCCCGCTGTAAAAGGCGGGAGGGGGGTAGTTCTCCCGGATGACCTCCATGGCCTCCCGGAAGTGCTCCGCGCCGCCGCCCCGGAGGTAGTCCAGGGCGCTGACCCGGAAGGGGTAGTTCATCAGGCCGTGGGTCTCCCGCCCCAGCAGGTAGCGCCGCCGCTGGTCATAGGCGATCTTGTTGCTTCCGTCCTCCCAGACCTCCCCCAGCAGGAAGCTCGACGGCTTCTCCTCCATCATCACCCGCCGGATGCGGGCGATGAACTCGTCGGGCAGCTCGTCCGCCACGTCCAGCCGCCAGGCGTCCGCCCCGGAGCGCAGCCAGCGGCGGATGACAGAGTCCGGCCCCTCAATGATGAAATCAATGTAATCCGGGTCCATCTCGTTGACGGCGGGCAGGGTGTGGATGCCCCACCAGCTGTCATAGCGCACCGGCCACTCCTGAAAGCTGTACCAGGAGATGTAGGGGCTCTCGTAGCTCTGCGCCGCGCCGAGGGAGGGGTAGGTCCCGCAGGCGTTGAAATAGCGGCTGTTGCTGCCGGTGTGGTTGAACACTCCGTCCAGCATCACGTGGATGCCCCGCTCCCCGGCCTTCCTGCACAGGCGGCAGAAATCCTCCTCCGTGCCCAGCATGGGGTCCACCTTGTCGTAGTCCCCGGTGTTGTAGCGGTGGTTGCTGTCCGACTCAAAGATGGGGCAGAGGTAGAGGGTGGAAACCCCCAGGCCCTCCAGATAGTCCAGCTTCTCCTCAATTCCGGCCAGACTGCCGCCGAAGAAGTCCCGGTTGCGGATCTCCCCCCACTCGTCAGGCAGGTACTCCATCAGCTCCTCCCAGTTCCGGTGGACCACCCGGTTCCCCAGCATCCCCCGGGGATCGGGCACCCCGGTGCGGCGGAAGCGGTCGGGGAAGATCTGGTAGGTCACGCCCCGGCCGAACCAGTCCGGCGTGGAGAGGGTGTCGTCGTAGACCGTCTGCTGCCAGCAGACCGACTCCCCCTCGCCGCACAGTCCGTTTTTCCCCAGCCAGACCACCTGCCCGCTGTGCCGGGTAAAGCGGAAGCAGAGCCAGACCAGATCCGGCTCCTCCGGCAGATCGCAGACCCCGGCAAAGAGGGTCCGGTCCTCCTCCTCCCCCGCGGGATAGAGGGGGACCTCCCAGCGGCGGGAGGCGAACTCGGCCAGAGCCACCAGCGTACAGGAGGCAAAGCCCTCGGCCTGGGGCGGCCGGAGCGTGAGAAAAATCCGGGTGGAACAGGGGAGTGCGCCATAGGGGTACTTGCAGCGGGGATCGCGGGAATCAAAAACCGGCATACTCATAGGCAGTTTTCTCCTGGAGTAAGTTTCAAAGTACATCTAAGACAATGGAATTCTATTATATACAATTTTCTGATAATTTCAAGTGTTTCCTGGAGAAAATTACGTATTTTTTACCGCTTTACAGTCTGAGCGGGCGGAACGCATCAAAATCAGCGCCCCGCCCGCCCATGCTTAAAAATCCATGAAAGCATTTTCAGTTCTTTTTCCCGGAAAACGCCTACGCCTCGTCCTCGTCGTCGAAGTCCTCGGCGGACACGTCCACGGCCCGGCCCGCGGCCTTGGCAGCCACCTGGGACTGGGTGCTCATGAGCTTGAAGAAGTCCCGGCGGATGGCGGCCTCCAGGCTGTCGGCCACCTCCGGATTGTCCTTGAGGTACTGCTTGGCCGCGTCCCGGCCCTGGCCCAGCCGGGTCTCCCCCATGGAGAACCAGGAGCCGGACTTCTGGACCAGCTCCAGCTTCACCGCCAGATCCAGCAGCTCGCCCAGGCGGCTGATGCCCTCGCCGTACATGATGTCGAACTCCGCCTCCCGGAAGGGGGGGGCCATCTTGTTTTTGACCACCTTGGCCCGGGTGCGGTTGCCGATCATCTCGCCGCCGGCCTTCAGCGTCTCCACCCTTCTCACGTCGATGCGCACGGAGGCGTAGAACTTCAGCGCCCGGCCGCCGGTGGTGACCTCCGGGTTGCCGTACATGACGCCCACCTTTTCGCGCAGCTGGTTGATGAACACCACGATGCAGTGGGTCTTGTTGATGGCGCCCGCCAGCTTGCGCAGGGCCTGGCTCATGAGCCGGGCGTGGAGGCCCACATAGCTGTCCCCCATCTCGCCCTCGATCTCCGCCCGGGGCACCAGGGCGGCCACGGAGTCCACCACCACCACGTCCAGGGCGCCGGAGCGGACCAGTGCCTCGGTGATCTCCAGGGCCTGCTCGCCGGTGTCCGGCTGGGAGATGAGCAGATCGTCGATGTTGACCCCCAGGGCCCGGGCGTAGGTGGGGTCCAGGGCGTGCTCCGCGTCCACGAAAGCCACCTCGCCCCCGGCCTTCTGGGCCTGGGAGACAATGTGGAGGGCCAGGGTGGTCTTGCCGGAGGACTCGGGGCCGTAGATCTCGATGATGCGGCCTCTGGGCACGCCGCCGATGCCCAGAGCCAGATCCAGCGCCAGGGAGCCGGTGGGGATGACCTCCACGTTCAGGTTGGTCTGGTCCCCCAGGCGCATGATGGAGCCCTTGCCGTACATCTTCTCGATGTTCTTCATGGCGGTCTGGATGGCCTCCTTCTTGTCGTTGGCCACGGAGGCGGTCTTGGTCAGTTTCTTGTCTTTTTCAGCCATAATACGTCTCTCCTTTTGTGACGTTATTTTTCCTTGATAAACGCTCTATCCTTTTGGGGGATCCCTGCCTCGTCCGATACGTACCGCTCCACCCTCATGCCCAGGCCGTACTTCTCCCGCAGCTCTATGATCCGCGCCATCATGGGGGAGGCGTGGTGCACGTCGATGGAGCTCTGGTCCTGCCAGCTATCGATGAGCAGCACGGTCTCCGAGTCGTCCATGGGGAAAAAGTACTCGTACCGGATGTTCCCGTCCTCCGCGCGGATATCCCGGACCACCCCGGACGAAACCATCTCTTCCGCAAACCTTCTCGCACTTCCATTTTCGCCGCTGTAGTAAATATTCACCGTAATCGCCATGCCGCTTTCCTCCGTTTTACGTTTTTAGAATCTTATCGGTTAATCCCATCGTACCGCATCTGCTGTCCCAAAGTACGGACTCTAAATGATTTCTGCCAGCGTCCCATACACCACCCGGTCGATTCCCCCGGTGTCCGGGACCACGGTCACGTCCTCAAACTCCCCGGCGCGCATCATGGCCCGGACCGTGTCCGCCTGGCCGATGCCCACCTCGAAATACATCCGCCCGCCGGGGGCGAGGATGTCCCTCCAATGCCGGAGAATGGCGGTGTAGAAGTCGTACCCGTCCTCCCCGCCGCAGAGGGCCAGGTGGGGCTCGAAGTCCCGGACCGACCGGTCCAGGTTAGGCACGTCCCCGTCCGGGATATAGGGCGGGTTGCAGACGACGCACTGGAACTCCCCCAGGGTCTCCGGGGGCGGGCGGAGGGCGTCCAGGGTCACGGCGGAGACCCGTCCTCCCAGGCCGCAGCGGCGGATGTTCCCCCGGCAGACCTTCATGGCCTCCGGATCCAGCTCCCCCAGCACCACCCGGCAGTCCGGGGCGCTGGCCGCTACCGCCAGCCCTACGCAGCCGCTGCCGGCGCACAGGTCCAGCACGCGGCACCGGCCTCGCTCCCGCACGAAAGCGATGGCCTCCTCCGCCAGCACCTCGGTGTCCACCCGGGGGATGAGCACCGCCGGGGAGACATCCAGGGTCAGGCCGCAGAAATCCCACTCCCCCAGCAGGTAGGCCGCCGGCTCCCCGTCCAGGCGGCGCCGCGCCAGCGCACGGACGGCCTTCTCCGTCTCCGGGGACACATAGAGGGGGGCGTCCCGGTAAAATTCTTCCCTGGTCTTGCCGCTGCCGAGGCAGAGGAGCTCCCGCGCCTCCAGCGCCGCCCCAGGGAGGCCCGCTTCTTTCAGTTTTTTGCGCAGTTCCAAATAGAGGTTGTTGTAGGTAATCATGGAGCCTCTTTATTTTTCAGTATATCTCGGATCGATGGTTTCCGGGGCCTGCCCGGCCCCGTGAACGGGTGAGCCCTACGGGGTTCCGATCTGGTGGTCTGGCTCTCATCCGGCTCCGCCCGCGGGCCGCCACAGGCGGCGCTTGCGTCGCCGGGCCAGTCGTTCGGCGGAACGCCGAATGACGGCCCCGCGGGCGGCAGACGAAGGGCAGGCACTCTCTGGAGAATCAAACCAGCTTGGACGGAGGGCAAATAAACAACAAATTGGGGATTCTCAAGGGGCAAGGCCCCTTGAGCGCACTTTTGGTTACTTTTCCGGCGAGGGAAAAGTAACAAGGCGTCCCCGGGGTCCGGGGGTGGAACCCCCGCAAAGAACAGGGCGCTATCTCCCCCACTCGTCCTTCCCCTCCTCCGCCGGGATGACCCGCTTCATGGCCTCAATGGCCACCTCGATCATGGAGTCGTCCGGCTCGAAGGTGGTAAAATTCTGCATCCAGAGGCCGGGGCTGGCCAAAAAGTTCGTCACCGGGTTGTCGTGGCCGCCCACATAGCGGTTGAACTCATAGGTAATCCCCACCACCAGGGGCAGAAGCAGCAGCTGGATCAGCATCCGCAGGAACACATTCCCCACCGGAAACAGGGCGAAAACAACGGTATTGACCAAAATCGCCACAATGATCACCACCAGCATGAAGCTGGTGCCGCAGCGGGGGTGGTGCTTGGGCTGGACGCGCACGTTCTCCACCGTCAGCTCCAGCCGGCGCTCGTAGCAGAAGATGGTCTTGTGCTCCGCCCCGTGGTAGGAGAACACCCGCCGGATGTCCTTCATCCGGGACACGGCAATCATATACGTCATGAAAATCGCGATGCGCAGCACCGCGTCCACCAGGTTGCGGACCAGTACGCTGTCCGTCACCAGCTCCACAAAGCTGGCCAGGAAGGTGGGCAGCAGCATGAACAGCCCGATGGAGAAGCACACCGCCACCACCACCGAGAGGCCGATGACCACCTTTTCCATCTTCTCGTTGCCCAGCTTTCTGTCCAGCCACTGCTCGAACCTGGAGGGCTCCGCCGCCGTCTCCTCCTCGTCCGGGTAGTAGTCGGCGGAGAACATCAGGGCCTTGACGCCCTTGACCATGCTGTCCAGGAAGGTGACGCCGCCCCGGATGAGGGGCAGGCCCAGAACGGGGTAGCGGTCCTTGATGAGCCTGAGCTCCTCCTCCTTGATGACCAGGCCCTCCGGGCCCCGGACCACGATGCACTGTTTCTCCGGGCCCCGCATGAGGATGCCCTCAATGAGGGCCTGCCCGCCGATGGTGGTGCGAAATGCGCTGCACTGCTTTTCTGCCATAATGTATGCCTTTCTGACTCGTTTTTCCAGGGCAAAACTTCGTTTTGCCCAAAAGTTTTTCTTTTTGATTCTTTTTCTTTTTGGAAAAAGAAAAAGAATGGATGCCGCCTACGCCGCCGGCAGGGTGATTGTCACCACGCAGCCGCCGCCGGAGGCGTTGCCGATCTCGAACTCGCCGTTGTGGAGGCGGATGATTTCGTCGCACACCGCCAGGCCGATGCCGCTGCCCCGGACCTTGGAGGAGCCCTTGTAGAACTTCTGCTTGACGAAGGGCAGCTCCGCCTCCGGGACGCCGGGGCCGTAGTCCCGGACGGTGATGACGATCTTCCCGTCCGCGCCGGAGACGGCGGTGTCGATGCGCCGGCCTGCGCCGCCGTGCTTGGCGGCATTGTCCAGCACGTTGCAGAACACCTGCTTGAGCCGCTCCGGATCCCCGGGTACGGGCGCAAAGAGCTCGTCGCAGCTCTCGTAGCGCAGCTCAATGGACTCCTGCCGGAATAGCTCCATATAGGTATAGATGGTGTCCTCAAACTCCGCCTGGATGTCCACCTGCTCAATGCGCAGGGTGAAGCGCCCGTCCTCCATCTTGGAGAAGTCCAGCAGCTCCTCCACCATGTTGGTGAGCCTGCGGGACTCCTTGAGGATGATGCCGACGCCCCGCCTCAGCTGCCGGGGGTCCGTGTCCTCCAGCAGCGTCTCGCCCCAGCCGGTAATGGCGGTGAGGGGGGTGCGCAGCTCGTGGGAGACGGAGGAGATGAACTCGGACTTGATCTTCTCGCTCTTGCTGATCTGGGAGGACATGTTGTTGATGGCGTCGATGAGCTGGCCGATCTCGTCCCGGTAGTGGTTCTCCATCTGGGTGCCGTAGCTGCCGCCGGCGATGCGCTTGGCGGTCTCGGTCACCTCGGCCACCGGCTCCACCACGTTGTTGATGAACACCATATTGGACACGTACACCATGGCGGTACAGGCGGCGAGCAGTCCCACGGCGATGGCCACGGTGATGAGCAGCTCCCGCTGCACGGCGGACATGGAGGTGACGTAGCGCATGGCGCCCACCACCTGGTCGTCCAGCAGCAGGGGGGCGCACACCGACATGATGTGTTCCCCCGTATTGGGGTCCACCCCCCGGAAGGGCTCAATCTGCCTGCTCTGGAAGGCCGCGTAGATATCCGGGGTTCCCGGCGACATGCCGGCGGTGAGGCCGTAGGAGCTGACGAGGATTTTGCCGGAGGAGCCGATGAACTGGAGCTCCATCCGGTCACGCTCCGAAAACTCCTGGGCGAAGTTATAGGCGCTCTGGTAGAACTCCGGGTAGCTGCTCATGGTATTGCTGGTGAAGTAGGTGCTGGCATGGGAGGCCCGCGTCCGCAGGCCGTCCTGCATCATATTATAGTAATAATTGGCCATGCCGACGCAGAACGTCCCCGCCACCAGCAGCGCCACCACAAAAATGGGGCTCAGGGAGCTGATGAGCCAGCGCTTCCGCAGTCCGGTGATTTCAATTTTACTTTTACCCAAGGGCTTTTCCTTCTTTCTCTGCTGTCTGTGCGGGAGGGGGGTGTTTCTTTTCGATGGTTCCGGACGGGCGTTGGGCTTTGCCGAATGACGCGAGACAAACGGGGCCTACGCGGCCCCGCACCCCGCGGGTACTTTTTGTGCGCACAAAAAGTACCCAAAAAAGCGCCAGCCCCCAGGGGCTGGACCCCCTCAATTATACGGGGGGTTTCGCACACACTCTGCAAATGAAGAGCTGCGCTGCCCCGTGAATCAGATTTTTTCACGCTCCATACCCGCCTCGGGGCTCCCGGTACTGCCGCCCGGCTCGACTGGTCAGCCCCTGCGTCACGGCCCCTATCGGTTCACTTCCCGTCTGTCCGTCCGCCCCGCCAGATAGTCCATGGAGACGCCAAAATAGTCCGCAAGCATCACCAGCCCCCGCATCTCAGGATAGGAGCGGCCCTTCTCATAAGAATAAATCGAGTAGTGCTTGACACCGATTACTTCTCCGAGCTGTTCCTGCGTCAGGTTGTGCTCTGCTCGCAGTTCTTTTATCCGTTCCGCAAAAGTGGGCATGATGCCTCCCTGGCTCTTGACTTTTGGTTTTAAAAGCCATATAATAAAATTAGATTTAAAAACTAAAAAGGAGCTGTGTAAAATAGAACATGTCCTAAAATCTCTATACGAGGTATACAAACCGGAGTATGCGTCAGCAGAGGAGATTGCGCTGTTGACGCGGGAGGAGGCGTTTTTGGAGCGGATGGAGGCCGAGCTGGGCCTGAAGGATTTCGGCGAATTCTGGGGCATTGTGTCTGATGTGGGTGTGCTGCGGGCGGAGGAGGGCTTCACCCTGGGATTCCGCCTTGGAGCACAATTGAGCAGAACCATACTGGGCCTCCCGACTTCGGATCCCCTTCTCTAAGCACCTGACTCGCGTCATTGAGCGTACCGCCCAACGGCAACGCAGGCACCGTCTTGTCGAGCCGGGCGGCAGCTGGTCGATCTGCGAGCCTGGTATGGAGCGAAAAGGAGGCCAGTTCGGCGGCGGAGCGGTTCTTCACCTGTACCGCAGTTCGGAGATCCCCCGCCGAGGTTGGCCGTCAGGCGCTGCCTGACGGCCCCGAGAAAGGAGTCCAGGACCTTGGTCCTGGCGGCTTTTTGGTCACTTTTTGTCCGCACAAAAAGTGACCCCAGGGCGTGGGGCCGGGGAGGCCCCACACCTTAAAACCCCCATTTATATCCATATCCCCAAACGGTGTTAATAAAAGTAGGATTCTGTGCGTTGTCCTCAATCTTGAGCCGCAGCCGCCGGATATTCACATCCACGATCTTCAGCTCCCCGAAGTAGTCCCGCCCCCATACCATGTCCAGAATCTCCTCCCGGCTGAGGGCCTTCCCCGGGTTTTCCATAAACATCTTCATGATGGAGTACTCCACCTGGGTCAGCTTCACCCGCTGGCCGTTTTTCTCCAGGGTCCGGTTCCGGGTGTTCAGCAGGAAGGGGTCCTGGCAGATCTCACCCGCCTGCTCGGGAGCCGCGCCGCCGGCCCGGCGGAACAGCGCGTCTACCCGGGCCGTCAGCTCCGCCGGGGAGAAGGGCTTGGTCACATAGTCGTCCGCCCCGGTCATCAGCCCCGTCACCTTGTCCATCTCCTGGCTGCGGGCGGTGAGCATAATGATACCGATGCGGGTGTTGGTGGCGCGGATGCGGCGGCAGACCTCGAACCCGTCAATCCCGGGCAGCATGATGTCCAGCAGGGCAACCCGGATGTCCCCGCCGTTCTTCAGCTTCTCCAGGGCCTCCTCGCCCGTCTCCGCCTCAATTACCTCGTACCCCGCCCGGGTCAGGTTGATCTCAATGAAGCTGCGGATGCTGGACTCATCCTCCAGCACCAGGACCTTTCTCGCCATGGATCTGACCTCCGTTCATTTTTCAGAATCTGTATGCGGGCCGGCGCCGCCCCGCCCGCCTGCCGGGGCGGAAAGGGGGCTCAGCTGTCCGCAGTGTTCCACCGGTTCACAATCACCGAGAAGCCCGCCTCCACGTCCGCGGGGTCCACGGCATAGCGCCAGCCGCTGTACGCCTCGCTGTAGGCGATGGCGTAGACCGTGTCCGCCGTCCGGCGGCGCAGGATGGCGCGCCCGCTTTTCGCCGCCTGGCTCTCCCGGTCCGTGCCGGTCAGGGTGTAGATGGTCAGCAACTCCTGATCGATGCTCCAGCCGCGGGTGCTGTAGAAGGTGGTGGCGCGGACGGTGGAGCTGGCGTTGTTCTGCCGGACCGTGTAGTGGCCGTCCCACCCGTCGGGGATGATGAGGTACCACCCGTCGGTGAGGTTGTGGTAGGTGGCCGCCTGGAGCTCGTCCGTCCCGTCTATGTGGTAGCTGTGCCAGTAGATTTTCCAGTAGGGGTCCTCCCCGGCCTCCGAGGGCAGCTCCGCCGGGCGGGGCACCTCGGTGGCGCCGTCGCCGTTCACGTCCGCGGGCTGGAGGTTCAGGGAGCGGAAGATCTGGGTGGATACGCCGGTGTCGCTGCTCAGGGCGATGTTCACCAGATCCGGCTGCCGGTAGACCAGGATGTCCGTGATGGCCCGGCTGGTCTCGTCCACGCCCGCGTCCCGGCCGGTGACGAACACCGCCGCCTCCCCCTCCCGGAGCTTCCCCGTCTGTGTCCACTGCATGGCGGCCACGGACATGGACAGCCGGGCGGTGGACTGGAGCTGGAGGGCGCTGTTGCCGCTGTCCCAGTCGTAGTAGTCCGCCAGGCTCAGTCCGGCCTCGGCGCTGTCGCTGCGCAGCACCACCAGCTCCTGGTGCTCGTCCCCGTCCAGGTCCACCACCTCATAGCGGGCGTAGGCGGTGCTCATCAGCTGCTGGGGCTCCAGGTCCCGCATGGTGTATACGCTCAGGGACTGGACCTCGGCGCTCACCCGCCAGCTGACCAGGATCTCCTGGACGCCGTCGCCGTCCATGTCCGTGTAGCGCACGCTCTGAAAGGCGGTGCCGCTGCCGTCGATCACGGCGGCCTGCTCGTAGTCGTCCTCCACCGCCCGGAAGATATAAATTTTCAGGGGGCGCTCCTCGCTGTTGACCCGGAAGAAGGCCAGCGCCTCGTCGCTGCCGTCCCCGTTCAGATCCACCATCTGCACCGGCGGCAGCTGGTTCCCCCCCTGGGGGGCGGCGTACTCCGCCCCGCCGGCCAGGATATCCGAGAGCAGGGTGCTCAGGGCCTGGTACTCCGCCGGCAGCTGGGGCGGCGCGTACAGGTCCTCCGCCGATGCGGAGAACATGCATCCGCTCAGCACCAGGGGCAGCAGGCCCGCCAGCAGCACCTGCCACAGGTTTTTCCATCTCATTTTTCCAATCACCCGCCGCCGCTCCTCTCAAGGGGTGCATCTCCCCTATCTTAATTTCATAGTCTACCACAAATCGCCGCCGTTTGGTACCCCCCGGTTTTGAATTTTTCAAAAACTTTTCTCTTTTAGTCGACGCACTTGAGAAGAAGTAAAAAGGAGGGGAGGAAAAATGACGCGGGGCAAGGCGGAGGATGCAGGCGGGCTGACGCCCGCCAAAGACGACAACGCCGCCCCGTATCATTTTGACCGCCGAACTTTACCGATTTTCAAGTGCGTCGACTATTACCAACAGCGCCTATAGATGCGGAAAGCCAGACCGCCCGGAGGCGGTCTGGCTCAGGTTGTCAAAAAAGTCCAAAGGACTTTTTTGACAACCCAATGCCGCCGTTACTTTTACACCAGCTTTGCTGGCGCAAAAGTTCTCGCTCTGCTCGCTGAACGCCTGCTGCGCAGGCTTTTCAGGGCGGCAAATCTGATTCGAGGTGGGTTCCACCCCCTCGAGCTCCCCCGCGTCTCCACTCATGCGGATCACTTTTTGACAGCCTGAGCCAGACCGCCCGGAGGCGGTCTGGCTCAGATGACAGACTGATTCTTTTCAGCTCCCGGCAGGCGCCCGGCCTACTTCTTTCCGCCCTTGAGGGCCTTCATGCGCTTCTCGTGGTCCAGAATCCGCTTGCGGATGCGCAGGCTCTTGGGGGTGACCTCCAGCAGCTCGTCGTCGGCCAGGAACTCCAGGTTCTGCTCCAGACTCAGCTGGCGGCAGGGCACCAGGCGCAGGGCCTCGTCGCTGCCGCTGGCCCGCATGTTGGTCAGCTGCTTCTTCTTGCACACGTTGACGGTGATGTCCTCCTGCTTGGGGCTGACGCCCACCACCATGCCGGCGTAGACGGGCACGCCCGCGCCGATGAACAGCGCGCCCCGCTCCTGGGCGTTGAACAGGCCGTAGGTCACGGACTCGCCGGTCTCGAAGGCGATGAGGCTGCCGGTGTTCCGGCGGCTCAGATCCCCCTTGTAGGGGGCGTAGCTGTCAAAGACGGAGGCCATGATGCCCTCGCCCCGGGTGTCGGTGAGGAACTCGTTGCGGTAGCCGAACAGGCCCCGGGCCGGGACCAGGAACTCCAGCTTCATCCGCTCGCCCACCGGGGTCATCTCGATGAGATCGCCCTTCCGGCTGCCCAGCTTCTCGATGACCGCGCCCACGCTGTCCGCCGGCACGTCCGCCACCAGCCGCTCGATGGGCTCACAGCGCACGCCGTCAATCTCCTGGTAGAGCACCCGGGGCGGGGAGACCTGGAACTCATAGCCCTCCCGGCGCATGGTCTCAATGAGGATGCTCAGGTGCATCTCGCCGCGTCCGGCCACGTTGAATGCATCCATGGCGCCCTCAATCTCCGTGATCCGCAGGGACACGTCCTTCAGCGTCTCCCGGAAGAGGCGGTCCCGGATCTGGCGGGAGGTGACGAACTTGCCCTCCCGGCCGCAGAAGGGGGAGTCGTTGATGGAGAAGGTCATCTCCATGGTGGGAGCGGAGATCTTCACAAAGGGCAGGGGATCGGGGGCTGCCGCGGCGCAGATGGTGTCGCCGATGGTGATGTCGCCGATACCGCTCATGGCGATGATATTGCCCGCCGAGGACTCGGTCACCGGCTTTTTCGCCAGGCCGTCAAACTCGTAGATGCTCACGGCCTTGGCCTTCTTGGGGGCGGCCTCGGCGTCGTGGTAGTTGCAGACCGCGATCTCCTGGTTCTGCTTGATGGTGCCCCGCTCAATGCGGCCCACAGCGATGCGGCCCACGAACTCGTTGTAGTCGATGGAGCTGACCAGCATCTGGAAGGGCTGCTCGATGTCCGCCTCCGGGGCGGGGATATAGTTCAGAATGGTGTCGAACAGGGGCTTCAGATCCCCGGGGGGATCCTCGGGGTGGTAGGCGCAGATGCCCTTCCGGGCGGAGCAGAAGAGCATGGGGCTGTCCAGCTGCTCGTCGGTGGCGTCCAGGTCCATGAGAAGCTCCAGGCACTCGTCGATGACCTGATGGATGCGCTGGTCGGGCCGGTCAATCTTGTTGACCACCACGATGACACGGTGGCCCAGCTCCAGGGCCTTGCTGAGGACGAACCGGGTCTGGGGCATGGGGCCCTCGGCGGCGTCCACCAGAAGGATGACGCCGTTGACCATTTTGAGGATGCGCTCCACCTCGCCGCCGAAGTCGGCGTGGCCCGGGGTATCCACGATGTTGATCTTGGTGTCGCCGTACTGGATGGCGGTATTCTTGGCCAGGATAGTGATGCCCCGTTCCCGCTCCAGATCGCCGGAGTCCATCACCCGGTCCACCACCTCCTGGTTTTCCCGGTACACGCCGCCCTGCTTGAGCATCTCGTCCACCAGGGTGGTCTTGCCGTGGTCAACGTGGGCGATAATAGCCACATTGCGCAGTTTTTCGTTTCTCATATCACAGCCTCTTTTCACAGGTCAAATTCCAACTTGCCCATTGTAGTACAATTATAACCCTATTTCAATCGCCATTGTTGACAATATTTCAACTTTATCAGAAGAAAATACGGGTGCAAGTGATGAAGGCCGTCGGATTCCGCCGGAAAAAGCCTCCTCAGCCTGTCAAAAGGGCTCTCCGCTGGCGTGAGGCGGACAAAGACCGCCGCTGGCGGCCCAGGGAGTTTTCGCCGAAGGCAAAAATAGAATTTCATCGCTTTGTCGGGGGCGTCTACCTCGAAAATGTACCTTCCGGGCTGTGGCCGGCCCGGCCCTCTCAAAACAGTGGCAGCGCCGCTTTCTGACGCACAAAGGAGGCTGGAGGCGCGGGCGCCTCCAGCCTCCAGGTGTCATCCGTTACTCTCCCTCCGCCGGCGCGTCTCCACCGCCGGTCTCGCCGGAGGGCTCCGGGGTGGCCGGCTCCTCACAGCCGCCGGTGGACTCTGCGGAAGCAGTTCTGCCGGCATCCTCCTCCTTATCCGCCTCACTCTCCCACTCCTTGGGGTCCTTCTTGATCTTCCGGGCCGCCATGGCCAGCTTATAGGCCGTGGGGTCGTTTTGCATCAGGTACATCTCATCCTGGGGCGGGACCTTGTCTCCGGCCATGATCCGAGATGCGATCTTCTGGCACTTCTGCATGACCTTGAGCCGCTCCGCCAGCGCGTCCAGCATCCCGTCGCCGCTGTCCTCCTCGCCGATCCGCTCCCGTGCCTTTCTCTGCATATCCTGATCCAGGCGCTCCTGAAACAGGCGGTTTTGCTCCTCCAGATGCGCTATAGCCTCCTTGGACAGGGTTAGCCGGTCCGCCCCCGCGCCGCGGACGGGCGTCCGGGCGGACGCCGGAGCGCCCACGGCCTGTCCAGCCTTCTCTGTCTGCCGGATTCTCTCCTGCCGCCGTACCGCGTTCACTTCCATCGGTGCTCCCTCCTCTCACATACCGCCCTGAAGTATCCATATCTTTCTTGAAAAAGTATCAAACCGTCTTTAATGATGGCTCTTATACGCTTTCCCGTCCAGATCCTTCCAGGTGAAGGTCCGGCCCTCCAGGGTCATATAGCTGCCCACGCTGCCCTCCTTGGGGATGGAGGTGGAGCCCGGGTTGAGGTAGAGATAGGCGTCATGGTCGCGGCAGACGGGGACGTGGAAGTGGCCGTTGAGCAGCACCGTGCCCCGGGCCATGGGGGGCAGGTGATCCTCGTTCCAGACGTGGCCGTGGGTGGCGTAGAGGGTCAGCCCCTCCCACTCCAGCAGCGCGTAGTCGCCCAGCACGGGGAACTCCAGCACCATCTGATCCACCTCGCAGTCACAGTTGCCCCGGACGGCGATGATGTTCTCCCGGACGGCATTGAGCATCCCCGCCACAGCCATGCAGTCGTAGTCCCTGGGCAGGGCGTTCCGGGGGCCGTGGTAGAGGAGGTCCCCCAGCAGCAGGAGCTTCTCCGGCTTTTCCGCGGCATAGGCGTCCATCAGCTTTTTCACGCAGTAGGCGGACCCGTGGAGGTCCGAGGCAATCATCAGTTTCATAGAGGTGTCCTCCCTGTTGTATTGGTGGGTCAAGTATACACAGTTTTCCAGAAAAAATCAACCGCAGGACCGGTCCCGCAGCGTGGCCGCCAGCCCCACGGCCAGCAGGGGCAGGCAGGCCAGGATGCTGCCGATCCCCCAGCGGCCCAGGCACAGCCACCCCCAGACCACGCCCAGATGGAAAAACACCAGGGTCCAGCCGTAGAAGCGGAATTTCCTCAGATGCTCCCGCTCACGGGTACATATGTAGTCCACCAGGCCCTCGGTGCATTGACGCAGGTTGTTGGTGGAGAAGATGGTGGCGCTGTTGAACCCGGCGGCCTGGGTGTAGGCCAGCCACTGGACCGCCGTGGCGAAAAACATGGGATAGAGCGCCAGAACCGGCTCCGTCCCCGCCGGAATCCAGGCCAGCAGCAGGCAGGCAGCGGTGTCCACGGCCAGGGCCCACAGCCGGAAATCCCGGCACAGCCGCCGCCCCACCGAGGCAAAGACGATGCCGGCGATGTAGCAGGCCGTGGCGCCCAGCCGGATGAGAAAGCTGCGGCCGGACCCGGTCAGGCCCGAGAGCACCAGATAGATGAGGTTCGAGGTCTCCGAGGAGCCGAAGGTCTCGCTCCTGATGGTCAGGGCGTAAATCCCGAAAAATCCGCCCACCATGGCCATCGCGTGGTGGGCGGCGGCCTCCCGCCGCTGTTTTGTCATAGCTGACCCTCCGTGATATGATCTGATCTGCCGGGCGGCGCTGGACTCCGGTTTTCAAACAGACTCCAGGGGCAGACGGATGAAAAAGGTGGTGCCGCCCGCGCCGCCCTCTGCCCAGATTCTGCCCCGGTGGGCCGAGACGATCCCCTCGGCGATGGCCAGCCCCAGACCATAGCCGCCGCCCCGGCTTCTGGCGCCGTCCCCCCGGCAGAACCGCTTGAACACGTTTCGCAGCTCCTCCCCGGACAGCGGCTCCCCGGGGCTGAACACGCTGAGTACGCAGCTTCTGCCCCTGCGCTCCAGGTGCAGGACCACCGTGCCGCCGGAGCCGGCGTATTTGCGGGCGTTGTCCAGCAGGACCTCCGCCGCCTGCCTCAGCCGCTGGGCGCTGCCCCGGACCTCCAGGTGGGGCGCCACCTGACACTCCAGCGTCAGCCCCGCCTCGAAAAACAGCGGCTCAAAGGGCAGAACCGCCTCCGAGACCAGACGGCCGAAGTCCAGACGCTCCATAGCGGCCTCCGGGATGCCGCCGTCCACCCGGGCCAGCTCCAGCAGGCCCTCCACCAGCTCCCGCATCTGCCGGGCCATGGTGAGGATGTTGGCGGCAAAGCGGCCGCCGTCCTCCTCCTGGAGGAGCTCCGCGTTGGTGAGAATCACCGTCAGGGGGGTCTTCAGCTCGTGGGAGGCGTCGGCCACAAACTGCCGCTGCTGCTCCCACGCCCGCTCCACGGGCCGCACCGCCCACCGGGCCAGGAGCAGGCTGATAAGCAAAAAGGCCGCCAGACTCCCGCCGCCGATGAGCAGGCAGGTGCGCACCAGCCCCTCCATGGTCCGCCGCTCACCGGACACATCCGCAAATACCAGCACCTGCCGGTCCGGCGGACCTGTCCGGCAGAAGCGGAGGCCGTCCTCCTCCAGCACGCCAGACGGCTGGCCGGTCTCCAGGGCCGCGGCCAGCACACGGCGCAGATACGCCTCGTCGCTGAGATCGTAGAATCCGTCCCCCGCCGCCACCAGCTCCCCCCGGTACCCCAGCCGGAGGGTGAAGCAGGGCAGCCTCGCCTCCCCCGGCCGGCGCAGGCCCATGGGCTCCACGGCGGCCTCCTCCATGGAGCGCAGGCTCTCCGAGGCCAGGCTGAGCCGGGTGAAGTGGAGCACCGTTGCAAAGATGGCACAGAGCATCCCCAGGGCGATGGCCATATTGACACAGACGAACTTCACCCGCAGCCGGCGGATCATCCCTCCACCTCCAGGTGGTAGCCCAGCCGCCGCACCGCCTCGATGCGCAGGTTGGAGCCGATGCTCCGGAGCTTTTTCCGAAGAAAGCCCACGTAGACCTCCACGTGGTTTTCCACCGCGTTGGACTCAAAGCCCCATACCCGCTCCAGCAAGGCCTCCTTGGACACGTGCCGCTCCCCGGACTGCATCAGCTGCCGCATGACGCCGAACTCCTTCGCGGACAGACGCACCTGCGCCCCGCCGCAGGCCAGCGTCCCGGCGGCCAGATCCAGGGCCGTGTTGCCGCGGCGCAGCTCATCCACCTGCGCCCCCTGGCGGCGGAGCAGGGCGTTGACGCAGGCCAGCAGCTCCCGGGCGTCAAAGGGCTTGGTGAGGTAGTAGTCCGCCCCGGCGTCCAGTCCGTCCACCCGGTCGGCCACATCCCCGCGGGCGGTGAGCATCAGGATGGGTGTGCCGCAGCGGCGGGCGCGGAGCTGCCGCGCCACCTGGAACCCATCCAGCCCCGGCAGCATCACGTCCAGAATAATGAGGTCATAGATCCCCGTCTCCCCGTAGGCCGCGCCGGCCTCGCCGTCCCCCACGGCGTCCACCTGGAACCCCCGGGACTCCAGCAGGGCCTTGACGGACTCCGCCAGAAGCCTCTCATCCTCGATCACCAGCAGTCTCATGCTTCCTCCTCCGATTGCGCGGCGGCGCGGTCACTGCGGACAGGAGAAAGTCTCCTCAATGGTCCTCAGCAGGGCGGGGACGTCCAGCGGCTTTTTCAGGTGGGCGTTCATGCCGCACTCCATGGACCGCTGGATATCGCTTTCAAATACGTTGGCCGACAGGGCGATGATGGGGATGCCGGCCAGCGCCGGATCAGGCAGGGCCCGGATGGCCTGGGACGCCTGCCAGCCGTCCATCACCGGCATCTGGATGTCCATGAGGACCAGATCGATCTCCCCGGGCGCGGAGGCGGCCACCCGCTCCAGGGCCTCCTTCCCGTTTCCGGCCGGCTCGATGTGGAACCCCAGCTCCCCCAGCAGCTCCGTCTCAATCTCCATGTTCAGCTCGTTGTCCTCCACCAGCAGAATCCTGCGGCAGACGGCGCGGGCGATGCCCGCCGCCGGGGCGGGGCGGGGTGTGCGGAACCGGAAGGTGGCGGTAAAGGTGGTGCCCCGGCCCTCCTCGCTCTCAACCGCGATGGTGCCGCCCAGCATATCCGCGATATTCTTGGCAATGGAGAGGCCCAGCCCGATGCCGTGGATGCCGCTGAGGGTGGTGTTCTTCTCCCGGGAGAAGGGCTCGAAAATCCGCTCCAGGAACTCCCGGCTGATGCCCACCCCGGTGTCGGCCACCACCAGCTGGCACAGGGCGCGCTGGTTGGGCAGCGTCTCCAGCCGGGCGGCGGTCACGGAGACCCTTCCCCCGGGCTTTGTGTAGGTCACGGCGTTGTTGACCAGATATGTCACCAGCTGGCGCAGCTTGTCCGGGTCGCTGCAGATCATCCCGGCACCCATGCCGCGGCAGTCCACGGTAAAGTCGATGTCCTTCTCCTTCGCCTGGGAGCGCAGGAATTCGCAGGCCTCCTCCACGATGCTGCGCAGATCGCACTCCACCTCCGCGGAGCGCAGCTCCCGGGAGTCCGTCCAGGCGATCTCCAGCACCTTGTCGATCAGATCCAGCAGCTGCCTGCTGGACGCCTCGATCCGGTCCAGATAGGACAGCACCGCCTGCGGGTCCCCGGCGTTCCGCCGCGCCAGGGAGGTGAAGCCGAAGATGGCGTTCAGGGGGGTGCGCATGTCGTGGGACATGTTGGAGAGGAAGGTGTTCTTGGCCACGATGGCCAGATTGGCGTTGTTCAGCGCGTCCGCCAGCATCTGCTTCTGCTCCACCTCCTGCTGGAACTCCGCGTCCACCCGGCGGTAGCCCATGACCACCTGGGAGACCCGCCGGGTGCGGCCCACGTCCACCACGCGCAGCTGGAGGTATCGGGTCTCCCCGTCCTCCAGAATCCGGTAGTTCTGGTAGTAGGTGTCGGAGCCGGAGAGCTTCTCCCGGATGTGGTCCGGGGACGCCTTCTGCAAAAAGAGCTCCCGGTCCTCCGGGTGGACCCAGACGCCGACGTACCGGGTGAGGAAGCCGCGGAAGCCCTGGGCCCGGACGCCCTCCTCCGAAACCGCCTCCGCCCGGGTGCTCATGCGGTAGGGCAGGAGCTGGTCCCTGTCCAGATCGGCGTAGAGGATGGACTCGTAGTTGACGCTGAGCCCCTCGATGACCTCCAGGCGGCGCAGGTACTCCTGGTTGATGAGGGCGCGCTCCTTGTCGTACTCCTCAATGAGGGCCTGGAGCTTCTGCTCGTGCCTGCGCTTCTCCTGGATGAGGGCGGTCTGTTCGTGCTGCCGGCGCTCCCACTTCTCCGTGGCGTCCCCCAGGAAGACATAGAAGATGCCGCCGGCGGAGGCGCTCTGGATGAAGTGGCCGTAGTCCTCAATCCACCGGATGGCGCCGTCCTTGCGCACGATCCGGTATTCCACGTAATCCAGATCGTACTGGCTGGCGGCGATCTGCTCCCGGATGCTCTCCTCCACCTCCTCCAGGTCCTCGGGGTGGACCATGCCCCGGAAGGAGTTCCCCGTCAGCTTCCGGAACTCCGCCATATTCTCGCACTGAAAGATCCGCAGCAGCCAGCGGTTGGCGTAGATAATCCGCTCCCCCTCCTGCGCGCAGTAGATGAGGAACCCGCCGGGCATCTCGTCCATGAACTGAATCAGGTTGCAGGCCGCCCGGAGGGAGGGGCCGTCCGGCAGGGCGTACTGCTCCGGCACCCCCTCCTCAATAAACCGGCTGAGCTCCAGCGGGCTGTCCTGGAGGAGCTCCACCAGTGCCAGAATGTGTTCAACCAAATGGCGGTTCCTGCTCTGTCTGTCCATCGCGGCATCTCACTTTCTTTCTCACTTCACAAGAAGTTTACCACATAATCCGCAATTTGTCATGCCCCAGTTGGGGCAAACTTGGATTGGCCGGCGATTTTTTAGACTGTCCGTTTCTGAACGACATCCCGCAGGCATACTTTGCGCATGAGGCGCACATCCGGCGGGCATCCCTGCCGCCCCGGCCGGGATCCGGCCCTTTTTATCAGATATCACAGTTCTGCCCGCCTCCCCCGCCGGAAAAATCTCTGTTTCTCCGGCGGGCTGGGGCTTGCATGAGGGCCGGGGTTTGATTATAATGACCGTAATTTCAAGAGGCAGACAGCAGCGGGCCCGGAAACCGGGCAGAGCATAGGAGGAATACCCTTTGAGCAGACAGGAAGCAACCGAACAGTACAGCAGGGCACTCAAGGCCGGACAGAAAAACTACAAAGACTGCGTCCTCCACGGACGCTATCCCTATCCCCAGGTCCTGGACGAGATTCTGGACGACTCCATGGTGGCCGGCCGGGCGGACATGGGGGTGATCGAGATCCCCACCGAGCAGATCACCGGCACCAAGACCGCCGGGCGGCGCTCCGCCTTTGCCGCCGACTTCATGCCCCTTCTGGGCGAGGACTCGGAGTTCGCCTACAAGTGGATAGAGCTGTGCGCGGCCCACCTGGGGGACGAGGGCATCCGGGATCCCATCCGCTGCTACGAGTATCTGGGCCGTTTCTACGTCCAGGAGGGCAACAAGCGGGTCAGCGTCCTCAAGAGCTACAAGGCCCCCACCGTCCCCGGCTACGTCATCCGGGTCATCCCCAACTGGTCCGAGGACCCGGCCATCCAGGCCTACTACGACTTCATGCGCTCCTACCAGATGACGGGGCTCTACCGGGTCTACTTCAGCCGGGCGGGCAGCTTCGCCAAGCTCCAGGCCGCCCTGGGCTACGAGCCGGACCACGTCTGGACCGAGGACGAGCGCAGGCGGTTCGTCTCCGGCTTCACCTATTTCCAGGACGCCTTCTGGAAGCTGGGGGGCCGGGACCTGCCGGCCACCCCGGCGGACGCCCTGCTGGTGTGGCTGAAGGTGTACCCCTTTGAGAACCTGAAGACCACCCCGGCCTCGGAGATTCTCAAGAGCCTGAGCGCCGTGTGGGCGGACGTGAAGGTCCTGGGACACGCCGACCCCATCTCCGTGAGCACCGAGACCCCGGAGCAGACGGAGGACGGCGGCGTCCCCCACGCCCCGGGCCTCTTCGGCCGGCTGGTGAAGGCCATGTTCCCCAGCCATCTGAACGTGGCCTTCATCAACGAGTACAGCCCCGAGGAGAGCGACTGGATCCGGGCCCACGATCTGGGCCGGCAGTATCTGGAGGCGATGATGGGGGACCAGGTGACGGTCCAGGTCCTCAACTGCGTCCAGCCCGGCGAGGGGGCCGTGGCGGCCATGGAGGCCGCCATCGAGGAGGGCGCCCAGGTCCTCTTTGCCACCACGCCCCCCCTCATCGGCGCCTGCCGGACCATCGCGGCCAAGTACTCCGGCGTGCGGGTGCTCAACTGCTCCGCCTCCATGCCCTACACCGGGGTGCGGACCTACTACAGCCGCATCTATGAGGGCAAATTCCTCACCGGCACCATCGCCGGCGCCATGAGCCGGGACGGCCTGATCGGCTACGTGGCCTCCAACCCCATCTTCGGCGTCCCCGCCAGCATCAACGCCTTCGCCCTGGGGGCCCAGCTCACCAATCCCCGCGCCCGCATTCAGCTGCGCTGGTCCTGTGTGGAGGAGGACCCCATGGCCCGGCTGGCGGAGGACGGGGTGGATCTGATCTCCAACCGGGACATCCCCGCGCCGGACCGCGTCCGGGAGCCCTGGGGCCTGTGCCAGCTGCGGCCGGACGGCTCCCTGCTGCCCCTGGCCTCCCCCTACTGGCACTGGGGCAACTTCTATGTAAAGATTGTGCGCAGCATCTTCTCCGGCGGCTGGGACGCCCTCAGCGCCAAGGACGGCGGCCGGGCAGTGAACTACTGGTGGGGCATGAGCAGCCGTGCCATCGACGTCACCCTCAGCCAGACCCTGCCCTCCGGGGTGCGCCAGCTGGTGGAGATCCTCCGCAAGGGGGTGGCCGACGGGTCCATCCTCCCCTTCCAGCGCCCCATCCGGTCCCAGGACGGGACGGTGCGCAATGAGGGCGAGCGCTGGTTCTCCCCGGAGGAGATCCTGCACATGGACTGGCTGTGCGACTGCGTGGACGGCGGCATCCCCGCCTTTGAGGAGCTGCTGCCCATGTCCCGGAACCTCGCCCGCCTGCAGGGCGTCTACCGGGACCAGATCCTGCCGGAAAAGGAGAGCACCCTCTTATGATGTTCCTTTTTCTTGAAAGAAAAAGGAACCAAAAAGAACTTTTGGCGCAAAACTTCGTTTTGCTTCTGGAAACAGCCAGCCACTGTTTGAAAATAGAGAAACAGGGACCCGCTGCGCGGCGGCGGGCTCCCGTTTGGCGGGGGGAGCCATATGAAAATCCTGCTTGTCTCCGATAAGGAGAGCGCGTACTACTGGGACTACTACCAGCCGGGGCGGCTGGACGGCATAGACCTGATCATCTCCTGCGGCGACATGAAATCGCCCTATCTCTCCTTTCTGGTCACCATGGGCCGTGCGCCCCTTCTGTACGTGCACGGCAACCACGATCAAACCTACGACCGGAACCCGCCGGAGGGGTGCGACTGTATCGAGGACAAGCTGGTGATCTGCAAGGGCCTGCGGATTCTGGGACTGGGGGGCAGCACTTTCTACAGCGGCGGCCCCCACCAGTACACGGAGCGGCAGATGGCCCGCCGCATTCGGAAGCTCTGGTTCCAGCTGTGGCGGGCCGGGGGAGTGGATCTGGTGGTGACCCACTCCCCGGCCCAGGGCTACGGCGACGGCGAGGACTACGCCCACCGGGGGTTTGAGTGCCTGCTGCCCCTGCTGGACAAGTACAAGCCCCTGTACATGGTTCACGGCCATGTACACATGAGCTACGGCGCGGATCTGCCCCGCCTGCACCAGCGGGGGGAGACCACCATTATCAACGCCTACGAGCGCTATATCCTGGAGATTCCCGATGATCTGATTCAGGAGCGGACAAAAAAGAAGTGAGGAAGGCCGGGGCCTTCCTCACTTTTTCCATTCAGTCGTAGATGGAATCGGACTCAAACTCCAGGATGGTGCCGGTGGCGGCGTCAATCTCCAGATCGTACTCCATGCCGCTGTAGATGATCTCCACCTCGTAGACGGATTTTCCGTCATCCCGGTCCAGCTTCAGCTTTTTCACGTGGGACGCGTCCGCGCCGGGGACCTTGTCCAGGGCGATCTTCTGGGCCTGCTCCCGGGTGATAGGCCCTCCCGCGGAGGCGGGGGGCGTAAAGCCCTCGGCGTCGTAGTCGAAGCTGCGGATCTCGCCGGTGGCGGCATCGATCTCATAGTCGTACTCCTGGTAGTCCGCCGTATAGAACTCAATATCGTACACCCTGCGGCCGTCCTCCCACTCCAGATCCGTCTCGATAAAGGTGACCTCTTTCGCGGTCAGGCCTGCGTGGGTCAGGGCCTTGGCTTTGGCATCCTCCACGGAGATGAAGCCGTTCCCGGCGGATGTTCCGCCCCCGGCGGACGTTCCGCTCCCAGCGGGCTTCCCGTCCTCCCCGGAGAAGGTGTCCGCGTCAGTGACCAGCCCGGTCTCCAGCGTGACGGTCTTGGTCTTGCCGTCCCAGTCCACACTGGCGCCCATGAGCTCACCGATGGCCCGGACGGGCAGGTAGGTGGAGCCGCCGCTGAGCAGGGGATAGACGGCATTGCCGCCGGCATCGGTAAAGGACCGCTTCACGCCGTCCACCACCACGGTGAAGTCCTGGCGCAGCTCCACGCTTACGTCCTTCACGGCCGCGTCCTTGTCCGGGGTGCCGCCTGTGGGGGCGCCGGTGCGGGTGCCGCTGAGGGTGACGGTCTTGGTGGTCTGGTTCCAGTCCACCAGCTTGCCCATGAGCTCGCCGATGGCCCGGACGGGCAGATAGGTGGTGCCGCCGCAGAGAATGGGGTGGACCTGCTGGCCGTTCGCGGCGTAGAAGGTCCGCTGGGTGCCGTCGATGAGAATGGTCATATCAGGCCGGAGCTGGGCCGACACCTTGGAGGAGGCCAGGGCGCTCCCGGCCAGGGCCGCCAGCAGCAGTGCGGCGCACAGCAGCGCCGCCGCCTTCTTGGTAAAAGACTTCATCATTTTGGTTCTCCTTTCAGACAGATAGTGGAGCGTACCGGAGCCTCCGCAGAGGCTCCGGTACGCTTGTGCGGTTTCGTTACCGTGCGGTGATCTCGGTTTCGCGCCCAATAAAAGTGCGCATAAAGGTTCTTTTTTGACCTTTTTTGTTTTGAAAATTGCAAGTGCAAGTTGGACACCCCGAGGTAGAAAACAGGTCATCATAGCACTGGTCACAGATGGAGCCGGAGGCTCTGTCCGTGAGCGGGGCCGATGCCGCCGAAAACCTCCAGGTTTTGAAAAGGGGGCCTGGATGCCGGCGCGCCCGGGCCACTTTTTCGGAACAAAAGCCCCACGATACCCCGCATCTGCACGGAGCTTTTTACCGCGTCCTTACTGTGTGACCTGGAGGTAGAAGGTCTCCTGAGAAACAACCATATCGTTCCTAAACGCCTGAACATTTACGGTGACTGTCTTCCCAGCCTGCGCACTGAAGTCCGCGGACACTGTGTAGGGGATACTGTACGAAGTGGTAGGAACGCCGTTGACCGTGTAGATGACATAGTCCACCAGATTCAGCGGCTCTGAGATGTAGCTGCAAAGCTCTACCTTGGCTGCGGGCACGGTATACCAGTTTTCAAGCTCGCTGTAATACACCGCGGGGGGCTGGGAGGACGGATCGGAAATAAAGCGGGGAGAACTTGTTATGCCGCTCTTATAGGCTTTCAGAACAGCGCTGTTGCGGGAGAGCAGGAACTGCCGGCCGCCGGCGTCCTCCCTATCGAAGAGAACCGCCATTTTAAGATTGGGATACTTGATGGGAAGGTAGGTGTAATAATCCTTCATCTGCTTCACGGCAAAGTCGGTTATGTCCGTCTGCTTTTTCACGCTGAAATAGCTGCATCCGCTTTCCGAAACGATGATGGGCTTGCGGCTGCCGTACGTATCATAAACCCTATCAAGAATATTGCTCCACCGTCCGCGGTCCACGCCCTGGCCCAGGGGGTCGGTTTCGGGAACATACTCCTTGTAAACGCTCAGGCCCACATAATCCACATATTCATCGCCGGGATAGTACAAATCAATTGTATCGTCGGGATAGAAATTCGGTGCCCAGACAATCCCGACAGAGGGTGCGTGGGTTTTGAATACCTGGGAAACGATTCTGAATTTTTCGATATACTGGTTATAATCCGCAGTGTACCACGGGCAGGTCTGATCGTTCATTTCGTTGGCGAAACGGAGCAGGATGCGGCAGCCTGTGCTCTGGAGGTACTTGGCCTGTTCAACGAGATAACTGTCGTTTTGGACGGAGCTCAAGCCGCTTGTGGGCTGAAGCGCGATCTGCAGCATCGTGTTGGTTTCCTTGGCTGTTTTGAAGAAGTCCTCGTATTTCTTCAAGTCCGTGCCGTAATTAAAATACTGAAGCTCAAGGGCATGCTTGACTCCGGTAAGGGCGGACGTATCCGAATTATAGGTGGTTCCCAAAAGAATGCCGTTCTTATTTTCGTTGGGAGCTCCGAAGAACTTGGTTTTATTGAAGCGCGCGTCCGTCGTTTTCAGATACAGGCGCACATCGGTCTCCAAGCTTTTGGCAATGTTGTTGTAATATCTGGCTGTTTCCTCCTGCCCTTGAACAAGAGACCAGTAGTAGGAGCTGCGTTTGTAGCAGATCGCCCCGTTGCGGTAATCGCTCAAGGCAACGTAGCACTCTCCCAAATGCTGGAACAGCAGTGCCATGTTTGTCGAACCCTCTTTTTTGAAATAGGGCGCCGCCTTCCGGTAGCCCGCGATGGCCCCTTGATAATTCCCCTGGCTTTGAAGACTTACGGCGTTGTTCCATGCCCCCCAGTGGTTGATTTTGCCGGCGGAAGCGCTGCCCTCGACAGCGTTGATAAACGCCGTTTCCTCTTCGCTAAAAGTGACGGTGTTTGACGCGCTGGCAAAGCCTCCAAAAGACTGGATGCACAGTATGAGGGCAAAAGCAGTACATAAACAGCGGATGAATCGGCTCTTTAATTTCTTTGTTTTCATAGTTATCGCATCCTTCCTATCCTCTCATTTTTCGATTCGCAACGACATTTAACGCCGCAGAACAGCAGAAAACCCGGTTAAATTACGTTCAGCGCCTAAGAGCCTGTTTAATATCTCAGCGTGTTCGGATTGGCGAGATAGGTTTTTTGTCCTGCAAGGCAAAAAGCCGCAGCAATCCATATCGTGCAATGACCCCATCCGTGGGCCCGCCTGGGGCGGGCTTAGCGCTGAAAGCGCCGCCATGCGGCGCTTCACGGAGGGGTCATGCACGATTATTCTGCACAGGCGCTC
>CAJUQS010000037.1 GCA_910588365.1 uncultured Oscillospiraceae bacterium | reverse complement strand
GCGACTGGGGGCTTTATGGCCATGCTCTATGACGGATAGCCCGTACTCCCGGCAAAGCCGGTCTGAGGTGTCCCGGAGCCGCTGCTGCTCGGCTTTTGAGTAGTTGTACTTTTTGCCGTCCCTGAAAGATACTGAATTGAAGCAAAAATGATTGTGCAGGTGGCCTTTGTCCAGGTGCGTGGTGACAATGACCTGAAATTTATCGCCCCACATCTCGTGTGCCAGCTTCACACCGATCTCATGGCACCGCTCCGGGGTGACTTCACCCGGCTGGAAACTTTGATAGCCATGCCATGCGATATACTTGTCCTCTTTGCCATATCGCTGCTTGGTCAGGATCATCTGTCGGAGCGCCGTCTGCTTCAGGCAGTTGATGGCGGTGACAAAGGAGCCGTCCGCGGTTTTCTGTGGGTTCTGGATGTACGAAAATACGTTGAAGAAGTCCTCGGTGCCCTTGGGGATGGTTTTCTCAGGGTTTTCCACATAGGCGATCAGGTCTCCAAGATTGCCCTTGATGTGCCATAGACTGGTGGCCGCCATCACGCCACCTCCTGCAAGAACAGGACAAGTTGCTCAAGTCGTGAACATTCTTCTGTCATCTCCGGGCAGTAGACGGTCAGGCGTTCCAGCTTATCATGGATTTCGTACAGGGCATCCAGCAGTTCCCAAAACTTGGGCGGCTGCTTGGGGCGGGGGGTTCGGCCCAGACAAATCTGCCGGAAATACTCTGCTTGGGACAGGCCGCACAGGGTGGCGTCATGTTCCAGCTTGGCTTTTTCTTCCTCAGTCAGTCTGATTTTCAGCCGTACTTTTTCGTCATGCGTACTCAAATTGATTCCTCCATTCTGTCAAATTTCCGCCGTGGGGGGGGGTATTCAGGGGGCCTCCCCTGGGAGTGGATTTTGCCCCGTGGGGGGGCGAAATCCGATGCTCGCTATCCCTGTGGACAGGGGAACAGCGGGTGATGGTGTTTTACCTCCACTCAAGATTTTCCTCCCACCCCCCACTACAACTTTCAATGCCAAAAACGGAACTTTTTCTTGGGCCTTTTTCAAGTTTTTTGTTGCCAGAGCAAATAAAAAAGCCAATCACATACACAACCGCACCAGCAGGACGGCCTTCGCCCCGCTGGTGTTCATTTTGGTTTGTGTATGTAACCGGCTTTTACTGTTTCAGTCAGTACAGCCTATTCAGTTGGCGCTCCCATGAGGGAGTATTGTAGGATACCACATGGGAAAGCGGTTTGTCAATTACAAATCGGCGGATTTTACACGATTTTACAGGTCGCTCTGGAAAAATGCCCCTTTGTATGGTGTTCTGTAAAAAACAGTTGGGGAATACACAGCCCTCTGGATGGGCGGCAGGCCAAACGATTACCCTACCGACATTGACCGGCAGGCCGAGGAAATGTTCTTTCAGTTGGTAAAAGATTACGCCCAGCGGCAGGGCATAACGGAGCGGTTAAAGACTGAAAATCAGATGGAATGGGTAGGCTTAGTAACATTAGTACAGTCAAAGCGAAAAAATAATTTGTGGCTCATTTTCCTCATTTAGCCGGATTTCCTTAACGATTTCATGCCAAAAGTCACGGCGTTGGATTTGTGTCATGGAGGAGTAGCTGGTTTGGAAGTCTGCGTTGAGACAGGCGTGCAGATGGTCAAAGTCCGGGCGCTTGGGTTCCGATTGCTCGGCATCCAGCTTTTCATGGTACTTTTTGTAGTCTGCCTGGTAGTCCTCCAGAGTGATGTAATCGTCTATGTACAGCTGCTTCAGCTTCTCCAGTTTGCGCAGGATTGCCGCCCGGTCCACCTTGGGCGTGGCGGGTGCGGACGCTGTGTATTCCCACTGCATCTGGTACTTCTCCAGCTCTGAGCGAATATGCTCCAGCAGCCACGCCTCCAGCTTTTCCTCGTTGATCTCCTTGCGGTGTGGGCAGCGGTGATACTGCAAGGCCGTGGGGCAGCGGTAGAGATAATATTCCCAATTATTCGCTTTCCGCTTTGTGGTACAGTAGCGGCCAGACATCTTCCGGCCGCACACCGAGCAGATCAGCAGGCCGGAAAACAGATAGATGCGCCCGGTCTGGTTGTGGCGGATCGACCGCTCCTTCAGCAGCTTTTGTATGTGATCAAATTCCTCCGGCGGGATCAGCGGTTCGCAGTATGCTGGGTTGTCCCGGTAGACGCCCTTGTAGAGCGGGTTTGCCAACATACGCCTTGTGCTGTCCAGCCACAGGATGCGGCCAAACTGCTCCCCCACCTCCCGCACCGTGCGGCTAATGCTGCGGTGGGCCTCGTAGTGGCGGAATATCTCCTGGACCACGGGCGCGGTTTCCGGGTCGTGGACAATATGCCGGTCCTCCACCTTCAGGCCAAGCGGCGGGTTGCCGAAAATTGCCTCGCCGCGGGACACCTTGTTCTGAAACACGAACTTGATGCGGTCGCTGTCCCGGTCGCTCTCGTCCTGAGCTACGGAGAGCCGGATATTGATATACAGCCTGCCGTTGGTGGTCTCGGTGTCGTAGTGCTCCTGGGTGGTCTTCCACGCTACGTTGTGGGCGTCCAGAATTTTCTGTACCTCGTAGTAGTCCGCGATGTTCCGAAACCAGCGGTCCAGCTTGATAAACAGGATTACGTCAATCTCTCCGGCCTTGACCTTTTCCATCATCTCCATAAACGCGGGGCGGGCCGTGTACTTCTTTCGGGCGCTCTTGCCCTCATCGATGAATACCCCGGCGATGGCGTAGCCGTTGGTACGGGCGTACTCCTCCAGGTCCTCTCGCTGGGCGGGGATGGAGAATCCCTGCTTCGCCTGCTCCTCGGTGCTGACCCGGATGTACAGCGCGGCGCGGCGCACCGGCGGCGGGCAAGTCTGCTGTTTCTTCATAAAAAATCACCTATCCTTTCAAAAATGGTTGCAATGAACCAAGGACAGGTGTATAATCACTTTGTTCGGAGCGATTATCGGGCCTGTCCCGGTATTGTTTCACTCGCCGCCCCTGGTGTTGTCAGCGCCGGGGGCGGTTTTTTGCTTAAAATCCCAGACGTTTGGGATTTTGATTGCATTTTGTCAAAACCTGTGGTATCCTGAGTGCAGGAAAGAATCATCTTTCAGCGCTGCCAGTAACGGTAGGCGGTGAAGCCCTCTTGACAGGGGGCGCTTCTTGCCCCCTGATCCTTGGAAAGGGGGGCTGCCCAATGGTCACATACAGTGAACTGTTTCAGTACACACTTGTTATCATCGGTATTATCGGCCTCTTTATTGCGGCCAATAAAAAGAAGTAACCGCCCCTGTGCCCACAGTTAGCGGTTACTTCTTGTAACTTATAGCAGGGCCACCGTCTACCGGCGGCGCCCTTTCTATTCTCAGTATAACCGCCTGATATGAAATTGTCAAGCTTCGGTTTTTGCTGGGGTTTATTTTATCAATGTCTCCTTTGCTCGCTATTTTTTCCAGAAAAGGCGCAACACTTGTAAAAAATAGCTATAAACCGCCAGCACTCCCTATAAAATGACAGAAAAGTATGCTATACTCTACCCATGCGCAAATACATGGTCTTGGCGCCAGGGCGGAAAGGAATTGAAGATGAACAAAAAGGTCATTGAAAACCGCGGCGAGAAGATGCGGGAACAGATGATTGCTTTTATCATCAGGACGATCCGCCAGTTGGACACCAGGAAACTGCGCAACGTGTACAACTTCGTCCAGGGCATCAAATAACTGCTGCCGCTAAAGCCGGTCCCGTTAGGGGTCGGCTTTTTTTATTTCTTCGGCCAGCTCCAGGACCTTCTTTTCGAGAATCTGCCATTCATCTTTTGTCATCCGGGACAGCACAGAAATGAACTTCTGCCGGAAGTCAGGCTCGCCTTTCAAAATGCTGCCCACAAAAGCAGAAATCTCATCGGTTCTGGTCTTTGACACAAACATCTCGCCCTCGCCGGTGCGGAGCCAGGTTTCATTGACATCAAACTCGCGACAGATGTCGGTAATGGTACGATCACTAGCTTTTTTGGCTCCACTGCAAAGTTCCGATACAAACGGGGATGAAATCCCAATTTTTTTAGCAAATTCGATTTTTTTTATTCCAAGTGCAGTAATAACCTGCGCGATTCGATTGTTCATTAGTCCACCTCCTCGCCCCATTAAAACATAGCTTGACGAAAAT
This sequence comes from uncultured Oscillospiraceae bacterium, assembly GCA_910588365.1. Classification (GTDB taxonomy): domain Bacteria; phylum Bacillota; class Clostridia; order Oscillospirales; family Oscillospiraceae; genus Pelethomonas. The sequence continues at coordinate 39,022 of CAJUQS010000037.1, read as the reverse complement.
GTCAAGGAAAAAATTAGCTGAGCAAGAAAAATTTGCTTGACAAGCTCACTAAGCTATGATAAGATGTAGCCAAGCTAATATGAAGGAGGTGAGTTGAATGCCCTATCTCACAGAGCGGGAACTACGCCTGCGCGAAACGCTAACGGCAGATATCTTAGCCAGCAACCTTACCTATAAAGAAGTGATGAGCGCTATCAACCATGTGCTGTGTTCGTTGAAAGACAAAGGAGGCAACCTCCTGGATGGTGCAAGCATCCAAGAGGTTGCCGGGACGGAGCGGGTTAGCCGCCAGTATATTCTGTAGGTTTGTGATGGTCGTACTCGGTATGCAGATCGCTGACAATCTGGTAGAGCTTGTTCAACATTTCCGCATAATTCATTGTTGACAAGTCCTCTTTTGCCGCAAGAACCTGAACGGCCAGAGTTCCCAAATTGTCTCGAACATCAACGATTGCAGGAACAATCGCATGTTCGTGATTCTCTTGATCACAAAATGCACGTGTATTGGGCATTCTTTCACCTCCCTCCAGCAAATGATTTTCACATCACCACCCCCTTCCTCCGAGAAATTTTACCACAAGCCGGAGGGAGAGGCAACACCAAAAGAAAGGAGGTGAACGGGATGAATGCGGGAATGAAAGCCCTTGCCAATGACATTCTGGAACAATGCCAAAAGCAAGGGCTGACATATAGTCAGGTATGGGAATTGCTTACTGCGCTACAAATCCGCTGTAGCGAGTCTGTGAGTTCGATGCAAAAGCGAATGGAAAGTGAAACTATTGCAGAACTCAAACGTTTCTGAGCTTCTCCAACGCGGCAGAAAGACTCTCTTTGTCCATAGCGCTATATACGCAAACACTCCTGACAAAAGCATCCAACATAGCAGATTGCAAAGAAACGATATCTGTCGCCGAGAAATCCCTTACCTGTATTGCGGCGCATTGCATAGACAGGTCATACACCAAGCGTTGCTCGTCGGTCACATTGTACACCCCCCTTCTCATAGCAAATTTTCACATCACCACCCCCTTCCTCCGACTAAATTTTACCACAGGTCGGAGGAGGGGACAACACCAAAAGAAAGGAGGTGATCCTATGGGCACCAAGGAAAAGGAGATCGTCCGCAACATCACTGAGGCCGTTTCCCTCCTTCCTGAAGATAAACGCGAGTACATCCTTGGCTATGCGGAGGGGGTACTTGCAATGGCGGATCAGGCACGGCGCGATTCCCTGCCGCCGGGGGCGGAGCGGGAGAGCGCATGACCGGCGGCCGGCAGAGGCGAAAGGAGGTGAGGGAGATAAATGTCAGATAGCGAATACATCGAAAACACAATTAAGCGGTTGGTAGAAGAGCTGAAAGCCAAAAACTGCCTTAGCCAAGAATTTCAATTCCTGACTAAGGCAGAGCGTAACCGGGCGCTGGAAGAATTTATGGATAATTTCATCAGCAAGGAGAATTGTCTGGATCATCAGTAGAGTTTATTACTGCATCCATAAATGATTCAATAGTGGGGAGGGTGTCATAGACCACATTGTATAAACGGAGAACCATACCCGCTACATCCTCGTCATCTTCCCCAATCACCTGGTACGGTAAATCAGGGGCCGGATTTATAAGACACTCGGGTTTTGCGTTGAGCATATTAAACGCAAGGAGCAGGTTCCCCCGCGCATACGAACTAAGGAAACTCCTTTCTCTATCGTATCTTTCTGGCACAGGAACCTTGCAGTAGCAAGCGCGTTTCCACAAGAGAGAGTGATCTTTTGTTTTCTTTATGGCAGAATCAAAGAATTTGCACATTTTGTCATGAGAGATGTTCATTGCCGAATCTCCTTTCGCTCAAACCTAGCTACAAAGTAGTCTAACTCTTGGCAAAGCATAGTGCCATTAATTGCACTGATTTCAGTATTGAGAATCTTCAAGGTGCGTTTCATATGTTTCCGATCTTCCCAATTTAACAGCCGTCGGAATTTTTGCTGATAGGTAAACAGCTGTGTGCGTATGTCACTGACCACCTTCTGATTCAAGATTTTATCATCAATTACATTGCTTCGAAGTGCAATTAAGTTGTGCCGGATATTCTTTTGCTCTTTTTTATAGTCTGCCCTCTGAGTTTCGATTTCTTTTCGCATGGATTCAGAGCGAATTAAAAGCGCAATAGTAAGCAAAAAACCTACAATGCCACACCAATCAGCAATGATAGCAACCATATCACACCACCATCCCATTGGAAGAATTCTATCACAAGTTGACACAGTTTACAAGAAAAAAGAAAGGATGTGGAACTGGCCATGCGAGAAGTCGAGGGCGGCGTATTTCTGAACGAGCCGAACATCAGCCGCATTCTGGAGGCGCTTCGGAATATTTACAATGAGGGTATTGCCAAGGAGTGCGGCGTAACCTTGACCGGCGTGACCGCGGTGCGGAAGGACACCGGCGAGACAGTCCGGGTGCCGGCGCGGGCGGGATGAAAAAAAGCCGCCTCCAGGCGGCGAAAGGAGTTTTACAGATGAAAACGAAAAGGAGCCTCGCATCGGTGGCGCTTGAGCTGGCTGCCGTGCTCCTGGCGGCCAGCCTCGCCGGATGCACGATCCCCGCCGGCGGCGCGGTGCCTGCCGCCCCCGCGATTTCCGCTCCGGCAATCGCAATCCTGCCGGAGGAGCAGGCCGCCTCCGCCGCGGACCTCTGGAGCGACGACCACGGCCACATTGACGTACCGCTGCTGGACGTGCCGCTGGCGGCGGAAACGCAGTGGGATATCTTCAAGCAGTGCGGCCAGGACGGCCGCCTGTTCTGCGCGGTGATGGCCATTGCTTCCGTAGAGAGCGGATTCGACGCCCAGACCGTAGGGGACGGCGGCGACAGTCTCGGCATGATGCAGATCAACACCCGCTGGCACACGGACCGGATGGAGGCCCTGGGCGTGACAGACCTGACGGACCCGGTCCAATGCGCGGCGGTGGCTGTCGACTACCTGCTGGAGCTGGAGGGCATCACAGGCGCCAGGACGGAGGATCATCAGCTGTACACGTCTTACAACGCAGGGCCCTCCGACCGGACAAGCCCTACAGAGTACAGCGAGGCAGCACTGGAAATTTACTGGACCTACATAGCGGAAATGGGCGAAATGGCATGAAAAAGCCGCCCCAATCGATTGCAGCAACTGGAGCGGACCGGCCTGACGGCCAACAAAAATACACTATGCTCCCATTTTAGCGGAGCGGGAAGGAAAAGTCAATATGGAAAATGCTATGGACATGGGCGGCATCATTGCCCAGTTGTGCGAGCTTGGCGCGTACAGCATCTATAAGGCGGAGTTTGAATCCATCCGATCCGTCCGGGAAAAGGACGCGGAGGCCCGCCGTGAAGCGGCTGGCATTCTCTCCGCTCTCCTGGACGGCGGATGCAAAACGGTGGAGGACGCGAAGGACATCGTCCATGACTACAAGGCGCTGGCCAGGCAGTACCAGGCGATGTACAAGCGGCACGTGGACGCCGGCCGCGCGGTATACAAGGACGGCGTGTGGCACTGCCCGGCCTGCAACCGCAGGGTTCATCCCCACCATTCCTTCTGCCACTCCTGCGGGAAGAAGCTGGGGTTGAACGGCGGGAAAGGAGGCCGGCGGTATGGCTGAGTGCCAAAACGAGGCGATCCGTGCCATCGAGGCCCAGCAGGCCAAGGTCGAGCCCCGTTCTCCCCAGTGGATGGTGGGGGAGCAGCTGAAGGACATCTGCCGCATGGAGCCTAAGAGCGCGGAGCTGATTGCCCAGGACCTGGAGAAGGAGTCCATGAGCATCACCGAGGCCGAAAAGAAGATCAAGGCTTTTGCGGACAAGCACAAAACCGGGAACTTTTCCTGCGTTACCCCTGCGGAGGCTGAGAACATCCTGCGGGAGTTCTACGGTCTCCCCCGCCCCGATGAAGTCAAACCCGTTGCTGCCCCTGCCCCGGCTAAAAAGATGATTGACCTGTCGGACTTCCTGTAAGGGGGGGCGAGAGAACATGGAACAGATCGATTATGAGCCGCTGCTACCCAAGGCACCGCCCGTTGACCTGGTTCAATGGGTTTTGGAGCAGGAGTTTTTTCAAGAGGAGTATCTGATTTATAAGGCTGGGCGGGTCTATGAACCGCTGGAAGATCGGATGCGTCCCGCCGTTGAGGTGGTGTGTACCAATTGCGGAAACTCCTTTTTCGCTGAAAAGGTTGACGCAGGAGGATGCAGCGCCGGCTATGCCCCGGCCCCGTTCGGATGGTATCACCATGAAACGTCGGAAAGCGTGATCAGCGGCAGCCTAACCCTGTGCCCCATATGTGGCTGTGAAGTGAAGGTGATGCACGTTGGGAGCATCCCAAGAGGGATTGAAAAAGGAGCCTGGATTACCATGATGTCCCGCCTCCCTGTGGAGGGTTATAAAGACCGCTTTGTGCTGACTGAATGGCTGGTAAAACGCCGGATTGAAAAATCAGGGGAAAGCCGGTACACCACTTACCCTTACAGCGCCTGGGTGGTGGAGGAAAAGAAAGTTGTCCGCCTGATGGGCTATATGAAGACTATAGGTGGTGCCACCTCCCTTTTTAACAAATGGGAACAGCGGAAGACATTCAATGATGTGTACGGTACCGTGTCTATCTGCTACCCCTGGGACAAGTCCATTCTGGAGGGTACCACGGCTGAAAACTGTAAGCTGGATTTGTACCAGGACGCAGGAGGCAAGCGGCTGGTAAGCTACCTGGCCCTATGGCGCAAGCGCCCCACCGTTGAAAATCTCCTGGTGCAGGGGTGCGGCCGGTTTCTGGCGGAGCTGATCGACAAGGAGAAGAGTAGCGGAATGGATCGCGGCGGTATCCCGAAATTATCTGAGGTCAACTGGAAGGAAAAACGGCCTGCGCAGATGCTGGGCCTCAACAAAGAGGAATTTCGGCATATGCGCCGGATGGGCTGGAGCGCAGAGGACCTGGAACGGTACCGGCTGGTAAAGAAGGTCGGCATACGTATGAAGCTACCGGAAGATATGGAACTGCTGAAGACCAGGCCGGCATACGACATCAACCTTGTGCTGGAGGAGGCACCGCGAGCTGATTTCTGGCGAACCATACGGTATCTCAGCAGGCAGAAGTCGGACTGGCGCACCCTGCGGGACTACCGGCGTATGGCGGCAGAGGACGGGCGGGATCTTACGGACAACCTGGTTTGCTGGCCCCGTAACCTGGCCGCCTCCCATCAGCGGCAGATTGCAGAGCGGGAGGCCATCCGAAACAGGAAAGAGGCCGAGAAACGGGCCAGGGAGCAGGCGGAGCGCAAGGAGAAATTTCGGGAGCGGCTGGCCGTGCTGGAGGAACTGTCTTTCCAACAGGATGGGCTTCTGATCCGGCCCTGTGCCGATGAGGACGAACTGAGACAGGAGGGAAAAGAGCTCCATCACTGCGTTGGCAGCTACGCCAAGGATCACGCCAGCGGGAAGACCGCCATATTGTTCATCCGTAAGGTAGAAGCGCCGGACAAGCCTTTCTTTACCCTGGAATTTGACGAGAAAAGGCAGACCGTCCGGCAGAACCGGGGCCTGCGCAACTGTGATCGCACCCCGGAGGTTGCGGCATTTGAAAGAGCGTGGCTGGACTGGCTGAAAAAGGGCAATCCCAAATTGCCCAGGAAGAAAGGAGTAGCAGCATGAGTGAAAAGGAAAAGTAAAGGAAAGTAGAGTGTTGGGCGGCGCGCCGGCGGCGCCCGCCCCCACACACGCACCGTCCGAAGGGGAGAATTTAGGTTCCGGTTTTGTGCCGCCGACGGTGGAAGAGGTCGCTGAATACGTGCGTTCCCGCAGTAGCTGTGTCGACCCGCAGGTCTGGGTTGACTACTATGCGGCAAGGGGCTGGATGACGGGTAGGGCCGTCATGAAGGACTGGAAAGCAGCAGTTAGAGCGTCTGAAACTTGGGAGCGATGGCAAAAGCCTGGGGGCAAAAGGGATGTCAAGACACCCGCTGATTATGAGGGTGGAGAAAGTTTTGTGTGAGGTGAGAAAAGGTGCTGGATGTTATTCAAGGGCTGATGGAAACCCATGAGGAGCCCAGTGATTATGTTGGTGAGGATGGGCTGTTGTACTGCGGTAAATGCCACACGCCCAAGCAGACACGCCTGCCCTTTAACCCGCTCACTGGGGACAAAGTGGAAACCGTTGTTCGGGCTGTCTGCCAGTGCCAGCGCGAGGCCGATGAGGAAGCCGAGCGGCGGGCTGTGCGCGAACGGTTCCAAATGGATATGGCGCGGCGCCGCGAGGACGGCCTCTCCTGCCCGGATGGGCTCCGATACACCTTTGCCCAGGATGACCGGCAGCAGCCGAAGGTGTCGGACGCCTGCCAGCGGTATGTGGAGTGCTGGGATGAGATGAGGGCAAACAACATCGGGGTGCTGTTCTATGGCAGCGTCGGCACGGGAAAGAGTTTCCTGGCCTCTTGCATCGGGAACGGCCTGCTGGATCGGCAGGTTCCGGTGGCGGCTACGAACTTCCCCCGGCTGCTGAATCTGCTCCAAGGCACCTACGAAAAGCAGACCCTCCTTGACCGCCTTTCGATTTACAAGCTCCTGATTGTGGACGACTTGGGCGTGGAGCGGGACAGCGCCTACGCTGAAGAACAGATTTTCAACATCATCGACGCCCGGAGCAATTCGGAACTGCCGGTGATCGTGACCACCAATTTGACGCTTGAAGAGATGGAGCACCCCACCACCATGCAGTACGCCCGAATCTATGACCGGGTCCTGGCAATGTGCCCCATCCGCCTCAAGCTGGCCGGGGAGAGCCGGAGGAAGGCCAACGCATCCGAACGGGAGCAGTTGGCAAGGAAGATTCTCCTCGGCTGAGAACACAAGGAGGCCAAAATGCTGATATTGACATTTCAAGTGAACTGTGCCGCCGGGCACATTCCGGGCATCAAGGAGGCCATCGCCATGCTGTTGGAGCGGTGGGGCGACGTCCGACTGGTCGATGTCCGGGAGGCCCAGCGGCCCGCGCCGGAACAGATGAAAATCGGCAAAACCTGATATTGGGGCAAATCTCAAACGTTTGTGAATTTGGAGGTTTTACAAAATGACAGCGAAAGAATTAGCTGAAATGCTCTCCGGCCGTGAAACCGGAAATGAAACTACCCCGCGAGAGGGACTCAGCGCAAGAGATGCTAGTCTGGTCGTGGTGTATGGGTACTCCGATGACAACGTGGAGTTTCGCGGGGCCATCGACGAGGAGGTCGGGGCCTATGAGGGCACCACCATCTACCTCACCAAGGATGGACTCCTGGAGGAACCTGCCTGCGGCATCGCCGAAAATATCGAATGCCCCTACTTTATCCAGGTGCGGGAAAAGGCCCAGACCATCAAGGCCGTGTGGCACGACGAGGGCGGTCCCTGCTGGACGTTCGAGACGGACATCCCCCACGAGACGTTCACCATCATGGAGGACGGCGAACCGTGGTGCATCGGGATCGTGTTCAGCATGGAGGATTTGGAGGTGATGGCATGAACCTCAAACCGTGTCCATTCTGCGGCTCACATGACGTAGCCATCATGCGGGAGGGCAAGAGCGATAAGAACGCTGCTTACCGGGTGGTGTGCCGCCACTGCAAGACCAGGGGGCCGAAGACATGGGTGCAGCCCTGGCATGACACCAAGTTTGTTGCCCAGGGTCAGGCAGAGGCAGCATGGAATAAGCGACCGGGCCGGAGGGAAACGTCGTGAAGTACTGCTGCAATGAATGCAAAAACAAGGACTGCCCGGTCAACTACAAAAACGCGCCAAAGGGCGAACGGATTGAATTTGCCGCCCTTTGCGGCTCGAAACAATGCATGGGGTACGAAAGGCCATGAAGATTCTCTCCTTCGGAGCTGGTATGCAATCCACGGCGCTGGCGCTGATGGCCTGCGAGAACGCCAACATGAATAAGCCAGTGCTGCACGGTTCGGTCCCAATCTATGATGCGGTCATCTTCTGCGACCTTGGCCTGGAGCCGCCCTGGGTGATGCAGCAGGTGGAGTTTACCCGACGGGCCTGCGAAGCGGTCGGCATACCCTTCTACGTCTTGGACACGCCTCTGTACCGGGACTTTATGGAGAACTTCGGTGAGCGCCGCACGATCAGCGTCCCTTGGTGGACGCTGAAGGAAGACGGGCACAAATCCAAAATGCCCCGGAACTGCACCATTGACTACAAGATCGAGGCCATTTCTAAGTTCGTCCGCTGGGAACTGCTTGGGTACCGAAAGGGCCAACGGCTCCGGCCGGAGGATGTCAAGGCCCATGAGATGCACATGGGCTTCAGTGCAGAAGAAAAGCAGCGGTGCAAGGAGAATCCGAACCGGCTCTTTGTGAACCGCTTCCCCCTGGTCGAGACGGGTCTGACACGAGCGGACAACTACAAGTACATCCTGGAGGAATGGGGCCTGGACACGAAGGCCAGCGCCTGCGCGTTCTGCCCCTTCCACCGCAACTATTTTTTTCAGTACATCAAAGAACACGAACCAAAGACCTATGCTGCAGTAATAGGCATGGACAATCTGCTCCGGGATAAGAACCCGAAACCGCCCATGGATTCTGACCTGTTCATTTCCAGGAGCCGGAAGCGGATCGCAGATCTGACCCCGGAAGATTGTGCTGATGCTGAGTGTTTTGAATACTGTGGGCGTCAGGTCTGGAACGGTTTTTGAGGAGGAGAAAACATGAGCTTTTCGATCGAACTGCCCCAAACCTACACATTTTCCCTTTGCATCGACCGGGAAGGACATACCATTATTGACACAACGGTCGAAGTGCCGGACACCAGAGAGGGAATCACCAGAGCAAAGAGAACCATCCAGCGTCTGATGAACGAGTACGCCCCGATCCCCAAGGCACCGGAGCCAGTGGGGCTGAACCCGGAGGGCCAGGCCCCCACCGATCCACCGCCGGCAGCGGAGACCGCACCCACCCCACCCCCGGAGAAAAAGCCGGATGGTGCCAGGGGGCTGCTCCACCTCCATTGCAAGGAGTGTGGACGTGCTTTCACGACTTTCCTGCGGGAGTATCAGACGGGGATGGATTGTAAGTGCGGACACCAGATTGACCTCACCGTCCCGCTGGCCACCTTCGCCTATACCTGCCCCTATTGTGAACAGACCAGATGGGGCAAGACAAACCGGGAAGACCCGGATATTATGGTTCGGTGCAAGTGCGGCGGGGATGTCAATCTGCGCTGGGAGCCTAAATCGAGAGAGTATCGGAACTGAGGAGGTTCAGCATGACCCTGTTTGACAAATCCGTTGTGTGCAACCGGTGCGGCCAGCGGTTCGCCTTGAAAGACTCTTGCTCGGGGACGGTTCGGGACGGCGACTTGGAGGTGCAGTATTTTTCCTGTCCGGCCTGCGGCGCCAAGTACCACATCCTCACCACCGACAGCACGATGCGGGAGCTGATTGAGCGGCGGAAGGCCGTGCTGCTGAAACTCAAGGCGGCCCGTGCCAAGAGGTTTCGGGAGCGCGTGTTCCAGAAATACCTGCGGGAACACGAGCAGATCAAGAAGGTGCAGGAGAAGATTTTCCCGGAGCTCAAGGCCCAGGGAGAGAAACTCTTGTGCGGAGGTGAGCCGGGTGAATGAGTATGGCGCAGGCCCCATCAGATGCCATTGGCACAAGGATGTTCGGTGCGGCTGGGACAGGATGTGCCGCGGCTGTGAGCACCAGCCGGCGGATGAGGATAAACCCAATGGCAAAAAGCCCCTGGTCAAACTCCACTGGATTCCATCATATGACGCCTCGGCAGACAGGATTATCCCCAACGGCGAACCGCAGTGTCCTGCCTGCCACCAGGTGCCCTACAGCACTGAACGGTGCATTTTCTGCGGGCAGAAATTTTTAGAGGAGGACACGAAATGAACATCGAGAACAACAAGAGCTACATCCAGCTCTGCCTGGCGCTCAGCCAGATGGCCAAGGCACTCAAGAGCGCCAGCCCCAAGCCCCAGCAGACCGAGAACCCCAAGTACGCCATGCGGACCTGGCTCCTGCGGCTGGGCTTCATCGGCGAGGAGTTCGCCACGGCGCGGGACATCCTGACCCGCCGCCTGGCCGGGGACGCCGCCTTCCGCAGCGGCCGGGCCGCCTGAGACGGCCCTCCCCCCGCCGCCTGAGACGCCAACGGCGGGCTTTGGGCGGTGGAAGGACATTGCCTTCGGAAAGGACGGAAAAAGAAAATGAAAAGTAAAACGACATGGAAGCCCGCGTCCTGCCCCCGGTGCGGCAGGACCTACACGACACGCCCCTGCGTCTCAAGGGCGGACGGCATAACCCACATCTGTTCGGACTGCGGAACACGCGAGGCCCTGGAGAGCATCGGCGTGGGCGCGGAGGAGCAGGAGCGCATCCTCGACACCATCCACCGGCACCAGGCATAAGCACAGACGGCGCAGCGGCAGACGGCCCCAAAGCGGGCTGCCTGCCGTTTTTCATGCGCCAAGGTACTGTGACGGCCCCCGCGGGGGTCTGCGGGGCAGACGAGCCGCGAAATTCGCGCAGTCACCGAAAAATTTTTTCGGGTACTTTCGTTTCCGGGGTACCCATCTGAGGAGGGAAATCACATGGCGACCGCCAGAAAAAACAAGGTCGAGGAGACCCCCGGCTACTGCAAAACGGAGGACCTGGCGAACCTGTTCGGTCTGACCGGGCAGTGGATCAACCAGCTGACACGCGACGGCGTGATCAAGCGGAGGGACACTCCAGCCGGGAAGCGGTACAACGTGGTGGAGTCCGTCCGGGCCTACACCCAGTACCTCCGGGACAAGGCAGCGAACCGCGCCGACAAAGGCGTGCCGGAGGATAAGGAGCTTGAGAAGTTCGAGGCCGAAATCAAAATTAAAAAGGCCAAGGCCGATATTGCCGAACTGGAAGCCCAGGAGCTTCAGGGCATCATGCACCGCAGCGAGGACGTGGCCGCCATGGCGGAGGACCTGATATACACCGTCCGGGATTCCCTTCTGGCCCTGCCCGGGCGGCTGGCTGTGGATGTGGCGGGAGCCAGCACCGCGGCAGAAGCCGCCGAGATCATCAAGCGGGAGGTCTATGCGGTGATGAAGGAACTGTCCCAGTACCAGTACGACCCCGCCAAGTATGCGGAACGGGTCCGGGAGCGGATGGATTGGGAAGGTGATGTGGATGACGGCGAATAGCAGGGACATCCGGCAGCTGAACCGGGTCGTAGCCAAAGTCCTGTCCGGAATGAAGCCGCCGGAGAACCTGACGGTGACCCAGTGGGCGGAGTGCAAGCGGTACCTCTCCACGGAGGCCAGCGCCGAGCCCGGGCTGTGGCGCACCAGCCGGACGCCTTACCTCCGGGCCATTATGGACGCCTTCAGCGACCCGAAGGTTCGCCACATCGTTTTCGTGGCTGCGTCCCAGGTGGGCAAGACCGAGGTTATCAACAACATGATCGGCTACATCATCGATCAGAATCCGGGCAGTATCCTCTTCGTTCACCCCACCACCATTGACGCCAGGGAGTTCTCCAAGCTGCGCATCGCCCCCATGATCCGGGACAGCCCCGCGCTGCGCCGGAAAATTGCAGCACCCAAGAGTCGGGATAGCGGGAATACCCTGCTCCAGAAGACCTACCCCGGCGGCATCCTGACGCTGTGCGGCTCCAATGAAGCCCACGCGCTATGCTCCAAGCCCATCCGGTATGTGTTCGGAGACGAGCGGGACCGCTGGGCACTGTCCGCCGGTACCGAGGGCGACCCCTGGGAGCTGGCCATGGCGCGGCAGACCACCTTCTACAACGCCAAGGCGGTGGAGGTCAGCACCCCCACCATCAAAGGCAGCAGCGCCATAGCCGCCAGCTTTGCCAAGGGTACCATGGAGCGGTGGAAGTCCCAGTGCCCCCACTGCGGAGAGTTCCACGAGATCCAGTGGAAAAACATCCGCTACACGGCGAAGGAGACGGTGGTCAATCACGAGCGGACATACACCATTGAGGGGGATGTCCTGTGGTGCTGCCCCGGCTGCGCGTGTACCTCCAACGAGGCCGCGATGAAGAAGCAGCCCGCCCGCTGGGAGGCGGAGAACCCCGCCGCCTATGCCAACGGCGTCCGGTCCTTCTGGCTGAACGCCTTTGCCAGCCCCTGGGCCAGCTGGGAGAGCATCTGCCTGAAGTATCAGAACGCCCTGGGTGACACGAATAAGCTGCAGGTGGTGTACAACACCTGCTTCGGTATGCTCTGGGAGAATCGCGGCGAGACACAGGACCCGGAAACGATGCTGGGCCGACGCGACGTCTACGATGCGGAGCTGCCGGAGGGTGTGCTGGTGCTGACCGCCGGCGTGGACACACAGGACGACCGCTTTGAGTATGAGATCGTCGGCCACGGCCACTTCGGGGAGACCTGGGGCATTGAGTATGGCGTCATCATGGGCAGCCCGGACGATCCCGCCATCTGGGACAGCCTGGATATGATGGTATTCGACAGGGTTCTGCGTTTCAAGGACGGCCTGGGCCTGAAGGTCAGCAGGTCCTTTGTGGACGAAGGCGGTCACTTCACCGAGCAGGTGCGAATGCGATGCCGGGACCGGATACGGAAAAAGGTGTTCTGTATCAAGGGCGCCGCCGGCCCGGACCGGCCGTTCACCGATAAGCCGAAGAAAATGAAGATCATTGTGAACAACCGGTACCTTGGCACCTGCTGGCAGTATCAGCTGGGCGTGGACTCCGGCAAGCAGATGATCATGGACAATCTGCGGGTGGAAACCCCGGGACCGAAATACTGCCATTTCCCTCTGCGTGACGATTACGGCCACGCCTATTTCCACGGCCTCCTCTCGGAGCATCTGGTCCCGGAGGGGAAGACCCGGCAGCGGTGGGTGTGGCAGAAGATCCCCGGCCACCAGCGCAACGAGCCCCTGGACTGCCGCAACTATGCCCTGGCGGCCTTCCGCACCCTTCCGGTGAACCTGGACGCCAAGGACCGCCAGCTGCAAAAGGCCCGCGGGAAGGCCGTGGACGCGCCGCCGGCGGCGGAACCGTCTCCGGCCAGGCCCGCGCCAAAGAAGCGGAAAGACGCCCTGGAGAGATATTTCAACGAATGGTAGGTGCGGATCATGGCTGACAAGGTAGAAATTCGGGCGCGGCTGGAGTTCCGAAGGGCCGCGCTGACACAGCTGCGGGAGGCATACCTGGCACTGCTGGAGGGCGGCGTCAAGTCCTACCACATCGACAACCGGCAGCTGACCAACTTCGACCTGCCCGATCTGAAGAAGGCAATCGAGGATATGGAAAAGGAAATTGACGAACTGGAGACACTGCTGCAGGGCCGGAAGTCCCGGCGGTCCTTCGCCGTCATCCCGACAGACTGGTAAGGAGTACGGACCATGTATCAGGACAAACGCACAAAACTGTATCTTCCGGACAGCGTCCGTCCCCGGTCCAGCGGCTACAGCGACGCCGGCGCCAGTCTGACCCGGCGGGCCCTGAAGAAGTTCAACGCCCGCAGCGGCAGCCCCAACGAGGACATCAACTGGAACAACCTGACGCTGCGCCAGCGGAGCCGGATGCTGTATATGTCCAGCCCCCTGGCGACTTCGGCCATCAACACCAACCGCACCAAGGCGGTGGGCATGGGCCTGACGCTGAAGAGCACCATCGACCGGGAGACGCTGGGCCTGAAGCCGGAGGCGGCCAAGGACTGGCAGAAGCACACAGAGCGGGAGTTCGCCCTGTGGGCGAACCGCAAGGCCGGCTGCGACGCCACCGGCATGAACAATTTTGCCGGGATGCAGCAGCTGGCGCTGATCTCGTGGCTGATGTCGGGCGATGTGTTCGCCCTGGTCAAGCGGTACAAACCGGACAGCGTCCATCCCTATTCCCTCCGCCTGCACATCACGGAGGCCGACCGGGTGCGGACCCCGGCGGAATACGGCGGCCTGCGGTACCCCGGGATAACCGACGGCGAGAATCCCGACAGCCACAACCGCATTTTTGACGGCGTGGAGACGGACGCCGGCGGGATGGTCACAGCGTATTACGTCCACTCAAACTACCCCTGGCAGATCACCGGCAGGGACGACGAGTGGGTGCGGGTGGAGGCATACGGGCAGAGGACGCGCCTGCCCAACATCTTCCACATCATGAGCAGCGAACGGCCGGACCAGTACCGGGGCGTCAGCTATCTGGCTCCGGCGATTGAGCCGATTCTGCAGCTGAACCGCTATGTGGACTCCGCGCTGACCATGGCGCTGATCCAGAGCTACTTTACCGCGTGGATCATCGTCAAGGACCACCCGGAGGAGATCCCCTGGGACAGCACGGGCGGCGCGGACGATATGGAGCTCCCCGGCGCCGGACCTGTTTTCGGGCGGTCCCGCACCAACCCCGACGAGCTGGACATGGGCCCCGGAACCTGCCAGACGCTGAAGGAGGACGAGGACATCAAGTTCGGGAACCCGAATATGCCGGTGCCCGGCTTTGACGCCTTTGTCCAGACCTTCTGCAAGCTCGTCGGCGCGGGCATGGGAATTCCCTACGATGTGCTGGTCAAGGAATACAACTCCTCCTATTCGGCGGCCCGGGCCGCCCTCCTGGACGCATGGGAGGACATCCGAATGCGGCGGAAATGGTTTGTGGAGGACTTCTGCCAGCCGGTATATGAAATCTGGCTGGCAGAGGCGGTTGCCCGCGGGCGTGTCACCGCCCCGGGCTTTTTTGATGATCCGCTCGTCCGCGCCGCGTGGTGCGGCGCACAGTGGATCGGCCCGGTCCAGGGCTCCATTGACCCGCTGAAGGAGGCCCAGGCTGCTGTGCTTCAGATTCAGCACGCCCTGAAGACCCACGAACAGGTCACCAGGGAGATGTCCGGCGGGGACTGGGACGCCAATGTGGAGCAGCTGGCGGCGGAGAATGAGAAGCTGGCCGCCGCCGGCGGCGGGAATATCAGCATTACCATGAATCTGAATGAGAAAGACGATGACAAAGGAGATACAGAATGAATTTTTTAGGCAAGTTGTTTCCCGACGTCAGCAGAGCATCTGATCCGCGCCGCCAACTAGCCGGATTTCCTCTGCTGCCGCCGAATCATCCGATCTCCGCGCAACCCTCCAAGACATACACGATGGCAATGCTGGACGGCGAGAATGCTGAGATCACCATGTATGGGGAGATCGTTGACGCACGGCCTGTGAATTGGTGGACTGGCGAACCTGTGGAGGGCGCATTTATCATCCAGACCGAATTTTTGAAGGACCTGGAGGCGGTTGCCGGGGCAAAGGTTCTGACAATCCGCATGGACAGTGTTGGCGGCGATTCTGGTGTGTCCATCCTGATTCACAACCGGCTTCGGGACCTGTCTGCAAAGGGAACCAAGCTGAAATGCATCGTAGACGGAGTTGCAATGTCCGGCGGATCCCTTATTATGAGCGCCTGTGATGAAGTGGAGGTCAATCCCTCCAGCCTCATCATGATCCATAAGTGCTGGAGTTCCTTGTGGGGCGGCTACAATTCCGATGAATTACGGGAACTGGCTTCCAGGAATGATGCCTGGGATAAGGCTCAGGTGTCCATCTACAAGCGCAAGTGCGGCCTGTCAGATACGATAATTTCCAATATGATGGCCAAGACCACTTACATGACGGGGACCGAGGCGGTAGAAAAGGGCTTTGCCGACAAGCTTTTAGAGGACGCGGAGCCCCTGGACATCGCCGCCAGCGCGGACGGGCGGAGCCTGTTCGTGCGCGGCAGGCAGTTCCATCTCACCCCGGGGATGTTCGCCCCGGACACCATACCAACGGTCACACCCGGGGCCCCGGCCCCGGCTGCGGCAAATACAAACCCGCCGGCGCTGACCGGCAGCGAAGGAGGAAGAACCATGGCAAACAATCTGGAGGAGCTCCGGGCGGAGAACCCGGAGCTGGCCGCGGCGCTGATGGCGGAGGCGGAGGCCGCCTGCCGGTCCAAGGCCGAGCCTGCGGGCGGCGGAGCCCCCGCGCCCCAGGCCGACGCGAACGCCGTCACTGCCGCCGTCCAGGCGGAGCAGAAGCGTATCCGGGAGATTGACGAGGTCTCGGCCCTGTACGACGCGGACACCGTCCGGGCGGCAAAGTACGGCGAGAACGCCTGCACCGCCCAGGAGATGACCTACCGCGCCGCGCAGAGGGCGGCCCAGCAGGGCAAAACATTCCTGGCGGCTATGGAAGATGACGCCCAGGCATCCGGCGCCCAGGGGGTCCCCGCCGCGGGGGATCCCGGCACCCCGTCCCCCAATGAGGCCAAGACGTCCGACCGGCGCATGGCCGAGGCCCGCGCGGAGGTCAAGGCCCTTTTCGGAAAGGAGGAGAAGTAAGCCATGAAGGAACTGCGTCAGAAGCTGGGCAGCATGGAGTATGACGGCCTGATTACCGGCCTCAACCCGCCCACCCGTGTGGATGGCGGCACCATCGCCAGGCTGGAGGCCCCGGCCGTGCTCAAGCGCGGTACGCTGCTGGGGAAGTCCGATACCGGCCTTCTGTCTGTCTATGACGGTACTGGCACCCCGGACTGCATCCTGTGCGATGACACTGAGGTGGGCATAGACGAGGACGTCCCCGTGGACGTGTACGCCGCCGGCTGCTTTGACCCGGAAAAGGTCACGGCGGCCGATGGCTACGCTGTCACCCGGGCAGACAGGGACAAGCTCCGTACTTACAGCATTGTCTTCAAGGCCGCAACACCGGCCCCTTAAAGGAGGAACAAACCATGCCTGCAACTTTGAATTTTTTTGATACCTACATCCTCATGGCGATCATGGAGGAGGTCGTGCCCAGCACCTTCTTCTTCCGCGACCGCTACTTCCCCACAGGGGAGGGGGATGTCATCGCCGCCGACAAGGTCCTGACCGAATACCGCAGGGGCGACCGGAAGATGGCGGCCTTCGTCTCCGAACGCATCGGGGACATCTCCATGGACCGCATCGGCTACGAGATTCACGAGCTTCAGCCTGCCTTCGTCGGTGTGTCCCGGCTGCTGACCGTGGACGAGCTGAAAAAGCGGGGCTTCGGCGAGGCGCTCTACGCCAACTCCACCCCCGCCCAGCGGGCCGCCCGGCTCCAAAGAGACGATATGAAGGATATGGATCTGCGCATCCGCCGCCGGGAGGAGTGGATGGCCGTCAACACCATGCTGGAGAACGCCTGCTTCATCCAGGAGTATGTGGATGACCAGACCAAGGGCAAGGCCCTCAGCGTGAAGTTCTACGAGGGCACCAGCGACCACCTCTACACCCCGGCAAAGCCCTGGGAGAGCTTCATGGAGATGCGCGCGGATGTCATCGCCATGTGCCGGATGCTGTCTTACCGGGGCCTGCCCGCGACCGACCTGCTGCTGGGCACCCAGACGGCAGACGCCATCCTGCAGTTCGATGACCTTCAAAGGCTGCTGGACAAGAACAGCGGCATTGCCATCGGCGCCATCAACGAGCAGCTCTCCGCCTACACCGGTGTGGTGTTCCTGGGTACCATCAACTTCGGCGGCTTCCGCCTGAACCTGATCTCCGTGGACGAGAGCTACGAGGACAACACTGGCAGGAACCAGTCCTACTTCCCCGTGGACGAGACTATGGTCACTGCCCCCGGCTGCGGCCACCTGATGTACGGCCAGATCACCCAGATCGACTTCGGCAGCACCGAGTATACCTCCCACCCCGGCGTCCGGGTGCCCAAGTTCACCCTGGACCAGGACAAGGATATGCGCAAGCTCCGTCTGGCCTCCCGTCCTTTGTCCGCGCCCCGGAACTACTGCCCCTACATCCGTGCCAAGAAGGTGGTGGCCTGATCATGAGAAGCGTTATGATCAAAACCGGCGTCTATGGCCGCAGGGACGAGAAGGGCCGGGTGCTGCCCGTTGCCAAGGGGGAGCGGGTAACCCTCCCGAACGAGGAGGCCGCCCGGCTGGTGGCACTGAATGTTGCGGCCTATGCGGACACCCCCACGCAGGCCCCTGACACGCCCCCCGGCGGAAAGGGGGAGCTGGAGGTGTCCCGGTATACCCACGGCTCTGACACCGCCGCAGAGGCCCCCGCAGGCGGCGGAGAGGACGGCTCTGCCGGTGAGGAGACGGCCCGGCTGGAGCGGATGAAGAAGGCCGAGCTGGAGCGGATGGCACAGGACATGGACGTGGACATCTCCGGCGCCAAAAACAACCGTGAGCGGGCCGAGCTGCTCGCTGCCGCGTCCGGCGAGGGAGGCGGCACCCCGCCTGAGCCGGAGGATGAGGACATCGTGCTGTGAGCGGCTTCAAGGACAGAGTCAGCCGGGATATCCACAAAATATTCCTGAATGTGGATAATTTCGCCGAGGAGCGCACGGTTATCTATGACGGCGTGACCTATGACGGGCCGGAGCACGAGGGAATCCCCATTGTACTGATTGGGCCGGTGGAGACGGATCGGGAGCAGCTGAAGGACGACCACGTCCAGGGCCTGCATCTGGTGACCCATACGCTCTACTGCGCGAAGGATGACCTGGGCGGCAAGCTCCCCAAGCTGGGCAAGAGCCTTCAGATCAACACCTGCAAGGGAGGCAGGTTCTTCCGAACATATTCCATCGCGGCCTCCGCCGACGAACTTGGAATGCTTCGAATCGAATTGGAGGAGCTGGATGAATGATGTTTGGTGAAAAGGATATCAGCCGGGAGGCGCGTGTGCGCGTCAAGGGGAATCAGTTCCAGGGCCCGGTAAGCGGTTCCTTCGGCATCCAGGTCACTGCTGCCGGCGCGGACGCCCTGGAGCGGGCCGAGGGGCTTCTGGCGGGGATCCCCAACGGCATTGAAAAGGCGCTGAACAGCGCCATGAGCCGCGCCGCAGCGCACCTGCGCACCGTCAGCACAAGGGCAGTCCGGGAGCGGTACGCCATTTCGGCGGCCAATATCCGGGCGGAGGAGCTTGTAACCATAGCCTACACCTATCAGAACGGGGTGCAGGCTTACGTCAGCTTTGCCGGGGACCGCATTCCCCTCTACCGCTTTGACGGAGCCAGACCCGCCCAGCCTGCCAGCGACACCAGCCGTCTGGTGCCGGTGATGCTGGGCCTTGGCGCGGATGGAGAGGGGAAGTGGCGGATGGTGCATCCCGGGGCCGCGGCCTACGGGCATGTCCTGAAAAGCACATCCCCCAAGCGGTTTCCGTTTGCCTTCGTGGCGAAGATGGGCAGCGGGCATACCGGCATCTTTGAGCGAACCGGCGGCATGACCAGCGGCAGCAAAGACGAGCTTGAGGAGCTCTACGGCCCCTCCGTCCCGCAGATGCTGGGCAGCCGGGAGGTGTCGGAGCGGCTGTCGGAGGAGGCGATGGAGTCGTTCGAAAAAAGCCTGGATCAGTATGTTTACGCCCTGCTGAACGGATATGTGGGGGTGAGGTGAAGCGATGACGCGGGTAATGCTTCTGGAAAATCTGAAAGCGTTCACACTGGAGTCCACCCGGGATCTGCTCATGCCGGTGAAGCCCTCGGAGGAAGAGGAGGCGCCCAAGCCCCGGGCGGCAGGCGTGCATATCTGTCACCTGCCGGAGTTCAGCTCCATCTCCCGCAAGGCCCCCTGCATCCTGCACCAGATAGTCACCAGCAAGGATGTACAGCACCCGGGAGACCCGCGGCCGAAGTCGGCGGCGGTCGTGCGCAGCGCCTTCTGCGTCTACAACGAAAACGAGGAGGAGGGCGGGCTGATGCTCCTCAACCTCATGGAGCGGCTGCGAATTGCCCTGCTGCGGAAGGTTGTCATCGGCAGGCAGTTCAAGCTGGATCTGGAGGCCGGGCTGGATACGGTTGTCTACGACGCCTCCGGCCGTCCCACCCGCCCGTACTACCTGGGGGAGATGATCTCCGTGTGGAAGCTCCCCTATGCAATGGAAAGAGAGGTGCCCTATGGCAAATAAAAACCCAGCGGCATTGGACAGTCAGCCCTCTGAGCTGACGCCGGAGAAGGTCCTGCCCCAAAAGAATTACGCGAAAGCCGGAGGCCCGCCCAACGCCTCCGGCTTTTATATTTACATCGGGCCCAGTATCCGCGGCCTGCTTCAGAGCGGGACCATCTTCCGCGGCAGCAAGGCCCATGCCCGCAGGATGGCCCAGAAGGCCATTGAGAAGCAGCCGCTGGTGAAGACACTGATTGTCTCCGGGGACTGCCTGCCGGAGGCGCGGCTGAAGGTCAAGACCCCCGGCAACGCCCTGTATGCCAATTACCGGAAGATTGCCGGGAAGTAAGGAGGAATAGCCAATGAGCCTGAAGCACGGCGTATACGCCCAGGAAAAAGCAACGTCGCTGGTAACGCCGCTGGTTGCCGACGTCGGCATCCCCTTTGTGGTCGGGGCGGCCCCGGTCCAGTCCGCCGGCAGTCCCGCCAGGCCCAATGTGCCGGTGCTCTGCACCAGCTGGGACGAGGCGGTGGCGAAGCTGGGGTTCTCCTATGACTGGGAGGTTTACCCGATTTGCGAGTTCATGTACTCCCACTTCCAGCTGTTCGGCTGCCAGCCTGTCATCTTCTGCAACGTCATGGACCCCGAGCGCATGAAGAAGGAGGCGGAGACGGCGGAGTACGCTGTCACCGACCACGTGGTCCGCCTCCCCTTCTCCACGCTGGGGGACAGCATCGCGGTGAGCCTGCCCGATGGTGAGCAGGACCCCGAGGCCCCGGAGGGGGCCGGCGGCGGGACCGCGCTGGAGTACGATGAGGACTACAGCGTCCTCTACGATGAGAACGAAAACGCCTGCATTGTGGAGCTGCTGGGCTCCGGATCGGCGTATGGCGCGGAGAAGCTGCTGATTACATGCGCCGAAGCCGCCCCGGAGGAGGTCGTCCTGGCGGACATTGTGGAGGGGCTGGGCGTTGTGGACGACTGCCTGAGCCAGGTGGGGGTTATCCCCGATCTCATCTGTGCCCCCAGCTGGTCCCACAACACCGTCGCGGCGGCGGTCATGGCCACCAAAGCGGCGGGCATTGTGGGTCTGTTCCGGGCAAAGGCGCTGATCGACTGCGACACCGGGGAGGAGGGGGTCCGGGAGTATTCCGAGCTGACCCCCTATAAAAACAAGAACAACTTCGTGGATGAGAACCAGATCCTCTGCTGGCCTATGGTGAAGCTGGGGGACTACAGGTTCCACATGAGCACCCAGCTGGCGGGCCTGATGGCCAAGGTGGACACCGGCAATGACGGCTGTCCTTACGAGAGCCCGTCCAACAAGAACTTCAAGATGGACGGCTGCTGCCTGGCCGACGGCACGGAGGTCAACCTGTCGTTCCTCCAGGCCAACATGGTCAACAGCTACGGCATTGTCACGGCCCTCAATTTCCTGACCGGCGGCTGGACCTGCTGGGGCAACTACACCGCCTGCTACCCCGGCAACACGGATGTGAAGGACTACTTCATCCCCGTATCCCGGATGTTCGACTGGGTGGCCAATACCGTTATCCGCACCTTCTGGAGCAAAATCGACAAGCCCATGATTCCGCGCCTCATCGACACGATTCTGGATACCTGCAATATCTGGATCAACGGTCTGGTGGGTATGGAGCGGCTTCTGGGCGGCCGGGTGGAGCTGCTGGACGCGGAGAACACCACGCTGGATTTGATGGCCGGCATCATCTATTTCCACATCTTCATGACCCCGGCCAGCCCCATGCAGGAGTGCAACTTTATTCTGGAGTATGACCCGGAATACGTCAAGGCCGCCCTTGGCCGCTGAGAGGAGGAATAAACGATGAGTCAGCAGGCAGCAGCGTATATCAACCTGGAAATCTATGAGGACAGCGTCAATCTGCTGGGAGTTGCAAAGGTCAAGATGCCCTCGATCGTCTTCCCCTGCGTCAACATTTCCGGCGCGGGGATGATGGGCAACATGGAGGTCCCCCTCTATGGCATGGTGGACGCCATGAGCGTGACCATCAACTGGCTCACCACCACCCAGGACTCCGTCCGGCTGGCCGCCCCCAAAAAGCACCAGCTGGACATGCGGGTGGCGGAGGAGTACTGGGAGGTCGAGGACGCGGATATCGGCATCTGGCCGGAGAAGTACGTCATGGTGGTACGCCCCAAGTCCATGGACCCCGGCACGGTCGCCCCCATGGCCGCCGCCGACACCTCCGGCGAGTACGCCGTCTACTACTTTGCCGCCTACCGGAACGGCGAGCAGCTCTGGGAGATTGACAAGCGAAACATGAGGTGCGTCATCCTGGGCGTGGACTACATGGCAGACGTCCGCAAGGCCCTGGGCAAGCAGTAAGAAGGACACAGATCGGCATTTGAAAGGAGCGGTTCCATGGAAGAAACAAAAAAGGAGGTCCCCGCGCCGGAGGACGACCCTGAGCTGAAGAAGCTGGCGCAGGAGGCCCATGCGCTGGAGGAGGCGGTCAAGGCGGAGGCCAAGACCGCGGGGTGGCAGTCGCTCACCCACGTCTTCCGCGAGCCCTTCGTCTATGAGAGAAAGACCTTTGAGACGCTGGAATTCGACTGGGGCGCCCTCACCGGCGCGGACAGCATGGCGATAGAGGACGAAATTCTCGCCCGTACCAGGCGGACTGTGGTGAATCCCCGGTTCTCCAGCGAGTACCTGGTGGGGATGGCGGTCCGGGCCTGCACCAGCCGCAGCAGGGAGGGCGGCCGGTTCGACCGCGCCGCCATGCGGGCGCTGCCCCTGGGGACATTTCAGAAGATCTGCGGGAGCGCCAGAAATTTTTTGATACTTGCGGAGTTGTAGTCGGCGACGGCGGACTGTGGCTCCGCAGGCAGTGTATGCTGCTGGCGCAGAACAACCACACCCCCTACACGGATTGGATAGGGATGCCCCTGCGGGAGCTGCCGCGCCTGATTGAAACCAACAACGAGATCATCGAGGAGCGGCGGCGGGCGATGGACATGACGCGGAAGCGGCAGAGGAGGAGATAGCGTGGCAACGGCGAGACAGCACCAGATCAATTTTCTGCTCAGCGCCCAGCAGAACGGAAATTTCAGCGCCGTCTTCTCCAAGGCCCAGCAGGACTTCGCCCGTCTGGGCGGTGAGATCCGCGCCCTCAACAAGCTCCAGGAAAACATCTCGTCCTATCAGAAGCAGCAGGCGGCGGCGCAGAATACGGAGGCGAAGCTGCGCAGCCTTGAAAAACAGTACGGGCTGATCCAGGAGGAGATCGAGGCGGCCGCAGGCTCCACCGCCGGCCTGGAGCGGGAGAAGGCTAAACTGGAGCAGCGCATCGCGGACGCCACCGCCGCCCTGGAGCGGCAGAACCAGAAGCTGGGGGACACGCAGCAGCGTCTTCAGGACGCCGGAGTGAAAACGGCGGATCTCGCCGGGGAGAGCGCCCGTCTGGCGGAGAAGCTGGAGGGCCTGAAGTCCCGGCAGGAGGCCGCCGCCAGCTCCGCCAGAAGCGCGGGACAGGCCTATCTCGCCGCCGCCGGGAACGCGGGTGATTTTGGGACCCGGGCTTCCGAGGCATTCTCCGCCGCCCAGCAGGCCTTGGCGGCGGCGGGTATCGCAAAGGGACTCCACGAAATCAAGGACGCCTACGCGGAGTGCGTCACCATCGCGGCGGGCTTCCAGGAGGGCATGAGCAACGTGGAGGCCCTGTCCGGCTCCACCGCCCAGGAGCTGGCCGCCCTGACGGCAAAGGCCAAGGAGCTGGGCGCGGAGACGAAGTACACCGCCCAGCAGTCCTCCGAGGCCATGGGCTATATGGCTATGGCCGGCTGGGACGCCCAGGAGATGCTCTCGGGCATGGACGGCGTCATCGACCTGGCCGCCGCCTCCGGGGAGGACCTGGCCCGGGTGAGCGACATTGTCACCGACAACCTGACCGCCTTCGGCATGACGGCGTCCGACACGGCCCGCTTTGCGGATGTGCTGGCTGCGGCGGCCACCGGCGCCAATACCGACGTCAGCATCATGGGCGAGACCTTCAAGCAGTCCGCCAGCGTCGCCGGCGCCCTGGGCTACAGCATTGAGGACGTGGCGGTGGCCGTGGGGCTCATGGCCAATGCCGGCGTCAAGGGCAGTATCGCCGGAACCGCGCTGAAAAACAGCTTCAACGGCCTCCTGAAGGGCGTAACCCTCACGGGCGCGGCCTTCGGGGAGTATGAGTACGCGGCCGTCAGGTCGGACGGCACCATGAAGGGCTTTGCCGGAACCATCGACGAGCTGCGCGGTTATTTCGAGCAGATGACCGAGGCGGAGCGGGTCAACAACGCGATGGCTATCGCCGGACAGGAGGGGTACAACGGCCTGCTGGCCATTCTGAACGCCGCGGACGAGGACTACCAGTCCCTGACGGACAGCATCAACAACTGCTCCGGCGCGGCGGGCCGTATGGCGGCTATCAAGATGGACAACCTCAACGGCCAGCTGACCCTGATGAATTCCGCGTGGGAGGCGGTACAGACCACCATCGGCGAGCAGTTCAACCCGGAGCTGCGTGAACTGGCCGGGCTGGGCACGGACGTGCTGGTCTGGATCGACGGCTTTATGCAGGCGCACCCCGCCCTGACCAAGGGCATTATGACCTTTACGGGCGTCATGGGCAGTGCCGCGGCGGCGATCGCCGGCGTCAACGCCGCCCTGACGGTCTTCAAGGCCCTCAACGCCGCCGCGCTCTTCACCGGCCCGGTGGGTGCGGCCCTCGGCATCGCCGCCGCTGTGGCGGGCGTCACGGCCGCCGTGGTGGGCATGAACACCGCCCTGGACAACGGGATCCCCGCCGTCCGGGAGCTGACCGGGGCGGCCCAGGAGATGGAGGGAGTCCTGGCGGACGCGGCCGGCGCCTATGACGGCACGGCCTCCTCCGTCCTGGCCGCCGCCGGCGTGGCGGATACCTACATCGGCAAGCTGAAGGAAATGGGCGACTACGCCCTGCTCTCCGAGGCGGACCAGCGGGAGTACCACAATATTCTGGAGCTGCTGTGCCAGACCGTACCGGAGCTGGCAGACTGCATCGATCTGGAGAACAACGTCATCCGGGGCGGCACCGCCGCCCTGGCGGCCAACACCGAGGCGTGGAAGCAGAACGCCCTGGCCCAGGCGTACCAGGACCGGCTCACCGCAATGTACGCGGCCCAGGCGGACGTGCTCATCGAGGCGGAGGAGAACAGCCTTGCCCTGACAAAGGCGCAGACGAGCCTGGACGCGGCAGAGAAAAAGCGGGCCGAAACGCTGGACCGGATGAACGATCTGTACCGGAGGATCCGGGAGGCCGACGGCTCCCCGGAAAAGGTCCGGCAGCTTCAGAGCGAATACGATCAGCTCTCCATGTCCCTGGGCGATGTGGAAAATGAGATCTGGCGGTCCCAGCGGGCCGTGGATGTCTACACCCAGGCGATGGAGGAGGACCAGGCGGCCGTGGACGCCGCCCGGGCGGAGATGGAGAAGGCCGAGGAGGCCGTCCGCAGCCTCACCAACGCGGTGGACGAGCAGGCGGGCTCCTCGCTGCCGGAGCTGGACGCCGCCCTCTCCCCCGTGCGGGACAGCCTGGCGCAGCTGGCACTCTCCTACGAGGCCGCCTACCATTCCGCGCTGGAATCCATCTCCGGGCAGTACAGCCTGTGGGACGAGGCGGCGGACATCGCGGCCACCAGCGCCGGCTCCATCAATGCCGCCCTGGAGAGCCAGATTACCTACTGGGAGAACTACAACGCCAATCTGGCGTCCCTGGGCGAGCGCAGCGCCGATATTGCGGGACTGAGCGGGATGATCGCCTCCTTTGCCGACGGCAGCGCGGACAGCGTCAACGCCATCGCCGGCATGGCGCAGGCCAGCGACGGGGAGCTGCGTACCATGGTGGCCAACTGGCAGGCCCTGCAGGAGCAGCAGGCGGAAACCTCGGAGAGTATGGCGGAGCTGGTTTCCGGCTTCCCGGAGCAGGTTGCCGGGCTGGTGGAGGCCCTGGAGCAGGGCGTGGAGGACATGCGAATGCCCGACGAGGCCCAAAGGAGCGCCAGGGAGACCATCCAGTCGTTTATCGACCAGGCGGAGGACCTGATGCCTGTGGTTCGGGATGCATACGCCCGGCTGGGCAGGACGGCCGCAAACGCGCTGGGCGTTGATCTGGGCATGACCAGCTCCGGCCACAGCGGCGATGCCGGCCACGTGGACGCCGCCTTTGCCGAAGGGACCTCCAACGCGCCGCCCGGCTGGGCCTGGGTGGGCGAGGAGGGCCCGGAGCTCATCCACATGCGGGGAGGGGAAACCGTCCTGCCCTCTGAAATCTCCCGAGAGTTTGCCGCCCTCAGCGCCTATGACAGCGGTGCGCCCGCCCAGGCGGTCATGGCGGCTGAAGCTCTGCCCGCCTTCTCCGGAGGTTCGCCCGCCCAGCTCCACGTCGATATCCATTTCCACATTGAGGGCGGCGCGCCGCAGGAGACGGTGGAGGCCCTGCGCGACTATGTGGACAACGGCGATTTCAAGGAGAAGGTACGGGAGGTGGTGGCGGAGCTCAGCGCCGACGCCGGAAGGGGGTATTGGGACTGATGAGGACTTACACAACGGTTCAGGGGGACATGTGGGATTCCATCGCGTATACCCAGCTGGGCGATGAAGCGTACACGGACCGCCTGATGAACCTCAACCGGCAGTACCGGATGTTCTATACCTTCCCCACCGGAATCGTTCTGGCGCTCCCCGAGCCGGAGAAGAACATTCTGAACACGCTGCCGCCCTGGAAAAGGAACAGGAAATGAAAAAAGACAACAAGGCCCGCCGCACAGCGGCAGAGATCATCTTTGACGGCGCGGATATCACCGAGTCCATCAAGCCCTACCTCCTCTCCCTCACCTACACGGATAACGAGGAGGGGGAGGCGGACGATCTGCAGCTCAAGGTCCAGGACCGGGAGGGCGAGTGGCTGCGGGGCTGGCTGGACCGGGCCATTGAGGCGGCGGCCGGGGCAAAGCTGAAATTCAGCGCCGCCATCACCCAGATCGGCTGGGGCAGTGACGCCACCCTGCCCACAGGCAACTTTGAGCTGGACGGCGTGAAATATGACACCCCGCCCTCCGCCGTCGTGCTCAAGGGGACCAGCCTCCCCTTCAGCGCCCCCATCCGGCAGACAAAGAAGTCCAAGGCGTGGGAGAGCTACAAGCTCTCCGGCATTGCGAATGAGATCGCCGCTGCCAACGGCCTGGACTGTCTGTTTGAATCGGCCATCGATCCGTTTTATGAGCGGGTGGAGCAGCGCAAGACCAGCGACAGCGCCTTTCTGGCCAAGCTGTGCAAGGACGCCGGGATCTCCCTCAAGGCGTCGGACGGGCAGCTTGTGCTGTTCGACCAGGCCAAATACGAGGCCCAGGCCCCGGTCCTCACCATTCGGAAGGGGACGCGGAAGGAGAAGGGGCTGTATATCAGGGCGTCCCTGAGCACCGGCGCCGCGGAGCACCAGTACGGCTCCTGCCGGGTGAGCTATGTGGACCCGGGCAGCGGCAGGTGCATCGAGGGGACCTTCTCCGCCAGCGAGGAGGAGACCGGGCAGTGCCTGGAGATCTCCGCGAAGGTGGCGGACGAGGCCGAGGCAACGGCCCTGGCGGAGAAGCGGCTCCGGCTGCACAACAAGCTCACCCGCTTCGCCTCCTTCACCTTTCCCGGCAATCCGGCCCTGGTGGCCAGCGTCACCGTGCAGCTGGAGGGCTGGGGCGGCTGGGACGGCAAGTACATCGTCAAGCAGGCCGTCCATACGGTCGACGCCAACGGGTATACCACGAAGATTACCGCGCGCCGGTGCCTGGGTGGATATTAGAGCGTAAGGAGAAACTTCCATGACAAGCGAGGAAAAGCGGGAAAACCTGTTCAGCGAGGCCCTGGGCGGCCTGGTCCGCGTCGGGACCGTGACACACCGGCGGATGGAGGAGCGGCGGGTACGGGTCTGGTTTGAGGACGATCAAATGTCCTCCGGCTGGCTGCCGGTGATCATCAGCCAGGACGTCACGCCGGACCATGAGTACGACGATCCCCAGTGGACGGAGTTCGAGACGGAGGACAGGGTGCCCCAGACCGGTGAGACCAGGTATGTACCCCATAAGCACAAAATCATCCGAAAGCCCTATATGCCCAAAGTGGGGGACGAGGTGCTGACGGTCTATCTCCCGGTATTCAACGCGGACGGCTTTGTGATTGGGGGAATCAAGCGTTGGCGGTAATTGGATATCTGGGCGAGGCGGCGAACACGGGGGTCATTTTCGAGGTATCCGATGAGACCGTGGAAACCGTCAGGAACATGGTCTGGTCCGGCTCCGCCCGGTACGCCGTCCATCAGCGGCATATGAACCACGCCCTCACGGAGTTCACCGGCCTGGACCCGGACAAAATCAGCTTTGACATCACCCTGGCCGCGGACCTGGGCGTGGAGCCGATGGAGGAGCTAGTGAAGCTCTGGACGTTCAAGCGGCAGGGTACGGCCCTGCAGCTGCTGCTGGGGGAACACGGCTATGGCAAGTACCGCTGGAACATCACCAGCCTGAAGACCAAGGTCGAACACACCGACGTCCACGGAGACGTCTTCTGGTGCACGGTATCCGTCAGCCTGCTGGAGTGCCTCAGCGCGTACTTCTAGGGAGGAAGCAATGAATTTTCTGGTGAAGGCGGCGGATCTGACCGCGCTTCGGATCAGCGAACCGGACACGGTCACCTCCGTGCTGCAGAATATCGCCATCATTCTGACCACGAGGAAGGGCACGGTCCCCCTCTGCCGCGCCTTCGGGCTCTCCCACGAATTCCTGGATAAGCCCACGCCTGCTGCCAAAATGATGCTGCGGGTGGAGATCCGGGAGGCCATTGAGCGCTGGGAGCCCCGGGCCCGCTTCGTTGGCGTCACATTTGAGGAGGATGTCCTGCAGCCGGGCCGCTCGGTCCCGACAGTGGAGGTGGAGATCTATGACGAGTAGCAGAAATCCCTTTTATCAGTTTATTTCAACGGATACGAACGCCACGGAGGCCCTGGTGACAGCTGTTTTTGAAGGGCTCCTGAAAACCACGGTCCGGCCCTCCAGCCCGGAATGGCTGCTCATCAAGTGGGTGTCGGACGTCCTGGTCCAGGAGCGGGTCCTCAACAACTACACCGGCAACCAGAATATCCCCAGCCGCGCCGAGGGGAAGAACCTGGACGCCCTGGCGGAGCTCACCTTTATTCAGGAACGGCCCCAGGCGAAGCCGGCGGTGTGCACCATGGGCTTTCACATCTCGCAGACGCAGCCCAAGGCCATCCTCATCCCCGCGGGAACGCGGGTGACGGACAAGGGCCGGACGCTGTTCTGGGAGACCACGGAGGACCACTATATCCCCGCCGGGGAGAGCTTCACGGAGGCCCTGGTCCAGTGCCAGACACCCGGCACCGCCGGCAATGGATACGCCCCGGGGCAGATTGACACCCTGGTTGACGTTTACGAGTATTACTCGCAGTGCGCCAACGTCAAGGAATCGGACGGGGGCTCCGACGTTCCGACGGACGAGGAGTACTACCAGCTCATGCGGGCCTCCATGGACGCGTACAGCTGCGCGGGGGCCCGGGGCGCGTACATCTACTGGGCCATGCAGGTGAGCACGGAGATTGCGGACGTGGTGGCCAACTCTCCGACGCCCGGCATCGTCAAGCTCTACATCCTCATGGACGACGGGACCCTGGCCACGGAGGAGACCAAGAGTAAGGTGCTGGCGGCCTGCAGCGCGGATGAGAGGCGGCCCCTCACGGACTGGGTGTTCGTGGAGGATGCGGAGATTGTCCCCTATGACATCGATCTCACCTACTACATCCCCCAGCGCAGCACCCGCAGCGGCGCGGAGATCCAGGCGGCGGTCCAGGCCGCCGTGTACCAGTACATCGCCTGGCAGAGCGGGAAGCTGGGGCGGGACGTCAACCCCTCCAAGCTCATCAGCCTGCTCATGCAGACCGGCATCAAGCGGGTGGACGTCCGCTCCCCCGTCTTCACCTCCCTCCGGGACGGGAACCTGGCGCTCAGCGCGGATATGAGCTATGACGCCGCCCTGGCCGTCCCCCAGCTGGCCAGGGTCAGGGCGGAGAATGTGCGCCTTCTGAATGGAGGGTACGAGGATGAGTAGCCGCGATCCGGGCCCAGGCCACGGCCTGACAAGGGAAAATCTGCTGGCCGCGCTCCCCATGGCGCTGAGGGGGGACCTGTCAATCGCCGCCCTGGCGGACGCGGCGGCACGGGAGCTGGCCAGCCGGCCGGAGGAGATCGACCGGCTGCGCATCTACCCGGACATCTGCCGTCTGGACGAGGAGCTGCTGGACATCCTGGCCTATGACTTCAAGGTGGACTGGTGGGGGGCGGACTACAGCCTGGAGGAGAAGCGGAGGACCCTGGCGGACAGCTGGCGCGTACACAAGATGCTGGGCACACGGCGGGCGGTGGAGACGGCCATCCGGGCCATCTACCCCAAGACCGAGGTCAAGGAGTGGTTCGAGTATGAGGGCGGCAAGCCCTACCATTTCAAGCTCTATATCGACCTGACGGGTGAGAAGTGGAGCGAGGAGCGGCCCCGGCGGGTCCTGGAGCGTGTGGAGTTCTACAAGAGCCTGCGCTCCCACCTGGAGGAGTTCCAGTTTACCGCCCGGCCCAAGGAGCCCGCCGTACTCCGCATGGGCGGCACCCTCTCGGCGGTGACCAGCATCCCCATACCGGAGAAGCGGGACGTCTTCGACTTCCAGAACACCGTCCGCATGGGCGGCAGGACAGAGCTGTGCGCCACGCTCCCCCTGCCGGAGGGGCGGGACAGCTTCGACTTCCACAGCCGGCTCCGGGTGGGCGGCGGCGCGGGGCTCCATACCAGCCTCCCGGTACCACAGGAGCGGGACGAGCTCCGGTTTACCGGGACGCTCCGCACCGGCGGACAACCCGCCGTGCGCACAGTCCTTCCCATCCCGGAGGCATAAGACAAGGAGGAATCAATCTTGGACTACGCATTCAAACCCACTACCAACGGGCGGGCGGTCGTTACCGCCTGTATGGCTCTGAAGGCCCCGCTGGATCTCACGAGGGTTGCCGTGGGCAGCGGGCGGGTGGCAAAGGATACCGACCTGGCAGACGTCCACCAGCTGCTCCACTACGAGGCGGAGGGCTCCGTGGGGGAGCGCCGCCACGAAAACGACCGGTTCTATCTCACGGTGCAGTACAGCAACCGGGACAACCCGGATGTGCCCACCTTCCTGCTCTCGGAGTTCATCGTCTACGCCAGGCATCCAGCTACCGGGGAGATCGTGGACTTCCTGTACGCCACCCTGGGCGACTACGTCCAGTCTGTGCCGCCCTGCTCCATGGACTTCCCGGCGGCGGTGTGGAACTTCCCGCTGACCATGGTACTGTCCGATGAAATCGACGTGTTCATCTCCGCGCCCGCCGGCCTGGTCACTTATGACGAGCTCACGGCAATTATGAACCGCATGGCCGTCCGCCAGCTGGACCTCCTCGTTCCGGCTGCTGGCTGGACGACGGACGGGGCGGGTACATACCCCTGCCGCCTGGACATCACCCTGGATGTGACGGAGAGCATGATTCCCGTGCTGACGGTCCTGCCCCAGTCCACGGCGGACGCTTCGGACTGCGGCCTCGCCCCCTTCGCCCAGACGCTGGACGGGACGCTGCGCCTGTGGGCGGAGCGGGTTCCCCAAAAGGACATCCACGCCAGCCTGGCGCTTCTGCGGGACTCCTCCGGCCTCACCCTGGTGGGCGGCGCGCTGCTCACCCCCGCCACGCCGGAGCAGATCGGCGGCGTGAAGGTGGGCCCCGGCCTCAACGTCACGGAGGACGGCACCCTCTCGGTGGACATGGCCAGCGAGGAGGATGTGGCGCAGATGCTGGACGAGACGCTTTCCGGCGGGAAAGCGGGAGAGGAGGGCTAGACGTATGGCCTTTGGACCAGTCAACGCGGGCGGCGGTGCAAGCGGCCGCACCATGGAAGAAATCAACGAAAAAATCCGGCAGGCCAAGGAGGCGGCGGACACCGCCGCCAGGGACCTGAAAACCCACAAGGAGGCAAACAACCCCCACGGCATCACGGTGGAGAAGCTCGGGGCTGTACCCGTCACCAGGAAAATCAACAGCAAACCTCTGTCAGGGGATATTACGCTGACGGCACAGGACGTGGGAGCGGCGGCATCGGGCCACAGCCACACGGCGCAGGACGTGGGCGCGGCCCCGGCGAACCACGGCCACAGCTTTGAGAGCCTGTCCGGCAGGGTTTTCCACGCCGGGACCTCGGCCCCCGCCAACACGGGCCTGCTGTGGATAGACACCACGGCCAACACCGGGGGCCTGAAATATCACAACGGGTCTGCGTGGGTACACGTGCCCGTCTCTGCCACATAAGGGGAGGTGAAGGAACGATGGCAGTATTGAAAGCGGAGCGGTTTACCACTCTGAAGTCCAAGGTCAAGGCGGAGGTGCTGCGGCGGAACCGCTCCGGGTCCGTGGCCTCCTACGGCGGCGCGGCCTATGACTACAAGATCCAGCCCGCGAAGGGGACCGTTATTTTGCAGGAGCACCTGGACAAGCTGTCCGTGCCGCTGAGCGCGATCAACAGCAATGCCGTTCCCGGCAAGACGGGAAAGCGGGTGCTCAGCGAGGCGGAGCTTGCCAACATGGAGGCCAAGGTCACCGCCTGGTCGGCCCGGTCCATGACGGACCGCAGCGGAAGCGACTGCAAGAGCGGCTGCACGGGGACCTGCTACACCGGCTGCGCCACGGGCTGTACCGGGTGCGGCTCCGGGTGTCCCTCCGGCTGTTCGGGCTGCGGGAGCGGGTGCCCCAACACCTGCACAGGCTGCGGCTCCGGGTGCCCCAGCAGCTGCTCGGCCTGCTCGGCTGGCTGCGCGAATGGGTGTACCGGCTGCGGCAGCGGATGTCCCAACGGCTGCTCGGCCTGCTCGGCCGGGTGCGCCGACGGATGTACAGGATGCGGATCGGGCTGCCCCAACACCTGCTCCAGCTGTGGCTCCAGCTGCGGCGACGCTTGCAGTGACGGCTGCGGGGATGCCTGCGGCGGCAACTGCTGGGACGCCTGCTCCGGCTGCGGAAGCGGATGCGGGGATGGATGCTATGGGTGCGGAGGCGGCTGCGGTTCGGGCTGCGGCGGCTGTGACGGAGGCTGCAGCGGAACGTGTACCAGCCAGTGTTCGCAGTCGTGCGCCGCTGCTATAGATGAGCACTGATGAGGGGGGCAGTATGAATTTTGAAAGTGCAGCAATTCTGCATGTACAAGTCGGCTCGGCCCGCTATCAGTGCCTTTCGGAAAACTCAGATCAGGATATTTGGGTTTTGACCAGAGAAATGGATCAATACATCTACGATTCCGAAACAAAAACGGACTATTTTTTGGCATCACTCAAGACGTTATCCTCCTGCTGGGGGCACCCGCTCCTGTTGGGCAACCTCACCGGGGAGTGCATGGGCAACAGGCGGCTGTGTACATTTCTGATGGAAAACAGACGGGAGATTGCCTATTCTGCCCCGGCCAGAACGGCGCTTTTCGGCTTGAATTATATTGCCGAGGGGGAGCGGTGCGGCTATACCTCCCCGATTAGAGCCGGAATGCGCACAGCGATAATTCTCTACCACATGGCCGCCCAAGCGGAGGACCCCTTCCTGCTCAGCGAGGAGGAGAAAGGACTGCTGCTGCGCTATAGGAACGAGAGGATTTCAAAGGAGGAGCGCATGGCCGACTACCGCCGGACCATCTCACCGGAGAACATCAGCCGGCTGATGAAAATGCCGGACCATCCGACCATCAAAAACGAGCTGTTCCAGCTCATAGAGGAGGTAATCGCATGTTAGAACAATTCCTGCCCGCCATCAAGGACCCCGGGGACTACCTGACGGCCCTGTCCCTGTTCAAGGCGGACGCGCCCCTGACGCGTGAGGAGGCGGAGAAGCTGCTGGCTGTCTACGCCAGATACCTGCCGGAGGCGGAGGACCCCCAGTACCTGAAAATCTGTCTGGCGGCGGACCTGCTCCCCGGCCGGGAGCGTGAGGACGCGGCGGACTTCGCCCCCCTGGAGCTGGGGGAGGCCACCCTGGACGCCCTCTTTGCCGCTAAGATGGTGGCGGCGGGCAAGACGGACCTGACAGTCCAGCGGGCGGAGGAGATCGTAGCCACGGTCCAGAACGAGGACGCGGCCATGGCCGCCCGGGTGCTGCTGGCGCGGCTGGCTCTGGACGCCATGTCCGCCTCCCGGGACTTCGCCCTCCTGCGCCAGCAGGTCACGGAGCTGGCGAAGTTCCTCACCGACTGCGGCACGGAGCTTCTGGACCGCTACACTGTTCTGGCAGGGGAGGTGCGCATCAAATGCAGGAGATGAGAACCACGGCATCGATCCGCGAATTGCGCGGCGGGGACATCGGGTCCCCGGGCGCAATTCAATCGGGCACAGGCACTCGATGTGCCTGCTGCTCGATCCGTCTCCCCGATGAGGTAGTGGACTACCTCCAGGCGCTGGACTATGAAATCGGGGGGCTCCAGGTCCTCCACACCCACGCCCTGACAGCGGGCGTCCCCCTGCGCAAAACGAAGGAGATCCGCCGCCGTTTTCAGAAGAAGTTCCAAGAGTACCAGCTGGCCAAGCAGGAGGTATTCCGGGTCTATGGCGCGGACCACGCCGCCTGCAAGCGCTGGTGGGTCAGCTTCCAGGAAGGGGTGATGTACTTTGCGGAATAGCCGCAGAGACGCCCGGCAATTTCAGAACACCTACCCACAGATGTTCCCAGGCCGGAAGGTAAAAACCGTCACCTTCATCGTCACCCACCAGTGCAATCTGCGCTGCACCTACTGCTATGAGACCCACAAGTCGGACCGGAAGATGGATTTGGAGACAGCCAAGCGCTGTGTGGACCTGCTGTTTGCCGAGGACGCCAGAAATTCCGAGCTGGTCAATGACAGGGACGCTCACGGCCTGATCATTGAGTTTATCGGCGGGGAGCCATTCCTGGAAATTGACCTCATCGACCAGACCATGACATATTTCCTGAGCCGGGCCATTGAGCTGGACCACCGCTGGCAGACCCAGTACATGGTAAACATCTCCACAAACGGCACCCTTGGCGATGACCCCAGGGTGCAGCAGTTCATGAAGAAGTACGCCGGGCGGCTCTCCATCGGCGTCACCATCGACGGGGCGAAGGAGGCCCACGACGCCTGCCGGGTGGACTGCAACGGGAACGGCTCCTATGACCGGGCAATCAAAATGTTCCGTCAGACCGGCGGCCCCGAGGGTGGGCGCACCACCAAGTACACCATCGCCCCGGGAAACATCCACCTGTTCGCGGACGCCGTGCGCCACCTGGTGCTGGAGGAGGGTGTGGAAACCCTCAACTGCAACTGCGTCTATGAGGAGGGCTGGACCATCGGGCACGCCCGGGAGCTCTACCGCCAGCTCAAGGTCACGTCCGACATGCTCCGGGACAGCGGCAGCGATACCTATGTGTCCATTCTGGACTGGGAGGCCGGGGAGCCGCTGCTGGACAGCCACACCCAGAACTGGTGCGGCGGGGACGGCAGGATGCTCTCCTTCGATGTGGACGGTACGGTGCTGCCCTGTATGCGCTACTCCAGCATCGCCATCAGCAGCCAGCCCCTCTACCGCATCGGGGACACAGACAGCGGCATCGCCCGCCGGGGGGACGACCGGCGGCGGCTGGAGGAGCTGCGCAGCATCACCCGTCAGTCCCAGTCTGAGCAGAAGTGTCTGGAATGCCCCATTGCCAGCGGCTGCGCCTGGTGTACTGCCTACAACTACGAGCGCACCGGTACGCCCAACAGGCGCGTCACCTACATCTGTGAGATGCACAAGGCCCGGGTCCTGGCACAGTGCTACCACCACAACAGGCTGCACCTGCAAGACCCGGACCATCAGCCCAAGAAAATGCACATCCCCATGGACTGGGCAATCCCTATCATCGGTGAGGAGGAGTACGAGGCCCTGCTGGCTCTGGAGCGGCAGTGCTTCGCGTCCTGACAAAAATAAATTTTATGGAGGAACTGAACATGGCTTACAATGAAAACGGACTGACAAAACTGGCGGCGCTCCAGGACCTGGCGGAGCAGATCGCGGCGGACTACGCCACCAAGGCGGCGCTGAAGCAGGTCTCCGACCGGGTGGAGGAGATCGCCACCGTTGGCGGCGAGCCCAACGTCATCACCGCGGTTAAGAACAATGGCGAGGCCCTGCCCGTTGCGGACAAGGCCGTGGACATCGGCGCGTCCATCTCCGCCGCCGTGGCCGCTGCCGACCACCTCCAGCGTAAGAAGGTGGCCAGCGTGGACGACATCGACCCCGCCGTACAGGGCGCGGACCGCTTCATCTACATGGTGCCCAAGGTCGGGGGCAAGAACGGCGACAAGTTCGACGAGTACATGGTCATCGACGGCGCGGTGGAGCCTGTCGGCGACTGGGCCGTGGACCTGAGCGGCTACCAGCCCAAGGAGGAGGGCAAGGGACTCTCCTCCAACGACTACACCAGCGAGGAGAAGGCCAAGCTGGCCGGGCTGACGGTGGCCACCGACGCCGAGGTGGCCGAAATGCTGGCCGAGGTGTTCGGCCAGAAGCAGGCGTGAGAAAAAAGGGAGGGCCCGGCCGGGCCCTCCCGCGTCAGGAGGTAACTGGTTATGGATAAACTGACGAAGCTGGAGCACCTGCGCTCCGCCTCCCGGGAAACCAAGGACCTGATCGGGCAGGTGGCCAGTGCTGCCGCCGCAGCCATTGAGGAGCTGGCGGACAAAAAGCAGGATGTTATCACAGGCAAGCAGGGGCAGGTGGCGGGGTTTGATGCTGCTGGTAACATCGTAGCGCAGAACAGTAGCGGTAGCGGTAATGGAGTGAGCTATTCCAGAGAAGAAACGGTTGTTGGAAGTTACAATGGAAAACCATTGTATTCCAAAATCGTATTTGACAATAGCGTCCAAATGTATAGCGATACGCTGGTTGATGTTTATTTCGATATAATAGAGGACGTAGATGCTGTTGTTGACATTACATTGACCGCAAAAGTCCTGCATGGTACAAACAAAAATTTAGTGAGATGGATTAAATTCCCTTATGTGGAAAGTGGAATGTCAGGCTATCTCAAAACGTCTATGTCAGGCTCTAATACAACACAACTTGTTTGGGTAAACTTGTCCGGCGCAAACCCATATCGGGGAGATTGGTGGTTTAAGTGCACGGCGCTTTATACTAAGACAACGGATGACAGATACACCGTTACTGTTGAGAGCAGCGACCAGGCGAGCGGCACAGTCAGCGGTGCCGGGACCTACCAGCAGGGAACCAGCGTGACCGTGACGGCCGCGCCGGGCGAGGGGTACAGGTTCGTCAAGTGGACGGAGAACGGCCAGACCGTCAGCGAGAGCACAAGTTATACCTTTACCGTCACAGGCGACAGGACGCTCACGGCCGTGTTCGAGGAGGAGAAAACATCCAGACTTCCGGCGGGGTATACGGAGGTGGAGTATGTTGAGTCAACGAATGGGCAGTATATCACTACGCCCAGCGGTATCATTTCCAGCCGTCTGGTGATAGAGGTTGATCCGACCAAATCCTTTAGCGGGACAACAACACAAGTATTTTTTGGCTACTGCAAGTACACGGCCTCGGTAAAAGGGACCTATCACACAGGTCTTTTCCGCTCAAGCGCCGGAATTCTCGGAGGAGTCGGAAGCTCCCCAGGTCAACTAAAGACGTTGAGTACAGATAAGTCGCTGAGGCGCATGACCTTTGAGATTGATTCCGCAAATAACAGAATGATTTTAAACGGAACCGCAACCAGCATTACGATTTCGTCCTCTTCTAAAAATTTGGATATGGCAATCAATTTGCTTTCTGAGTACGCGTCAAGCACAAGTGCTGTGGCGTTCGCAGCTACCCCGGCAAAGTTATATTCCTATAAAGGATATGACACCAGTGGGAATCTTACAAAAGAGTATATTCCATGCATTAACCCATCTGGTGTGGCGGGATTGTACGACTCCGTTGGCAAACAGTTCTATCCAAGTGCGTCATCTGCCGCATTTATCGCCGGCCCCGCCGTATAGCAGCCCCCGCCCCTGCGCCGTTCGGGCGCGGAGGAGAAGAACCAACAGAATTTGACAAAACGCAGTGCATCCCGTATAATAAAAATGCCCGCCATCCAGGCGGGACAAGGGCACTGTTACATACAGGCGGTTAGCTACTCCCCCGGAAAGGGGGTGAGGCTGATGTGGAAAGAGAAGGTTCCCCAGGCGCTGCGCATTGCGCTGTGTCTGCTATGGGTGCTGTACATCCTCACCACAAAAGCGTGCTGACTGCCCGGTGGCACGAGCAGTCAGCATTAGGAAACTGATGTGAGTTGTGAGGGCTGACCGTCTGTAACAGTGCCCTTCTGTATTTATTATACGCAATCGCCTCCGTTTTGTCAAGGCTGACGAGACGGGGGCGATTTTATATTTAAGTCTGAAAGGAGACAAGCCATGCCTGAGAATTGCGAAAACACATGCTCTGGTCTGGTCCGTCTGGAGCAGCAGGTGGACGACCTGCGCCGCCAGAACGGCGCGGACCACAAGGACTTCCGACTCCAGCTCCAGGAGATGGAGAAGGAGGACGCGAAGCAGCAGGAGCGGTTCGACCGCATCATGGACAATCTGGCGGACCTGAAGGCCGACACCAAGCAGGTCAACGCCCAGTTGGCCACCTTCGCCAACAAGGCGGACAACGTGGAGAAGCTGGAGCGGGACGTGGAGGAGCTGAAGGAAAAGCCCGGGAGGACCTGGGAGGACATCAAGTCCAAGGCCCTCGGGTGGGGCGTGGCGCTGGTTCTGGCTATCGTCGCCGCCGCCCTGGGCCTGAGCAGATATCTGTGAGGAGGATATGTGATGAAGGAAACGATTATCAAGCGTCTGGGGACGCTGCTGAGCGTCAAGAGCCTGGTGACGCTGACGCTCACGGCGGTGTTCGCGGTCATGGCGCTCAAGGGGGACATCTCCCAGGACTTCATGACCGTGTACGCCGTGGTCATCGCGTTCTATTTCGGAACGCAGTCCCAGAAG
>CAJUQS010000036.1 GCA_910588365.1 uncultured Oscillospiraceae bacterium | reverse complement strand
TCCCGTATATCCAAGAGGATGGAAAAGGGCGGTAAATCGGCGTGATTTCCACGCTTATGGACGGAGGGCAGAGATGGAAGCGAAATTGACCATACAGGAGCGTTTGAAAGACCTGCGGGTCGTTGACCGGGGTTTGAGCCTCGAACAGCTTGCGGAGCAGACAGGGCTTTCCAAATCCGCCCTCGGCAAATATGAGTCAGAGGATTTTAAGGATATAAGCCCCTTTGCCATCGTAACGCTGGCGAAGTTCTACGGCGTGTCTACGGACTATCTGCTGGGTCTGACAGAAAACAAAAATCCCGCAAATGCAGAGCTTCAAGCCCTGCATTTGCGGGATGATGCGGTGGATGCGATACGGGATGGGAAATATAATAAGCGGCTGCTGTCTGAGTTGCTGGTGCATGACAAATTCCAGCAGTTAATGGTCGATGCCGAGGTCTATGTTGACCGGATCGCCGACAGCAGAATCAACGATATGAATACTATGCTCGAAGCGGTGCGCCAGCAGATTATTCAGCAGTATGCCGTAGAGGACGAGGATCTGCACACACGAACGCTGGCTCTCGCTCAAATCCAAACGGCGGAGTATTTCAAACAGGTGCTGTCCGATGATCTGGTTAGCATTCTCTCCGACATCAGGAAAGCCCACAAGCAGGATGCCACCACCGCAGATGGGAAGTCCGCCGCCGAAGCGGTTAGCGAATATTTACAGACCGCTATGAGTTACGAAGGCAGCCCGCAGGAGAAACAGGCAAGGGTTTACCTTGCGGGGCTAGGCATCGACTATGATGCCATTACCAAGGAGCAATTTGTGACATTGATGGATATACTGGCAAAATCCAAGAAACTCCAGATTCGTCAGGTCAGCCGACGGGGGAAGAACAGTCCTCACCAATCTCATGGAAAGGGCAAGCAAAAAAATAGACACAAATAGAAAATGTCCACCTTATTGAACATTTCTGTCAGTAAAAGGCGGACATTTTATTGTAATCAGTTCATCATACTATATTTAACCATAAAAGATGCTTGCAATTTTAGAATTCAATTTCTTCTTCAGCTCTGTTGTAAACATCAATCTGATTTTCAATATCGACTCGATTAACGATCCAGCCACGCATCATACAAAGTTTTATAAAATCATCAATACGGTTTTCGCCATTCATCTCTTTTAAAGTGATTACAACGCCAAATAAAAGCCCACGCCCATTTTTTTCTTTTAGCCTTTCCTTCGTTTTTATACTCAGTCCCCACATTCCCGCCCCATATACTTTTCGGGGGACAGCGCGGTCTTTGAGTTCTTCGCTGATCAATTTGACATTGTCCCATTTTCGATACAATTGACGCGCTTCAGGTTCATACAGATGGCTTCCCCCTTCATCTCCTTGTGAGTTTGAATTAATGGACGCAATCGTGGCTTTTCCATCTTTTTCTTTCACACGGCCAAAGTGTATATCCATTTCAGTGCTTGTATAATCGACACCCTGATCTCTCATGCACTTTGGGAAATAACAGAGCGTGGCCCGTGCATAAAAAGGTTGCTTATCACTATAGATTGGTACTGGAATTTTATATGTGTAAGTTTCATAAGCATCTGTAGTTCCAGTCATTACAAAACGGATTTCATCATCGGGAGTCTTTACGATATCTTCAATCCGACGAGGAACTACTCCATATCCAATTGAGCAAGACACATCGTCTTTTCGATTCCATCCAGCGGCGGCATCAATGATTAACGCCTTTGCCACTTCACGTGAAAACCCTAATGTGCAAATCAGATATGCCATTTTGCGCGCAATCCAAGGGGCGGAGAAAGAGGTGCCTTTTACAAATCCCTCCCCCGCCGGTGTACACACATGTATGGGTTGGCCTATGTCACCGCCATAGTAGCTAATGTCAGGCTTATGAAAGAAGGAGAGAACAGGCCCTACTCTATGATATGATGCTGGAGTTCCCTCAAGTGTCACAGAATTTACGACCAGAGAGTTTAACGAATCCGCTGGTGCGCCAATTGGAATTCTTTTTTGCGCAGAATCACCATTTGTTCCAGCAATGACAAAGATAACATCAAATTCACTCTGAATCTTATCGAGTTCTGCTGCCTCGGGAGAAATAAAATTAGGCTTTATAGGCAACACTGAGCCAAGAGAAAGATTCCATACTTTGATGTCTCGATTTTGAGAAACCGCTTTACGAATTGAGCGGAGAATTGAGTACGAACTAAACCGCCCTTTTTTGGCAACGCCAAAATGTTTTACCCTAAATCGACCACAACCATCATCCAACGCTGGATTAATTGTTGGCCCATCTACGATAATTGAAGTGACTTCTGTACCATGGGTGTAGTCGTGCGTTTCTAATTCAATACCTTCACCGAGCATGCTCTCATAGATAACCCACTCCTTAAAATATACATTTTCAGAAAATGGCGTATCAATAACACCAATTATAGGTTCATTCTTGGGTGTGGGTATCTGAACTATCCTTGGGTCACTTGCAACGCTATCTTCGACAGGAATCTCTCTCATGTCACGCACTTTCATTGCAATTAGATACGGTGCATTTTCTTTTAGAAGTGCTATTTCATCAGGTCGTAAAAGAACAGTGTTCTCATCAATCTGTTTGGCATTTAAATAATCAATTCCAATTGTGCGGAATATATCTTCTGTTTTAACATCAGTTTTATAGAGCGTAATAATCGCTTCGCCATCCTCGGACAAATCCGCAAAATCAATAGAGAACTTTTGAACATAATATGCATCCACTACCGCATTGATAAAATTTGTTTTAGCCAAGCGGGTATGGTGTTTATATTGCTTTTGGCCTTTATTTAAAGCAGCAATATGGGCATAACAAATTTTCCCATTGTAGTCACGCTCGATAATTTCACTGATAATAGCAAGCCGCGCGATGGTTTCCGCTATAGCATCAAGGCCCACATAATAGGTGAAAACATGTTGGATATGAGGAGCCTCTCCAGCAAATTTTGCACCACGGATTGAATCATTGGGATCAGAAGATCCTTTGCATAGAAGGGCCTTAATTCTGTTGCTTTTTGCCACCACACTTGTGTAGTAAACGCTAACAAGAGCGCCTTTAATTAGCGTATGCTCACTCCAGTAGAGTTGTAAAGTTCGAAGTTCATCAATTAATCCTAAAATATGCTTGGTTTCAACATAGCGTCCAACAGGAAGATTTCTCTGTCCTCCGCCAGAATTTCCACTATGCTTTTCAAATGACCCCTTTAATTGCAGTATGCTATTCATTTAATCCTCCCTTAATTCACGAGAAACCTGGCTTTTTGATATTCCTGTTAGAATCTCGATTTCACGTACAGTGAACCCTTGTGATTGCAACATATGCATATCTGCCTGTTCGGGACATACGGTTCTATAAAGCCGCTTAAGATAATCAAACTCATTCGACGGATTACTAAAGGCAACGGAAGCGCGAATAATGTTTTTCAATTCCCCCGGATATGGAATTGGTGACATTAGATTTATGATTTTGCGGAACAAACGAACATTCCGACCTGCACATTTAAATTTGTTCAGAAATGCGTTAAGCAAGACCTCTGCTATTTCGGCCAAATCCTCTTGTGTGTATCGGCTGAAATCTATAACAGAATCAAATCGTCTAATTAATGCCTTATCAAAATGGTCATATAGATTTGTTGTTGCGAGCAAAACAATTCTGTCATCCATTCGATCAAATTCTTTCAACAATGTCGATGTTGCTCTGCCCATTTCACGCAGATCATTAGAGTTTGTTCGATCTAATGCAATTGAATCGACTTCGTCAAAAAGAACAATCACCTTTTCCAGATGAGCAAATCCGTTCATTTCTTTAAATAGAGCAACAATATTTTTCTGTGTTTGACCAAGTTTGCTATCTATAATTGCAGAAAAATCCACTGCATATAAATCGCGATTTAAAATCCGAGCTACCTGTTTGGCCGTTTCGGTTTTACCGGTTCCCGGAGCACCTTGAAAAAGGAATTTGTTTATCCCGAGGTTCCGAGTAATTGCATTGACCATCCCCATTACATCCTGTTCAATTGATTCTGGCAAAGGTAGGGGATCCTCGCCAACGGTTAATTTTTCAAAAAAACCAGATGACAAGTCATTTATCTGAGGGACAAAGGTGTTGACATTCGACAAAAGTGCCATAATATACTCCGCCAGCTGATAATCTCCAGACTGGTCAAATTCTTTGGCAATCTCATATGCTTCACTCCGAAAGCCGGCCTCGTTGCTCTCAGCATGGTATCGAATTAGATTTATGATGTTCTTCTTTTTCACGGGATACCCTCCAAAATGAAGATGCTTATATTATAATTCGCGATGGGACAAAAGTCAAGATATTGGGACAAAATCTTTTGTGGATTATTGGTTCCACAGTGAAAGAAACAGAGCCGATACTGGAATACATGTGAAACCAAGCGATGT
Organism: uncultured Oscillospiraceae bacterium; assembly: GCA_910588365.1. Classification (GTDB taxonomy): domain Bacteria; phylum Bacillota; class Clostridia; order Oscillospirales; family Oscillospiraceae; genus Pelethomonas. The sequence goes on along the minus strand of CAJUQS010000036.1, from coordinate 20,581 downwards.
AGCAGTACGGCACTGATGAGCATTCCCTCTATATACGAATGCTACAGAAGTTCGATGCATCGCAAATCCAGTACAAAATCAAGTAATGTAATGGATATATAATAGAAAACGCTCACTCCAGTCATGCATTTCTGCAAGACTGAAGTGAGCATTTTTCATGCGTTTTTATAAATCTCAGCCGATACCACTGTAGGGATCGGATGCCCGTCTGATATACTCTGCCAAGTTACCGCCAAGCACCAGTTTTGCGTAAGCCGACGGAGAGTTATAGACCAACCAATCCAATTCTGACTGCTGACTGACCGTATGGGCGAACTCATACTCTACCTCGGTACAGTCAATAGAAATCATACTCCTGTCCGCATAACGCAGTTCGACATTGCCGGTGTCGACATTAAACTCGCACGATAACAGCTTGCTCATGGTGAAATCCTCCGTAAAATCTCATGTTTTGTAACCAATCCTATCTGACAGTTGCCATTCATTTTTTGATTACTGTTTTACGGACACCCAGCTAATGTCCGCCGGGATTTTTTTACTCGCCGTCTCCTGTTTCCAGGTACATGCCCTCTGTTTCCAGCAAAGCAGCTTTCAGCATTTCGCCAATTTGGTTAACATGCTCCCGGTCACACCGGCTATGCGATAATGCATCTGCTACTAATTCCAGCGTCTTATCCACCCGCCCCACTAAAGTTGCATACATAGTTTGATATATTGTTTTCATCAATTTCTCCGTTGCACTTATTTAGGTGCAATTATACCATGATGGTTTGATAAAATCTATATAAAGCCGCAAGTAGTCGAAATGACGTTATAATTGAGTCATGTGAACATCGAAAGGAGTCTTTTTATGGAACGGCCGGAAATGTCCCGCTTTACTCTGCGCCTTTCACAAGAGCTCCTGGACAAGCTGGGCTATATCGCAGAGTACAACGCCAGGACAAAAAACAAGGAGTTGGAGCGCATGATTCGCGGGAGGGTCAACGCCTTTGAAAAGAAAAACGGGCCGATTGAATTGGAGAAAAAGGACTGAGGCGGAGCGCCCCGTGAACCGCAAACCTGCAAATCTTAGGATTCTTTTAAACCTGTAAATACCGCTTGCCCCCGGCGGGAGGATTTGCTATAATCAAATTGCAACAGAACCTGCAAACAGCGGTTTGATGAAAGTTGAAAGGGAGCCATATGAAAGTTCTGATTACAACGGACTGGTACGCGCCGGTTATTAACGGCGTGGTGACTTCCGTCCTTCTCCTCCAGCGGGAGCTGGTGGCCCGGGGCCACGACGTGCGGGTGGTCACTCTGTCCAACAGTCTGCATACCTATAAGGAGGGGCCCGTCTACTACATGGGGTCGGTCAGCGCCGGAAAGATCTATCCCGGGGCCCGGCTGAAAATCAACCGCGCCCGCTCCATGATGCAGGAGCTCATCGCCTGGCACCCGGACGTGATCCACTCCCAGTGCGAGTTCAGCTCCTTCCGGGTGGCCGCGGCCCTGTCCAACCGGCTGGGCATCCCCATTGTCCATACGTATCACACGGTCTACGAGGACTACACCCACTACCTCGCCCTCTCCGCCCGGGTGGGGAAATACGTGGTGTCCGCCTTCTCCCGGTGGATCTGCGGCCGCGCGGCCTGCATCGTGGCGCCCAGCCGGAAGGTGGAGCGCCTGCTGCGGGATTACGGCATCCGCTGCCGCATTGAGGTGATCCCCACGGGGGTGGATCTGAGCGCCTACCGGGCGGAGCCCGCCCCGGGGCGGCTGGAGGCCCTGCGCCGCCAGTGGGACATCCCCCGGGACCACACCGTCCTGCTCTACCTGGGCCGCATGGCCAAGGAGAAGAACCTGGAGCAGCTGGTGGACCAGGTGGCCGACACCCGGCGCAGGGATGTCACGCTGCTGCTGGTGGGCGACGGGCCGGACCGGGAGGCCATCCTGGACTACGCGCGGGAGCGGCGTGTGCCGGTGATCTTCACCGGCATGGTGCCCCACGCCGAGGCCCCGGACTACTACCGTCTGGGGGACATCTTCATCACCGCCTCCACCAGCGAGACCCAGGGGCTCACCTATTTCGAGGCCCTGGCCGCCGGCGTGCCGGTGCTCTGCCGCCGGGACGCCTGTGTGGAGGGCGTGGTGGAAAACGGGTTCAACGGCTGGCAGTACGAGACCGGGGAGGACTTCGCCCGGTACCTGACGGACTTCTGCGGCGACGGGGAGCTGCGCCGCCGGATGAGCCGGGCCGCCTGGGAGTCCTCGGAGAGGTTCTCGGCGGAGGCTTTCGGGGCGGCGGCGGAGGCCCTCTACCGCTCCCTGGAGGAGCAGCCCATGCCCATCGCCTCGGGGGCGAGATAAGACGAAACGCCCGGACCGGGTTTTCCGGTCCGGGCGGCTTTTTCCTTGTTTAGCCAGAAGTTACAGAAATTTAACAATTGCGTCCCTTGCTATTTGTACAGTTTTATGTTATCATACAGGTGGACAATAATTGAGAAAGGAAGTGACTGACATGAGATACACTTACAGTGGTGTTGACATTGATGATCTGATTTACGGTGAGCGCGACGGGACTGTCAGCGAGAGGTAACCATTCCCACTCGATAAAAGGAGACGTCAATCCACGCTTCACGGCGTGGCTTTTTCTTTTTTATAGCCGACGCACCAGAGACAGGGAGCGCCGCGGAATCCTTCCGCGGCGCTCCCCTCTTTTCTCTAACGGTCTTTGCAGACCTCAGACAAAATGCAGACATGACGCATGAGTTCGCCCCCGTCAGAGAGCGGCTAAGTGGTCCAGAGTAAAGCAAACCGTTGCGGCGCAAGGGCTTTTACTCTGGACCATCTGGCGATGTCTGACGGGAACGCTTCGCCGAACCGGAAATCATACACTTGATTCAAGCTGTTCTGCTCGCCGCGGCAAGCGGCGGCAGCCGCAAAACACGGCAGATATGATGGGCGCCTTGCTCCCTGACAATCCGCGCAGAAAATTGGGCCCCTGCCCGGTTGCCCGGGCTTTTCAGCGTCCGCCCGCTGGTTTTCACTGCGCCTCCAGGTACGCCAGTACCCGGGGCAGGCATTCCAGGGCCGCCGTCCGGCCAATCTGATAGACCCGGTCCAGCTGCTCCGGATCCTTCTCCACACTGCCCACACGGAGGGGCTCCGGCGGCCGGATGACGAACAGCCTTCCGGCCAGCTCCTCCTCCCGGACGTACCTGGTGGCGGCGTTGTACCGGAAGTGGCGGCCCGCCATGGCGGAGACCATCCGGGGGTACTCCCGCAGGACCGCCCGGGCCACCGGCAGGAGCTTGTTTTTCTCCTTCCTGTAGTCCAAGGGCTGGGTGAGGATCACCACGCAGCGGTTGTAGCCCTGCCGCTGGAAGTAGCGGACGGGGATGGCGTCCGAGATGCCGCCGTCCAGCAGCCTGCGGCCGCCCACCTCCACCACGTTGGACACCAGGGGCATGGAGGCGGAGGCCCGCATCCACAGCACGTCCTCCCCGGTTCCCTCCATGCACCGGTGGTACACAGGCCGGCCGGTCTCCACGTCGGTGCAGACCACGCAGAACTCCATGGGATCCGACCGGTAGGCCTCCACGTCAAAGGGGTCCAGCCGCTCGGGGATCTCCTTGTAGCAGAGCTGCGCGTCGTAGAGATCCCCCGTCCGCAGAAGGGCGTGGAAGCTGCCGTACCGGGGGTCCCCGCAGAAGCGCTTGTTGTAGCGCAGCGCCCGGCCTGGCTGGTGGGACTTGTAGTTGCAGCCGAACACCGCCCCCGCCGACACGCCGATGGCGCCGTCAAAGCGGACGCCGTGCTCCATCAGCACGTCCGTCACGCCGCAGGTGAACATCCCCCGCATCGCCCCGCCCTCCATCACCAGGCCGGTCTTCTTTTGCTCCATAGGCAACCTCCAGCTCCGGCAGGACTAGGACCAGAGGCTGCACAGCAGATCCGTATAGGCAGACGGATCGCCGATGGGCAGGCCGGCAATGAGCTTGGCCTGATTGAGCAGCACCTGGGCATACTTCTTCGCCCGCTCCGGCTCCGCGGACCGGGCGCCCTCCATAGCGGCAAAGGCGGGATGATCCACGTTCAGCTCCAGAATCCGCTTGGCCTTCATGCCCATCTCCGGCTGGACGGCGGCAAAGTACCGCTCCATCTCGAAGCTGACCCCCTCGCCGCAGGTGAGGCAGACCGGGTGGGTTTTCAGCTTCCGGGACACGCGGACCTCGTCCACCTCGTCCCCCAAAGCCTCCTTGACGAAGTCCAGGGCCTCCTTGTACTCCTCCGCCGGCTTCTCCTCGGGCATATCCTCCAGCTCCAGATCGCCGTCCACGGCGGAGCGGAAGCTCTTGTCCCCGTACTCCCGCAGGACCTCCATCAGCAGCTGGTCGGGCTGGTCGGTGAGGTAGAGGATCTCCATGTTCCGATCCCGCAGCAGCTCCGTCTGGGGCAGGTTGTCCATGGCGGCGATGCTCTCGCCGGAGGCGTAGTAGATCACCTTCTGGCTCTCGGGCATCCGGTCCACATACTCGGAGAGCGTGACCAGCTTCTTCTCCGTGGAGGAGTAAAACAGCAGCAGATCCTGGAGCAGGTCCTTCTTGGCGCCGTAGTTGTTCAGACAGCCCACCTTCAGCTGGCGGCCGAAGTTCTTGTAGAACTTCTCGTACCCCTCCCGGTCCTCCTTGAGCATCTTCTCCAGCTCACCCTTGACCTTCTTCTCGATGTTGTTGGCCATGAGCCGCAGCTGGCGGTCGTGCTGAAGGAGCTCCCGGGAGATGTTCAGGCTCAGATCGGGGCTGTCCACCACGCCCTTGACGAAGCTGAAGTGCTCGCCGATAAGGTCGGGGCACTTGTCCATGATCATCACCCCGGCGGAGTAGAGCTGGAGGCCCCGCTCATAGTCCGCGCTGTAGTAGTCAAAGGGCGGCCGGCCGGGAATGTACAGCAGGGCCTTGTAGGACACCTGGCCCTCGGCGGAGACGGTGATGACGGACTGGGGCGGGGTGAAGTCGTTGAACTTCTCCTGGTAGAACTTGTCGTGCTCCTCCCGGGTGACCTCGCCCTTTTTCCGCTGCCAGAGGGGGACCATGCTGTTGAGGGTCTCCTCCTCCTTGTAGCTCTCGTACTCGGGCTTGTCCTCGGGGGAGTCCTCCTTTTTCCGGGACTTGGAGACCTCCATGCGGATGGGCCAGCGGATGTAGTCGGAGTACTTCTTCACCAGGCTGCGCAGGGTATACTCCTGCAAAAACTCGCTGTAGTTCTCCTCCTCGCCGTCGGCCTTGACGTGCATGATGATGTCCGTGCCCACGCTCTCCTTCTCGCAGGGCGTGACGGTATAGCCGTCGGCCCCGTCGCTCTCCCAGCGGCAGGCCTGGTCCGCGCCGTACTTTTTGGTGATGACGGTGATCTGGTCGGAGACCATGAAGGCAGAGTAGAAGCCCACGCCGAACTGGCCGATGCTGTCCACGTCCGCGCTGTCCCTGCCCACCTCCTGGCGGAACTGGTAGGTGCCGCTGGAGGCGATGACGCCCAGGTTGTTCTCCAGCTCGTTTTCGTCCATGCCGATGCCGTTGTCGCTGACGGTGAGGGTCCGTGCGTCGGGGTCGGCGTGGATGGTGATGCGGAAGTCCTCCCGCTTGAGCCCCACGTTCTCGTCGGTGAGGGACTTGTAGCACAGCTTGTCGATGGCGTCGCTGGCGTTGGAGATGATCTCGCGAAGGAAGATTTCCTTGTGGGTGTAGATGGAGTTGATCATCAGATCCAGCAGGCGCTTGGATTCCGCCTTGAATTCTTTCTTTGCCATAGACTGTCATTTCCTCCTGTAGACCGGCCGGAATGCGGCCTTCATTTTCGCCCTCCATCATGAACGGCAATTGTGAACAGAGTATGACCAATTTGTAAATATTAGCACTCCATTTGCCGGAGTGCTAACGCGCCCGGCGTCAACGCCGGGCGGCCCAACGGGGAAAGGCCCCAAACGCTCTTGTCAAGGGGCCGGCCGGGTGATATAATGAAATTCAAAATCAGCGGGGCCTTTTCCCCGCGCGGTGTGAGGAGAGAGTGACAATGGGTTCGGATAAGACGGCGGGAACTTACAGCTGCACCCAGAACCGGGAGCTGAGCTGGCTGCGGTTCAACCGGCGGGTGCTGGAGGAGGCGGGGGACGATACGGTGCCCCTGCTGGAGCGGCTGAAATTCATCTCCATTTTTACCAGCAATCTGGATGAGTTCTTCATGGTCCGGGTGGGGAACCTGTTCGATCTGTCTCTGGTGTCCCCGGGGGAGATCGACAACAAGACCGGCATGACACCCATGGAGCAGCTGGAGGCGGTCTATAGCGTGATTCCCGGCCTCATCGAGATCAAAAACCGGTTGTACAACGACGTGGCCGCCCTGCTGCGCCGGGAGGGCGTGTGCGATCTGGAGATGGAGGAGCTGGAGCCGGCGGAGCGCAAGTACGTCAATACCTACTACAAGGCCAAGATCCTGCCGGTGCTCTCCCCCCAGATCGTGGACGCCCACCACCCCTTCCCCCATCTGATCAACAAGGGGCTATACGTGGCCGCCCTGCTGCGCAGCAAGAAGGGCGCCGCCTCCCTGGGCTTTCTGCCCGTGCCGCCCCAGCTGCCCGCCTTCCTCTCCATGCCGGACAGCCCGGGCCGCTTCATCCGCATGGAGACCATGCTCCGCCACTGGGCGCCCTCCCTGTTCGGAGAGTTCAAGCTGGAGAGCTCCTGCGTGCTGTGCGTCACCCGCAACGCGGATCTGAGCCTGGACGCGGAGATGCTGGAGGAGGGCGGCGAGGATATCCGCGCCCGCATGAGCAAGCTGCTGAAAAAGCGGGCCAGCCAGTCGGTGGTCCGCCTGGAGCTGTCCAGGAAGATCGGCGGGGAGTTTCTCAAGCTGCTCAAGAGCCGCATCCGGGTGGACAGCCACCAGATCTATTTCGACCAGTCCCCCCTGTGCATGAAGTACGTCTTTGATCTGATCAAGTCCCTTCCGGCGGAGCGGGCGGCGGAGCTCTCCTTTGTCCCCTACCGGCCCCGCTGGCCCGAGGATCTGGACCCCAAAGCCAGCGTCATCGAGCAGGTCCGCCGCCGGGACCAGCTGCTCTTCTTCCCCTTTGACGGGGTGGACCCCTTCCTGCAGCTGCTGCGGGAGGCGGCGGAGCGGCCGGACGTCATGTCCATCAAGATCACCATCTACCGTCTGGCCACCGCCTCCAAGGTGGCCCATATCCTCTGCAAGGCCGCGGACAACGGCAAGGAGGTCACGGTGCTCATGGAGCTGCGGGCCCGGTTTGACGAGGAGAACAATATCTCCTGGTCCCGCCTGCTGGAGGACTCCGGGTGCCGGGTGATCTACGGCGTGGAGGACTACAAGTGCCACAGCAAGATCTGCCTCATCACCATGCGCCGCGGGGACCGGCTCAGCTACATCACCCAGATCGGCACCGGCAACTACAACGAGCGCACCAATGAGATGTACACCGACCTCAGCCTCATCACCGCCAGCGAGGACATCGGACTGGACGGCACGGTGTTCTTCCAGAACATGCTGGTGGGCAACCTGGAGGGGGAGTACCGCCACCTGCTGGTGGCGCCCGCGGGCATCAAGCCGAAGCTCCTGGAGCTCATTGACGGCGAGATCGCCAAGGGGCAGGAGGGCTACATCCGCATCAAGGCCAACTCCATGACCGAGCGGGACGTGATGGACAAGCTGGTGGAGGCCAGCCAGGCCGGCGTCCAGGTCCAGCTCATCCTGCGGGGCATCTGCTGCCTCCGCCCCGGCATCGCCGCCCAGACCGCCAACATCCACGTCACCAGCATCGTGGGCCGGTACCTGGAGCACGGGCGGATCTACTGCTTCGGCAGGGGACAGGACGCCGTGCTCTACATCGCCTCGGCGGACCTCATGACCCGGAACCTGGACCACCGGGTGGAGGTGGCCTGCCCCATCTACGACCGGGAGATCCGCAAGCAGCTTTTGTGGATTCTCCACACCCAGCTGGAGGACAACGTGAAGGCCAGCTCCCTGCTGCCCGACGGGTCCTACTGCCGGAAGATCAACACTCTGGCCCCCCGCAGCAGCCAGGAGGTCTTTATGGAGACCTCCGTCCACCGGGCCCTGCCGGCCCGGACGGAGCGGCGGCCCAAGGGCTTCCACCGCCTGCTGGGCGGCCTGTGGGGAAAGCGGAAGGATCGGTAATCCCCCGCAGGAACAATCATGGTTATCAAAAGGGAGTGAGCAACATGAGAATCGTCGTCAAGCTGGGAACCTCCACCCTGACCCACGCCACGGGGAAGCTGAACATCCGGCGGGTGGAGCTGCTGTGCAAGGTGATGAGCGATCTGAAGAACGCGGGCCACGAGCTGATCCTGGTCTCCTCCGGCGCCATCGCCATGGGCGTTGGAAAGATGAACCTGACCGAGAAGCCGGAGGACATCCCCACCAAGCAGGCCCTGGCGGCGGTGGGCCAGTGCGAGCTGATGTACGTCTACGACAAGTTGTTCTCCGAGTACCACCACACGGTGGCACAGGTGCTGCTGACCGGGGAGGACACCAAGGACGCCCAGCGGCGCGGGAATTTCCAGAACACCCTGTTCCGCCTGCTGGAGATGGGGGCCCTGCCGGTGGTCAACGAGAACGACACCGTGGCCACGGCGGAGATCGCCGTGGGGGACAATGACACCCTGGGCGCCATCGTGGCGGTGAACGCCCGCGCGGACCTGCTGGTGCTCATGAGCGACATCGAGGGGCTATACACCGCCGACCCCCGCAGGGACCCGTCGGCCCGGCTCATCCCGGATGTGCGGGAGCTGACGCCGGAGCTGCTGGCACTGGCCGGGGACGCGGGCAGCGCCCTGGGCACCGGCGGCATGGTCACAAAATTGAAGGCCGCCGGCCTGTGCATGGCGGCGGGGTGCGACATGATCATCACCAACGGCCAGCGGCCCCGGGATCTCTACCGCATCGCGGAGGGGGAGCCGGTGGGCACCCGGTTTTACGGAGTCAGGAGGGAGCGGACATGACCACACGGGAGATTCTGCTGGCCGCGCAGGCGGCGCGTCCGGCGCTGCGGTGCGCCGGCACGGAGACGAAGAACGCCGCCCTGCTGGCTATGGCGGACAGCCTCTGGGGGGGCCGCGCCGCCATCCTGGCGGCCAACGGGGAGGACATAGCCGCCGCCAGGGGGAGCATCAGCGAGGTGATGCTGGACCGGCTGGCGCTGACGGAGGAGCGCGTCGCCGCCATGGCGGAGGGGGTGCGCCAGGTGGCGGCCCTGCCGGACCCGGTGGGCAGAGTCCTGCGCACCGTGGAGCGGCCCAACGGCCTCACCATCCGCAGGCTCTCCGTGCCCATGGGGGTGGTGGCCATCATCTACGAGAGCCGTCCCAACGTCACCTCCGACGCCGCCGCCCTGGCGCTCAAGAGCGGGAACGTCTGCGTCCTCCGGGGGGGCAAGGAGGCATTCCGATCCGCGCACGCCATTGTGGAGGCCCTGCGGGAGGGGCTGGCAGAGGCCGGCCTGCCCCGGGAGGCGGTGAGCCTCGTCCAGGACACCACCCGCCAGAGCGCCCGGGAGCTGATGGAGGCGGTGGGGCTGGTGGACCTGCTCATCCCCCGGGGCGGCGCGGGACTCATCCGCTCCTGCGTGGAGAACGCCCTGGTGCCCTGCATCCAGACCGGCACCGGCATCTGTCACGTCTACGTGGACCGGGACGCGGATCCGGACATGGCGCTGGACATCATTGAAAACGCCAAGACCAGCCGTCCCAGCGTGTGCAACGCGGAGGAGGTGTGTCTGGTCCACCGGGATATCGCGGAGGACTTCCTGCCCCGGCTGAAGCGGCGGCTGGTGGACGGCCGGCTGGCGGCCGGGCTCCAGCCGGTGGAGCTGCGCCTGGACCGGGCGGCCGCCGCCGTCATCGACGGCGTTCCCGCCGGGGAGGCGGACTTTGACACGGAGTTTCTGGACTATATTCTGGCGGTCGGCGTGGTGGACGGCGTGGAGGGCGCCGCCGGGCATATCTCCGCCCACTCCACCGGCCACTCCGACGCCATTGTCACCGCGAACGCGGCCGCGGCGGAGCGGTTCATCGCCCTGGTGGACAGCGCGGCGGTGTACTGGAACGCCTCCACCCGCTTCACCGACGGCGGGGAGTTCGCCCTGGGCTGCGAGATGGGCATCTCCACCCAGAAGCTCCACGCCAGAGGGCCCATGGGTCTGGAGGAGCTCTGCTCCTACAAATACGTGATTGAGGGAACGGGACAGACCCGATGAGGGCGCCCCCTCCCCTGCCGCTCTCCCGGCCAGCCGGCCGATGGGTGGCACTTGCAAGACGGTTCGGCCTGTGTTAAGATGGTGTAAAAAGGATGAACCGGCCGGGAAAGGGGAGCGACATGACAGAGGAGCGGAAACAGCGTCTGGACGAGGAAGCGGTGCTGCTGCTGAACAAGGGGAAGAAGGGGTTGCTGCGCCTGATTTTTGGCCGCACGGGGGTGGTCATCGCCCTGCTGGCGGCCCAGGCGGGACTGCTGTTCTGGGGCTTTTTCCGGCTGGGGAAATATATGTTCTACAGCGGCTCCATGCTGCTGGCTCTGGCGGTGGTGCTGGTTGTCATCAACAAGCCCGCCAACCCCTACGCCAAGATCACCTGGATTGTGCTGATCATGCTGGCGCCGGTGTTTGCCGTGCCCTTCTATTTTTTCGTGGACAAGGATCTGGGGCATCGGCTGGCCCGGCGGCGGCTGGAGGAGATCGGGCGCAGGACCGCCTGCTACGCGCCCCCCAGGCCCCGGGAGGTCGGCCGTCTGGAGGCCCGCAGTCCGGGCCTGGCCGGCCTTGCCCGGTACATGGAGCGGATGGGGGGCGGCTCCCTCTTTGAAAACTCCGGCGCAAAGTATCTGCCCAGCGGCGAGGCCGCCTTTGACGAGATGCTGCGCCGCCTGGAGCAGGCCAGGGAGTTCATCTTCCTGGAGTTCTTCATCGTGGAGGAGGGGTACATGTGGGGCCGCATCCTCAGCATACTGGAGCGGAAAGCCCGGGAGGGGGTGGAGGTCCGGGTGCTCTACGACGGCACCTGCATCGCGGGCCGCCTGCCCTACCGCTATCCCCAGCAGCTGGAGCGTCTGGGCATCCGCTGCCGGATGTACGCCCCCCTGCGGCCCCTGGTGTCCACCCACTACAACAACCGGGACCATCGGAAGATTATGGTCATTGACGGCCAGTGCGCCTTCACCGGCGGGGTCAACCTGTCGGACGAGTATATCAACCGCCGGGTCCTCCACGGCCACTGGAAGGACACCGCCGTCTGTATCACCGGCGAGGCGGTGCGGGGCTTCACCCTGATGTTTTTGCAGATGTGGGCCGTGGACGAGCCGCAGCTGGAGGACTTCTCCCGGTACCTGGACGCCTCCCGGCCCGTGGAGGCCCCCGGCTGGGTGCTGCCCTACGGCGACAGCCCCTTTGACCGGGAGAACATCGGCGAGATGGTCTACATGGACATCCTCAACCGTGCCGCCCGCTATGTCCACATCACCACGCCCTATCTCATCATCGACCACGAGATGGTGGTGGCCCTCATGTTTGCCGCCAAGCGGGGGGTGGACGTGAAGCTGATTGTCCCCGGGCAGCCGGACAAGCGGTCGGTGTTCGCCGTGACCCGCTCCTACTACAAGGAGCTTATCGAGGGCGGCGTGAAGATCTATGAGTACACCCCCGGCTTTATCCACGCCAAGACCTTTGTCAGCGACGGCGATACCGCCGTGGTGGGCAGCATCAACCTGGACTACCGCAGCCTGTACCTCCACTTTGAGTGCGCGGCCCTGCTGTGCGGCGGCCCCGCCGTGGGGGAGGTGGAGGCGGACTTCCAGGCGACGCTGGCGAAATGCCGCCGCCTCACCGCCGAGGACTGCCGGAGGGACCGGCTGGACCGCCGGCTCATCGGGTGGATCCTGCGGCCCTTCGCGCCGCTGATGTAAGAACCTGCATCCATAACCGAGAAATGCCGGATGGACGAGGATTTTTTCATCAGACAGGGAGATTTTCCGCGGCAGTCCTGACCGATTGCGGGGGAAAGCGGCGCAGTATGACGGAAAAAATACCGGCCAGTCGGCGTTCGGCGGCTGTGAATACAGGTTCTGAACCATAAAACCCCAAAAACTGTTTATGGAGGAAAAAAGAATGCCCGCTATGATCGATCTCCACTGCGACACGCTGACCCGGAGCAGGGGCCGGACCGCCGGCCGGGGGCCCCTGGACGACCCGGCCTTCCACCTGTCGCTGAGCAAGGTCCCCGCCGGGACCCGGTGGATCCAGTGCTTCGCCATCTTCGTGCCGGACCAGCTCCGGGGCCGGGAGGCCATCGACTTCTTTGACCGCCATGCCGCCAGCTTTGACGAGCAGATGGCCCAGAACCGGGAGCGGATCCTCCCCTGCCGGAGCTTCGGCGGCATGGAGGCCGCCCTGAGCGAAGGGAAGTTCGGCGCGGTGCTCACCGTGGAGGGCGGCGCGGTGCTGGCCGGGCAGCTGGAGCGGGTGGAGACCATCTGGAACGCCGGCGTGCGGATGCTGACGCTCACCTGGAACGGGCCCAACGAGCTGGCCTCCGGCCACGACACCCCGGGGGGCCTGACGGACTTCGGCCGGGAGGCTGTGGCGGAGCTGGAGCGGCGGGGGGTGCTGGTGGACGTATCCCACCTCAATGACAGGGGATTCGAGGACCTGCTGGCCGTGGCAAAAAAGCCCTTTGCCGCCTCCCACTCCAACGCCCGATCCGTCTGCGGACACCGCCGGAACCTGCCGGACGAGTTCATCCGGGAGATGGCCGCCCGGGGCGGGCTCATCGGGCTCAACTACGCGTGCAGCTTTCTCTCCGACAGCGGGGTGGGAAGCCTGGACGACCTGTACCGCCACGTGTGCCGCTTCCTGGAGCTCGGCGCGGGGGAGTGCCTGGCACTGGGCTCGGACTACGACGGCACGGACATCCACCCCGATCTGGATTCGGTGGAAAAGAGCCTGGGTATCCGGGACTACCTGGTGAGCCGCGGCATCCCCGCCCAGACGGCGGACGGCATCGTCTTCGACAACGCCTGGCGGTTTTTCCGCACCTGGCTGGCGGAATGAGGGGCAGGCGGACCGCCGGGACGGTCTTCAGCAGTTTTGAATACGGGCTTTCGGGGCGCGCACCGGTGCCGGACGGCCCGCAGGAGGTGGCGTATTGCAGATTGTCGTATTGAATGGCGTGCTGTCCGAGGCGGAGCAGGATGCTTATATCCGCCGCGTGACGGCCAAATATCCCATGAGCGTGATTGAGAAGCTGATTCTGGATGTACAGGGCGAGTATATAAGCATTTCCTGCGTCTTCCACCGGTTTCGGGACCTTCGGAAAATGGGCGGCTACTGCATCGGCGAGCCGTCGGAATGGAACCCCGCCAAGCAGGCAGAGCTGCGGGACACGGTCCCGAGCTGGATCGATTAGAGGCGAGCCGTTACACCACGCGGGCACACCGGAAGCTTATCTCCGGTCAGGTCTGGGGTGTACGGCTGGCGTTTCGCTGTTTGTGCCAATGAAATCCGTCGCTCCATGGCGCAATCCATCCCAAAAGAGGAGGACACGCATATGAACAACTGCCTGCTGATCGGGATCCCGGCTGTGCTGGTTGTGCTGGCAGCCGCCTATATTGTACTGTATAACAGGCTGCAGCGGCTGCGCATCAAGGTGGAAGAGGCGGGGGCGGGCATTGATATCGCGTTGGAAAAGCGCTTTGACCTGCTCACGGAAGAAATTGAGGCGGTAAAGAAATACCTTTCCCATGAGTATCAGATTATGACGGATCTGACTGCCGCCCGGACAGGGGCGGATCTGGAGGAAAAGCGAATGGCCCTGCAGCAGGAGATTTCCGAAACCGTTCTGAAAAGCATCGATCAGGAAATCGCCCGCCAGACCCGGACTATGGAAAAAATCCGGGGTCAGCTGGACCGCGCCAGAATCCAGAAGCGCATCCGACGCCGGAATGGCATCCGGGAGGAGGAGGCCCGCGCCCTTGATACAAGCCGAGAGGAGGCCCTGGCCCAGGCGGAGGGACAACGCGGCGCGGCGCTCAGCCAGAAGGTAGGCGCTCTGGCCGGGGTTCATCGGGATCTGTCCAGCGTAGGCGCCGGAATCAACGGTTTGGCGGAACAGTACCCCATTCTCAATTCCTGGGTGTCTATGGATCATTTCCAGAGGAGTATCTATGACTCGGAGGAACACCTTCAGGCGGCCCGGCGGCTGTATAATGCCAATGTATCCTTGTATAACCAGACGCTCGCCTCCATCCCCTGGTCCATTGTGGCCTCCGTTTGTCATATGGAGAAAGCAGCTTTCTACGAGGCAGAGAAGCACAAGCGTGATGTCCAAGTGAAATTCGACTAGGGGGCAAAGGCTGTGGAGCATTTTGTCAGCGATCAGGAGCTGGAGCAGCTGCGGAGAAAATGCCGGAGCCGTTTAAAGATCAGCGCTGTTTTGGCAGCCGCGGTCTATTTGGCATTGTTATGTTTCCTGGTTTGGAGCTTCTTTTTGGGGGACCCGGAATTGAGAGCGAGAATTGACGCCCCTCTGGCGGAAAAGGCGGTGACGATTTTGGCCGGTCCCTTGGTGATCGCTGTGCTTGCCTGGGTGTTTCTTTACTGGCTTATCGTCAAGCCGGACTATGAGCACTTCAACAGCCTGTTCAAAGGCAAGTACGTTGTATCGACGATTCAGGAAACCGGATTATTTCAAGACCTGAGCTACCATCCGACGGGCGGCTTTACGCACGATGAAATCCGCAACGCCGCCGTAGCGACCTGCGGAGACAAGAGGTATTTTGAAAGTGAAGATATGCTGTCAGGCTGCTATCAGGGCCTCCGGTTCCGGTATTGCGATGTCTCGACAGCGCGTGTGACGGGAGCCGGAAAAAGGCGTCGGGAAGAAAGTCTTTTTCACGGTCAGGTCATACACTTTTCCTCCTTTGACGAAGTGAAAAAGAGCTCTGGCCATCTACAGATTTTTGAGAAGGACCTTGCGTCTCATCCGGTTGGGTGGACAGCGGAGCACGAGATTCATACCGAAAACGAGGCATTCAACCGCAGGTTCCTTGTTTTTGCCGCCGATGAACACAACGCCTTCTATATTCTGACGCCCAAGATGCTGGAGCAAATCATCCAATTTGCCGACCGGACAGATGCTCAGATTGCCATTTCCTTTTGCGGCGCGTCCATGTTTGTCGCCATCCACCGGATACACAGCATTCTGGACGCATCCCTCCACGTACCCGTCCCGGAGCAGAAGCAGGCTATTTTGAAAGATGTGGAACTGCTGCGGCAGGCGGGGGATCTTTTGATTGCTGAGGCTTCCGCCTTTCACAAAGGGCGGGATTGACAGCCTGTCTGCCCCGCAGGGAGGAGATCCCGTAAAGCTGTTGATCCCGGTCAGGCAGGAACCCATCGGATACGTCAGGATATAACAATGCCGCTTCCCGGAGGTTCTCCGGGAAGCGGCATTGAAGCATTATTCATTAGAAGCTGTACCAATAGGTGGCGGTATGCAGACAGGCGAGAAAAATTTTTCGTCTGGCTGCGTCAGAAGCTCTTGAAATCCCGCCGCCATACCTTACCGGTTTTCCCTGCAATCCGTCAGGATTCTGCAACAGGCGCATCGAGCGCCTGTTTCAAGGGCACATCCATGAGCTCCCTCAGATCCTCCACCGTAATCGTGGAGATCTCCTCATCCGAGGGGTTCTCCAGCCCCGCCACCCGGTCCGCCTGGGCGGCGACAATCCTCTCAAAGAGATTGCGCACATCCCGGGCGTTGCCGAAATTCCCGTCCCGGTCCTCGTAGAGCTCCCGGAGGTGGTCCCGGACCGCCTCCCCGGCCTCGGGGCTGAGGGTGTAGTCGTTGCGCTTCACCCGCCCCTGGAAAATTTCAAAGAGCTGCTCCCCGTTGTAGTCCTCAAAATAGAAATACTTGTTGAACCGGGACTTGAGCCCCGGGTTGGAGTCGATGAACCGGGGCATGAGGGTGGCGTAGCCCGCCACAATGACCACGAAGTCCTCCCGGTGGTCCTCCATGGCCTTGAGGATGGTGTCAATGGCCTCCTGCCCGAAATCCTTGTCCGCGTTCTCCGGGGAGAGGGTGTAGGCCTCGTCGATGAACAGCACGCCGCCCAGGGCCTTGTCGATGACCTCGCGGGTCTTGATGGCGGTCTGTCCCACGTATCCGGCCACCAGCCCCGAGCGGTCCACCTCCACCAGATGCCCCTTGGAGAGAATGCCCAGGGCGCTGTAGAGCCGGCCCACAATCCGGGCCACCGTGGTCTTGCCGGTGCCTGGGTTGCCGGAGAAGACCAGATGGAAGCTCATCTCCGGGCACTTCATCCCCCGCTCCTGGCGCAGGCGGCGGACCTTCACCAGATTCACCAGGCTGTCCACGTCCTTTTTCACCGCCTCCAGGCCGATGAGGGCGTTCAGCTCCTCCATGGCCTCCTCCAGCGACGGCTTCTCCTCCTCCGGCGCGGGCTCCGGCGTCTCCGGCGCGGCGGGGGCGTCCTTTTTCTCCGCCTCCGGCCCCGCCGCCACCGGCAGGGGGGAGAGGGGATCCCCGGGCAGGGACGGCGCGGGCCTGGCGGGGGCGCCGAAGAAGTCGTCAAAGAGCCCCCGGGTCCGATCCCGGCGGATGACCTGATCGAACTCGTTCATCAGCGCGTCCAGCTCCCGGGCCCGGTCCTCCGGCTTCGGGCACGGAGCATCATCCCCCAGGTAGGCGTCCGGCCCGGGGGTGGGGACAATGGCCGGAACCCCCTCCTGATCGCAGGCCGCCGTGAGCTGTTCATACAGGAGGGTAATGCGGCGGCTCTCGGCAAAGGAGAAGGATCCGTCGTAGGCCGCGCAGAGCATGAGCAGGTTTTTCTGCACCTCGGCGAAGGTGCGGCTGAAGCTGGTGGCGTTTTCCCCGTCGGACTTTGCCAGCCGCTGGAAAAACTCCGGCACGCCGACGGTATAATTGGGGTTGGACTGGTAGTAGGCCATGGCCTTCTCGAACTGCTGGGCGGTGAACTTCACCTGCTTGTCGGTGTAGATCTGGTTGATGCCGATCACGTCCCCGCCCCGGCCGCCGCTGGCGGCCCACAGGCACAGGGTACAGGCCCGGAAATAGGTGTCAATCTCCTGGCTGGTGATGTGCAGACTGCTGGGGATGCTCTGGCAGAAGTGGCCTACGCTGTCGGCGTAGTCCCGGTGAAAATTTTTGCTCATGGGACGCCTCCACGAAATATATTGTGCTCAGTATAGCACACCGGGCGCGGAAAGGAAAGCCATACCTGGGGGAAGCAGAAAAATTAACAATTTTCGCCTTGACGGCCCGCCGGCTATGCGCTAGGATAGGAGGAACGATGAAAATGGGCCGTTTTTTCGCGGCCGGGAGGACGACATGGAGCTTTCCAAGGAGACAATGAAAAAATTGATGGCGCTGATCGCCTTCACCGTACTGCTGCTGGTGGGGGCCCAGCACCTGGACGTGGTGCTGGGTGCCCTGGGCTTCCTGTGGGGCATCGCCTTCCCCCTGGTGCTCGGCGCCATGGCGGCCTTTGTGCTGAACGTGCCCATGTCCTTTTTGGAGCGGAAGCTGTTCCCAGTCAACAAGAAGGGGAAGAAGCCCGCCCTGGCCCGGGGAGCCAGCCTGCTGCTGACCTTTGTGCTGCTGGCGGTGGTCATCGCGCTGGTGGTGCTGGTGGTGGTCCCCCAGCTGGTCTCCAGCGCCGCCGGACTGGGCGCCAGCGTCATGGCCACCGCCCTGCGGGTCATGGACTGGGCCGAGGAGCAGTTCGCCGCCTATCCCCAGATTGTCCAGTGGCTGGAGGGGCTGACGGTGGACTGGCAGGGGCTGGTGAAAAACCTGTGGACCTTCCTCACCAGCGGCGTGGGCAGTGTGGTGACCTCCACCATCTCCGCCACCATGCGGGTGTTCAGCGCCGTGAGCACCGGGTTCATCTCCTTTATTTTCGCCATCTACCTGTTGCTGCAAAAGGAGAAGCTGGGCCTCCAGTGCCGCCGGGCCCTCTACGCCCTGCTGCCCAAGCGGGGGGCGGATAAGGTCGTGGAGGTCTGCGCCCTCAGCCGCCGGATCTTCGCCAGCTTCATCACCGGCCAGTGCGTGGAGGCGGTGATCCTGGGCGCCATGTTCTTCGCGTCCATGTCCCTGCTGGGGATGCCCTACGCCCTTCTGGTGGGGTGCCTCATCGCCGTGACGGCCCTTATCCCCATCGTGGGCGCCTTCATCGGGTGCATTGTGGGTGCGTTTTTGCTGCTGATGGTCGCCCCCATGCAGGCGCTGATCTTTGTGGCACTGTTCCTGGTGCTCCAGCAGGTGGAGGGGAACCTCATCTATCCCCATGTGGTGGGCTCCTCGGTGGGCCTGCCCTCCATCTGGGTCCTGGCGGCGGTGAGCGTGGGCGGAAGCCTCATGGGCGTGGCCGGCATGATCCTCTTCATCCCCCTGACCTCCGTGGCCTACTCCCTGTTCCGGGATTACGTCAACCGCCGGCTCAAGGAGAAGAAGCTGAAGATCCAGTGACGGTGAACATTCTTTTCTTTTGAAAAAGAAAACCTTTGCGCGAAACGCTGTTTCGCGTCTGTGATACGTCCAGCCATACGGGAAGAACCCTGCACCGCCAACGGTACAGGGTTCTTCCTTATTTTGGAGGATGCCAATTATTTCAGCTCATTTACATAGAGCTCAGCCCGGCTCTGTACCAGCTTGGCTGTCTCATCAACAATCTGGTCATACTGCGCCCGGGTTGTGGGGGTATAGATCGGATCAACTATAAGAAGCTGTGCCAGTAGACGCCGGAATATTTGGATGACCTGCAATAGATGGCGGGCCAGACAGAGCCGTCCGCCCCGGAGATTGTCCGGGGCGGACGCGTAATTTTCACAGATAAGCGAAACGACAGTTTCGCGCAAAAGTTCTTTTTGGATACTTTTTCTTACAAGAAAAAGTATCAGATCCCCATCTCGGCCTTGACGGCGCGGAAGCACTCCACGGCGAAGTCCAAGTCCTCCTTGGTGTGTCCGGCGGAGACTTGGGTGCGGATGCGGGCCCGGCCCTGGGGTACCACGGGGTAGCTGAAGCCCACCACGTAGACGCCCTTCTCCAGCATCCGGGCGGCGAACTCGGCGGCCACCTTGGCGTCATAGAGCATGACGGCCACGATGGGGTGGCTGCCCTCCAGCACGTCGAAGCCCAGCTCGCTGAGCTTGGCGCGGAAATACCTGGTGTTCTCGTGGACCCGGTCCCGCAGCTCGGTGGAGGCGGTCAGCAGCTCAATAGTCTTGATGCTGGCGGCACAGATGGCGGGGGCCAGGGTGTTGGAGAACAGATAGGGGCGGCTGCGCTGGCGCAGCAGGTCCACAATCTCCTGCCGGGCGGCGGTGTAGCCGCCGGAGGCGCCGCCCAGGGCCTTGCCGAGGGTGCCGGTGATGATGTCCACCCGGTCCTGCACGCCGCAGAACTCAGGGGTGCCGCGGCCCGTGTCGCCCATGAAGCCCACGGCGTGGCTGTCGTCCACCATGACCAGAGCATCGTACTCGTCAGCCAGATCGCAGATGCCCTGGAGATTGGCAATGTAGCCGTCCATGGAGAACACGCCGTCGGTGGCGATGAGCTTCACCTGACAGCCGGCGGCCTTGGCGGCCTCCAGCTGGGCGCGCAGGTCCTCCATGTTGTTGTTCTTGTAGCGGAAGCGCTTGGCCTTGCACAGGCGCACGCCGTCGATGATGGAGGCGTGGTTGAGCTCATCGGAGATCACCGCGTCCTCGGGCCCCAGCAGAGTCTCGAAGAGACCGCCGTTGGCGTCGAAGCAGGAGGAGTAGAGAATGGTGTCGTCCATGCCGAGGAATTCGGACAGCTTCTGCTCCAGCTCCTTGTGGACACTCTGGGTACCGCAGATGAAGCGGACGGAGGAGAGGCCGAAGCCCCACTTGTCATAGCTGGCCTTGGCCGCCTCAATGAGCTCCGGGCGGTTGGAGAGGCCCAGGTAGTTGTTGGCGCACATGTTGACCACCATCTTGGCCTCGGTGGTGTCAATGCGGGACTTCTGGGGGGTGACGATGATTCTCTCGCCCTTCCAGGTGCCGGCCTCTTTGATGGATTCCAGTTCTTTTCTGTACTTTTCCAGTGCCTGCTTCATTGTGTTTCCTCCTCTATTATTCTTGTTGCTTTTTGTGCGGACAAAAAGTAACCAAAAAGCCGCTCAAGGACTCCGTCCTTGAGAATCCTGAATTTGTTGTTTTATTTGCGCTCCGGCGGACCTGGGTGAATTCTGCCCAAGTGCTCCCCCGTAAACCGGGGTTCTTAGAGCCTGTTTAATATCTCAGCGTGTGCGGATTGGCGAGATAGGTTTTTTGCCCTGCAAGGCAAAAAGCCGCAGACATCCATATCGTGCAATGACCCCATCGAGGGGTCATGCACGATTATTCTGCACAGGCGCTCGATGCGCCTGTTGCAGAATCCTGACGGATTGCAAGGATTTTTAACGCAGTCAGGGCGGAAAATATGCCGCCAAGGCGGGC
>CAJUQS010000035.1 GCA_910588365.1 uncultured Oscillospiraceae bacterium | reverse complement strand
GCCGTTACTACGCAGACCACCCCCAGGGGAAGTGAGGGCGGTATGGCTATTATCAATTTGCGAAAGCACTACTACCCGCTCTACACAAAGGACACGTTCGTGGAAGTGCCGGACGAGGTTGCCGCCGTCATGGAGGAGTGTCGGCTTTACGAGAACCGCCAAGAACACAGAAAGAGCTATTACCATGTCTACTCTATGGATTGCAGCCCCGGCATTGAGAACCACGCCATGTTCCTGGTGCAGTCCCCGGAGGATTTGATAATACGGGAGATTGACGAGGCCGCTGAAGAACTTCTATTGGAACGTTTGGCGGAGGCCATCTCCCAGCTATCCCCCACCCAGGCGCGGCGGCTCTATGCCAGGTATGCCTTGAAGAAAAAATTCCGGGAGATTGCGGCGGACGAGGGTATCAGCGGAAGCTGCGCCTGTGACAGCGTGACCGGCGCACTCAAAAAATTGCAGAAGATTTTCGCCAAAAATGGCTGGCTGGAAAAGGAGGATTGACAGCGATGGACAAGCCCCAGGAGGTTGAGAAGAAAATCGGCCAGTTGCAGAACCAGCAAAAGATTTTGCTGAACCGAAAGCGCAACGAGGAACACCGGGCCAGGACGCACCGGCTGATTGGCCGAGGTGCTATTTTGGAGGCCGTTTTCCCCGCCGTTGTCGGTATGGAGGGCGAGGAAGTCAAGGCGTTCCTGATTGCCCTCTCCCGTCTGCCGGGGACGGCGGAGCTTGCGGAAAAGGCGCAGAACGCCAGAGACAAGGGGTAGTCCGTTCGTAGAACGGCGCACTTATACACCGTTCCGGTGTTGTGCGCCCTGCCGGGGGCTGTTGCGTCCTTCGGACGCGATGGGGGTTGACACCCCCAAACCCCCGCACCCCCGCCGGAAAGTGACACCCGCGACCCGGCTGTCACTTTCTGGCGGGGCCAATATCCGTTGCCGGTAGGAGGTGCGTTTTTACGGCAATTTTTCATTGTCCCATCCAAATCATCCAGCGGAGCCAAGGCAAGTCCGCTGTGGCCGCTGCCGCCTATCGGAGCGGCGAACGGCTGGTGAACGAGTGGGACGGTTTGACCCACGACTACACACGCAAGGGCGGTATCGTTCATACCGAAATCATGCTGCCATCCCACGCCCCGCCATCGTTCACAGACCGCTCCACGCTCTGGAACAGCGTGGAGCAAATCGAGAAGTCCAGCACCGCCCAGCTTGCCAGAGAAATTGAAGTGGCCTTGCCCGTGGAACTGTCCAGGGCGGAGCAGCTTGCCCTTGTCCGGGCGTTCGTCAAAGACAATTTTGTGTCGGCTGGAATGTGCGCCGACTTTGCCATTCATGACAAAGGGACAGGCAATCCCCATGCTCATATCATGCTCACCATTCGCCCACTGAAAGAAGATGGGACATGGGGCGCGAAGTGCCGCAAGGTTTACGATTTGGACAGCCAGGGCCAGCGCATCCCGGACGGCAAAGGAGGCTGGAAAAACCACCGAGAGGACACCACCGACTGGAACCGGCGGGAGAACGCCGAGAAGTGGCGGGCGGCGTGGGCCGCTTACACCAACTGGGCGTTGGAGGCCGCAGGCAGGCCGGAGCGCATAGACCACCGCAGCTATAAGCGCCAGGGTGTTGACAAAATCCCTACTGTTCACATGGGGCCAGCCGCCAGCCAGATGGAGCGGCGAGGCATTCAGACAGAGAAAGGAAACATCAACCGGGAAATTGCCGCCGATAACAAGCTGCTGAAAGAAATCAAGGCCCGTATCACCCGGCTTTACAACTGGAGCAAGGAACAATCTGCCCAGCCCCAGGGCCGGGAGAGTATCATGGATTTTCTTTTCCAGGCGAAGCAGGACACCGCCCCGACTTCCCGCTACGGAAAGGTTAAGGCGCTCAAAGCGGACGCAAAACTTTTCAATTTTGTGATGGAAAACGGCATTACCTCTATGGAGCAGCTTTATGAAAAAGTGTCTACCATGAACAGCAATTATTACGACTTGCGCGGCAAAATTGTAAGCAAAGAGCAGCGCATTTCCGTTTTGACCGAACGGCTGGAAATGTGGGCGCAGTATCAGAAGTACAAGCCTATCCGCCAGAAATTGGACAAGGTTGCACCGGGAAAGCGGGCGCAATTCGAGCAGCGTCACAGCTCCGATCTTGCCTTGTTCGATGCCGCCGTCCGCTACCTGGACACGCTGAAAACTTCCGGCGAGAGCATCACCCCCAAGGCGTGGAGGGCTGAGGCCCAAACGCTGACCACCGAGAAAGAGGCCGACTATCTGACAATGCGCTCCATGCGGGAAGACATCAAGGCGGTGGAAACTCTGAAAAAGACCGCTGACCGCCTTGCCAGGGAGGGCCAGACACAGCGCAGGGAGGAACAGGAGCGATGACCTATCAGCAATATCGGGCCGTCCGGCGGCTGGTACATAATTGCTGCAACTACCAGGACGGCAACTGCCTCCTGCTGGATGATGGGGAGGAATG
>CAJUQS010000034.1 GCA_910588365.1 uncultured Oscillospiraceae bacterium | reverse complement strand
GTCACGCTTGAAGTCGCCGAGGATTAAGTCGGATGAGCGGTAGCCGCAACTATATATTCTTATCTCGGTGGCAGGAAGATGATCTCGCAGCTCAGTGGAATCAGCTTGCGCGAAGAGCGGATATTCGATTTCGAAAACATATGCTGCCGGATCATGCGCCAAATACATTTCTCAATTCAGAAGTTCTCTGGAACAGTGTTGAAGAAGTTGAAAGGAGCCGTAATGCACGGCTGGCTCGGGTGATTATTGCCGCCTTGCCAAAAGAGCTTGATACCAAAACCCATGTTGCTATGGTTCAGCAGTATGCCCAAGAACACTTTGTGCAGCGTGGAATGTGCGTCGATGTTTCCGTTCACGACAAGGGTGATGGAAACCCTCACGCACATATACTGCTTACGACCAGGCCTTTGGACAGTGTTGGCAGGTGGATGGACAAGCAGCACAGGAATTACCTGCTCGATGAGAATGGTGAAAGAATTTTTGATCCAGTCAAGAGACGATACAAACTCGGTAGGAGTATCAAGACCCATGATTGGGATAATCCCGACCGCGTTCAGGAATGGCGTGCTGGCTGGGCGACCGCCTGTAACGCACAGTTTCGGCAACATGGCATCGACAAAGAGGTCACTTGTCTGAGCTACGCAAAGCAGGGTGTTGACCGCGAACCCACTAAACATCTCGGAGCAAAGGTGAAGGCTATGGAGGAGCCTGGTATATCAACCAATCGTGGTAATGACAACCGTAGGATCATAGCTGAACGTCAGCGGCAAGACCGGCAGCGGTTTAGGCAGCGCATGGAGCAGAGTCGCGCTTGGAGCCTGGAGAGGGATTTTGGACGGGAACGGTAACTATTTGCAGTCTATATGGAGGAGGCGAATCAAAATGCAAAATATTCACAAGCCCAAGGCTGTAGTCCCCATTGAACAGAAGGTTGCCCTGACAAAATATGAGGCCGCTGAATACAGTAACATCGGCATCAATAAGATCGAGGCGATGCTCCGTGAACCCAACTGTCCATTTGTTCTCTATGTGGGGCCGAACAAGAAACTCGTCAAGCGTAAAGAGTTTGAGGAGTTCATCAGCGCAAGTTTAATAATCTGAACGTAACTTCATTCTTGCCTGACAGGGGCCTCTGTGATACAATAGGTGTGTTGCAGGGGCTCCTTCCAATATAGAAAGGAGTTTCCCATGGGTAAATATATCAAGGGAAAAAAACTTCCCAAAGGTATTTCGCAGAGAAAGGATGATGGGAAATTTATAGCCGGCTTTGTTGATAAGGCTGGCAAACGGCATCAGCGACGGTTTGACACCATGGTTGAAGCCGACAAGTGGCTATATGAAATGCGTCATCAGGACGAGTACGGGGATGGCATAGATGCCGAGGATATAACCGTTGACGAGTGGTTCGAGTTCTGGCACGCAGAGCTTATCAAGGATTTGGCGGCAAATACCCGAAGAAATTATGACGAGCGGTATCATAAGAATATTAAGCCCGTCATTGGTAGAATGAAACTCAAAAATGTAAAGCCCATGCACTGCACTAAAATTTTGAACAGCATGGACGAAGAATATGCAGGGTCTACGATCTACCAGACCTATATCACGCTTGGGACCATGTTCAAGTCTGCCAAACTGAATGGCAAGATCAGAGTCCACCCGTTAGACGGTGTGAAGTTTTCCAAGAGTACAAAGGCAGTTGACGACATCAAATTTCTCACTGTGGAGGAGCAGAAGAAGTTTCTTGAAGTCGCAGAGCGGTCGCATAACTATTATCAGTACGCCTTTTTGCTGGAAACGGGGCTACGGACGGGTGAGATGATCGCATTGACGTGGGATGATGTTGACTGGGCGCGACGGACGCTGACCATTCGGAAAACAATGGAGTTCCGCTACAAGCAGCAGTTTTGGGTAGCCGGGCCTCCAAAGACAATGTCGAGCTATCGCACCATTCCGCTGACGGGCAGGGCATATGAAATCTTGAGAGAGGACTATGCCACGAAGAATACCCGTAAGCACTCCCCCAAACCGGACACCGTTTTGGAGTATGCGGACAAGCGGAAAGATCAGAAGCAGAAAAAGAGCTTCAATATGCAAGACCTTGTTTTCATCAATTTCCGCACGGGTATGCCGAACAAGAACAGCTCCTATGATACCCACCTGTATAAGCTCCGTGATGAGGCTGGGAGCAAGCGGTTCTGTATGCACGCTCTGCGCTACACCTACGCCACCCGGGCCGTCGAAAACGGGTTGGCAGTAGCAAAAGGCCCGTAATGTGGCGGAAATGTGGCGGAGACCACTTTGAAAGTCTTGAAACCCTTGAAAAATCAGGAGGAATATAGAAAAATGAAATTAGGAATTGTGGGTCTGCCCAACGTGGGCAAATCGACTCTTTTTAACGCCATCACCAACGCCGGCGCGGAGAGCGCCAACTACCCCTTCTGCACCATCGATCCCAATGTGGGCATGGTGGCCGTGCCTGACGCCCGGCTGGACAAGCTCAGCGAGATGTACCGCCCCAAGAAGACCACCCCGGCGGTCATCGAGTTCGTGGACATCGCCGGTCTGGTCAAAGGCGCGTCCAAGGGCGAAGGCCTGGGCAACAAGTTCCTCTCCAACATCCGTATGACGGACGCCATCGTCCACGTGGTCCGCTGCTTTGACGATGAGAACGTCATCCACGTGGAGGGGAGCGCGGACCCCGTTCGGGACATGGATATCATCGATCTGGAGCTGGTCATGGCCGATGTGGAGATGGTGGAGCGCCGTATCGACAAGGCCCAGAAGGCCGCCAAGGGGGACAAGAAGTTTCTCAGGGAGGTGGAGGTGTTCCAGGGCCTTCTGACCTGGCTCAACGACGGCAACGCCGCCCGGAGCTACGACTGCGATGACGACACCCGGGCGGTTATCGCCACCAGCGACCTGCTCACCCTCAAGCCTGTCATATACGCCGCCAACCTGGACGAGGACGGCTTCGCCAACCCCGGCTCCGTCCCCTACTACCAGCAGGTGGCGCAGCGGGCCGGGGCCGAGGGCGCCCAGGTCATCCCCGTGTGCGCCAAGCTGGAGGCGGAGATCGCCGAGCTGGAGGGGGAGGAGAAGGCCATGTTCCTGGAGGACTTGGGTGTGGCCGAGAGCGGCCTGGACCGGCTGGTGAAGGCCAGCTACACCCTGCTGGGGCTCATCTCCTACCTGACCAGCGGCGAGGATGAGTGCCGGGCCTGGACCATCACCCGGGGCACCAAGGCGCCCCAGGCGGCGGGGAAGATCCACTCCGACTTTGAGCGGGGCTTCATCCGGGCGGAGGTCATCGCCTACGAGGACCTGATGGCTGTGGGCTCCATGGCGGCGGCCCGGGAGAAGGGCATGATCCGCTCCGAGGGCAAGGAGTACGTGGTGAAGGACGGGGATATTATTCTGTTCCGGTTTAATGTGTAATGAGGCGCTTTGACATCCTGGACGCCTGGCGCACCCTGGCCATCGTGCTGATGGCCGCCTACCATTTTCTATACGATCTGTATATTTTTGGCATAATATCCGCTGATCAGCTGTTTTCCACGCCCCTGAACATCCTGGAGCGGTTCATCTGCTGCTCCTTCATCCTGCTGGCGGGGGCGTCCGCCCGGTTCTCGCGGAACAGCCTGCGCCGGGGGCTCATCGTCCTGGCGGCGGGGCTGGCGGTGGAGATCGGGGCCGCCGTGGCGGGGCAGACCATCCGGTGGGGCGTGCTGATGCTGCTGGGAGCATCCATGGTGCTGTGGCACCTTCTGGGGAAATACCTGCAAAAGCTCCCCGGGGCGGCGCTTGGCTGGGGCAGTCTCGCCCTGTTTTTCCTGTCACGGGCCTGGACAGCGCCGGCAATGGTAACAGTTGGGTGGCTGTATCCGCTGGGCTTTACGGCCCCGGGATTTTACAGCGCGGACTACTTCCCGCTGCTGCCCTGGTTCTTTCTGTTCCTGTTGGGGACGGTGCTGGGCGGGTGGTGTTTGGAAAACAGGGACAGCCCCCTGCTCACAAAGCCCCTGCCAAAGGCCCTCACCTGGCCGGGGCGGCACAGCCTTATTCTTTACGTCCTGCACCAGCCGGTGCTGTACGGAATCAGCTATCTGCTCTGGGGGACCTGACAGTCCGCCGCGCTCTTTCCCGCGGCGCCTGGATATCATTTCCGCATTAAAAATTCGGAAACAGCACATTTGATTCAAGCCGTTTTGCTCGCCGCAGCAAGCGGCGGCAACCGCAAAACATGGCAGATATTACTTCCGGCCTTTCCGTTCGGAAGTAATATCTTGACCGCCCGGCAGCGGAAATCTTTGAGAGGGAGAGATGACTGGCTATGCGCGATATGCACAACAGCACCCTGATTTATTTGGAGAACGACCGGGGGGAGTACCTGATGCTCCACCGGGTAAAGAAGAAAAACGACATCAACCACGACAAGTGGATCGGCGTGGGCGGCGGCTTTGAGCACGGCGAGAGCCCCGAGGAGTGCGCTGTCCGGGAGACCCGGGAGGAGACCGGCCTGACCCTGACGGACTACCGCTACCGGGCCATCGTCACCTTCGACTGCGAGGGCCAGGAGACCCTGTACATGCACCTGTTCACCGCCACAGGCTGGACCGGGGAGCTGGGGGAGTGCAGCGAGGGAAACCTGGAGTGGGTGCCCAAGGAGAAGGTCTGCGATCTGCCCATCTGGGAGGGGGATGAGATCTTCTTCCGGCTCCTGGAGGCGGAGCGGCCCTTCTTCTCCCTGAAGCTGAGCTATGACGCCAGGGACGTGCTGCTCCGGGCCGTTCTGGACGGGGAGGAGCTGGCCCTGGGCGGGCGGAGAGGGTGCCCATGAGGGAGAGGCTGCTGGTATCCGCCTGCCTGCTGGGGGAGAACTGCAAGTATAGCGGCGGGAACAACTACAGACCTGCGGTGGCGGCCCTGGGGGATCGCTTCGAGCTGGTCCCCGTCTGCCCTGAGCAGCTGGGTGGCCTGCCCACGCCCCGGGTTCCCTCCGAGCGGGTGGGGGACCGGGTGCTGACCCGGGAGGGCGCGGACGTGACGGACGCCTTCCGGCGCGGGGCGGAGAGGGCTCTGGAGATCGCCAAGTCCCGGGGCATCCGCCGGGCGGTGCTGCAAGAGCGCAGCCCCTCCTGCGGCAGCGGCAGCGTCTACGACGGGACCTTTACCGGCAGGCTCATCCCTGGCCGGGGGGTGGCGGCGGCGCTGCTGGAGGAAAACGGCGTCAGGACATACAGTGAGAGCGGGATAGCCGCTCTATCGGACGGGGAGGAGAACGTAAAATGATGAGCACCGGATTTTTCTTCGGCGGAGGATTCAAGATCTTGTTCATGCTGATGTTCCTGCTGGTGTTCGGGATGATCCTTTTCACCATCATCCGGGGCATCGGCCAGTGGAACAGGAACAACCATTCCCCCCGGCTGACGGTCCGGGCCACGGTGGTATCCAAGCGGGGGGACGTGAGCCATCACCACCACAGCGGCGGCCCTAACGGCGGCGTTGGCCACACCACCACATCCACCACCTACTATGTCACCTTCCAGGTGGAGAGCGGGGACCGGATGGAGCTTCACGTCAGCGGCAGCGAGTACGGGATGCTGGTGGAGGGGGACGCGGGCGATCTCACCTTCCAGGGCACCCGGTACCTGGGCTTTGAGCGGTCCTAGGCGTCCGCCTGGTGACGAATGGAATTGTTTGATTAAGGAGCCTGGATAAGATATGAGCCCGGAAATTCTCTTTTTCTTCGACAAGCACCTGCCCGCCCTGCCGCTCTACGAGGCCTTCGAGGCCAAGGTCCTGGAGGCGGTGCCCGGCACGGACGTGAAGGTTCAGAAGACTCAGATCACCTTCTCCAACCGCCATGGCTTCGCCTTTGTCTCCTTCCTGCCCGCCCGGCGGGCCAAGGACCGGCCGGAGCACTATATCACCGTCACCCTGGGCCTGAACCGCCGTCTGGACTCCCTCCGGGTGGACAAGGCGTCGGAGCCCTACCCCGGCCGCTGGACCCACCACCTGCTGATTGCCTCGCGGGAGGAGATTGACGAGGAGCTGACGGCCTGGGTCCGGGAGGCCGCCGCCTTTGCCGCGGAAAAGCGGTAGGGGCATCCATACTTTTCTTTGAAAAGAAAAGTATCAAAAGAAACTTTTGGGCAAAACTCCGTTTTGCCCTGTTTCCTCCGGGGCGTGAGATAAGAAAGACCGTCTCAGAGCCTGTTTAATATCTCAACGTGTATGGATTGGCGAGCGGATTTTTTGCCCTGCAAGACAAAAATCCGCCGGCATCCTGACGGATGGCAAGGATTTTTAACGCAGTCAGGGCGGAAAATACGCTGCCAAGACATGCGCGGGGAGATGTTAAACAGGCTCTCAGACGGGAGATATGGGCAAAGCGCGGCCTGATGGATAAAATTTCTGCTTCTTGTTACAAAATTGTAAATCTTTTTCCCTCCGGATGTGGTACACTGATATGAATCATGCTTAACAGACACGTCCTCCCGCCGGGAGGACGGAGGAGGATGCGATGGAAGGGAAGCGAGTTGCTCAGCCCACTGGGGTGGAGACAGCGAGAAAAAAGGCGGGCGGCGGCAGGGCTTTGTGGATTGCCCTGGGTCTTGCTGCGGCCCTGGCAGTGGGCGGCACGACCGCCTTCGGCTTCTATGCCAATGGATACGAGGGGGTGTTCCCCGGCGTCACCATGGCCGGCGAGGAGCTGGGCGGCCTGTCCCGGGAGGAGCTGAGCGGGAACCTGCCCACCCAGGAACTGCTCCAGGGCGAGATCTCCCTCGCCGCCAACGGCGCCGATCTGGGGACCTATACCCAGGAGCAGCTGGGTGCCTACATAGACCGGGAGGCGCTGACGGACGAGATCTGGAGCGTGGGCCGGGAGGAGGGCTCCCTGGGCTGGCTGAAAAACGGTCTGACCATGCTGAAGGGCCGTCTGGGCGCGGGGACGGAGCTGGAGCCCCGCATCAGCGGCTATGACCAGTCCGCCCTCCGGCGGGTTTCGGCCGAGGCGGCGGCGCTCTTCGACAGGGAGCCGGTGAACGGCAGCTATTCCCTCAGCCGGGAGGGCCTGTTCGCCACCAAGCCCGCTGACGGGCAGCGGATCGTTCAGGAGGAGCTGGTGGAGGTCCTCTCGGAGCTGGAGGGAGCCTCCGGCGAGGTGGAGGCCCCCTGGGAGGTGGTCCCCGCCCAGGCCCTGGATCTGAACGCCGTGGCTCAGGAGCTCAACGCCGAGCCCAGCCCCGCCCGGTACGATATCGCCCAGGGCAAGGTGGTGGACGGCGAGGTGGGGGTGCGCCTGGATCCGGAGGCGGCCTCCTTTGTGATGGAGTCCGCCCTCCCCGGCGAGACGGTGGAGCTGCCCGCCGAGGTGGTCTACCCCACCATGACCGCCCAGGAGCTGGAGGCGGTGCTGTTCCGGGATGTGCTGTCCACCACCACTACCAACGTCAGCGGCTCCAGCGCCCGGAAGGGCAACGTGAAGCTGGCCGGGGCGGCGGTGAACGGCACTATCCTCAACGACGGGGATATCTTTGATTACAACCAGGTGGTGGGCAAGCGGACGACGGAGCGGGGCTTCGGCGAGGCGGCCACCTACGTCAACGGCGAGACCGTCAACACCGTGGGCGGCGGCATCTGCCAGGTGTCCTCCACCATCTACCTGGCCACCCTGCTGGCCAACCTGGAGATTGTGGAGCGCTACAACCACCGCTTCTATCCCGGCTACATCACCATGGGCATGGACGCCACCGTCAGCTGGGGCGGGCCGGAGTTCCGCTTCAAGAACAACACCGGATATCCCATCCGCATCGACGTGAGCTACGCCAACAGCAAGCTGACGGTCACTGTGGTAGGCACCAAGGTGGACGACACCTACGTGAAGATGACCTACGAGCAGCTGAGTACCACCAGCTATGAGACGGAGTACGTCAACGACCCCACCCTGCCCTACGGCACCCAGAGGCAGAAGCAGAACGGCTACACCGGCCGGGAGGTGGTGTCCTACCGCAACGTGTACAAGGGGGACGGCACCCTGATCTCCAGCAAAATGGAGGCCAAGAGCAGCTACAAGAGCCGCAACCAGATCATCCTGGTGGGCACGGCCGGCGCGCCGGCGCCTGCGAACCCCGCCGGAGAACCCGCGGGAGGGGGCGCGGACGTGCCCGTCCTGCCGCCGGATTCCGGCGGAACCGCCGCCCAGCCTGATGCCGAGCCGGCTCCGCCGCCTACGGACTCCGGGATTCCCGGCTGGCTGTTGCCTATGGAGTAGCGCCGGGCAGACAATCGAAGGGCCAGTGAGGGCCCGGCACAGTCAAATCGCTGTGCCGGGTCCTTTTTGCCGCTTGACATTGGTATGAAATCGTACTATAATCCGATGGTACGATTTCGTACAAGGAGGTATCCATATGAGCGGTTCCATGGGCGGCGCAATCAGGCGTTATAACCACCTGGAGGGGGAGATCAACGCGGTATACCACAGGATATCCCTGAAGCTGGGGCTGTCCGACAGCGCCGCGATCATTCTCTACACCATCTGCAACAGCGGGGACGCCTGCCCGCTCCGGGACATCTGCCGTCTGTCCGGGCTGAGCAAGCAGACCGTCAACTCCGCTCTGCGCAGGCTGGAGGCGGACGGCGCCGTCTGTCTGGAGGCGGCGGGGCCCCGGAGCAAGACCGTGTGCCTGACGGAGGCGGGGAAGCTTCTGGCGGACCGGACGGCCCGGCGGATTATCCAGGCGGAGAACGAGATCTTTGCCGCCTGGCCCCAGGAGGACGTGGAGACGTATCTGGCGCTGACGGAGCGCTTTCTCTCCGACATCCGGAAGAAGGCGGACCAGCTGTGAAACCGGATCACTTTTGCACAGGAGTATATTGTCAATGATTCAGCTGTCTGACCATTTCACCTACGGGCGCTTGCTGCGCTTTACCTTTCCGTCCATCATCATGCTGGTGTTCACCTCCATCTACGGTGTGGTGGACGGGTTTTTCGTATCCAATTTTGCCGGGAAGACTCCCTTTGCCGCCGTCAACTTCATCATGCCCCTGCTGATGATGCTGGGCTGTACGGGCTTTATGTTCGGCGCCGGCGGCGGCGCACTGATTGCCAGGACCCTGGGCCTGGGCGATGGGAAGAAGGCCAACGAGCTGTTCTCCCTGGTGGTTTTCAGCGCGGCGGTGAGCGGCGTGGCACTGGCACTGCTGGGCTTTGCGCTGCTGCGGCCCGCGGCGGTGCTGATGGGGGCGGAGGGGCAGCTGCTGAGCGACAGCGTGGCCTACGGCCGCATCATCCTCCTGGCGCTGCCCTTCTACGTTCTGCAATATGAGTTCCAGTGCCTGTTCGCCACCGCCGGGAAGCCCAAGCTGGGCCTCTATGTGACGGCGGCGGCGGGGATAACCAACATGGCACTGGATGCCTTGTTCGTGGCGCTATTCCGCTGGGGGCTGGAGGGCGCGGCGGCGGCCACGGCCCTCAGCCAGCTGGTGGGAGGGGCGGTTCCCCTGTTCTACTTCGCCCGGCCCAACGGCAGCCTGCTGCGGCTGACGGCCTGTCCCTTTGACGGGAAGGCCCTGCTGAAGACCTGCTCCAACGGCTCCTCGGAGCTGATGAGCAACATCTCCATGTCCCTGGTGAGTATGCTCTACAACGTGCAGCTGATGAAGTACGCCGGGGAGGACGGCGTATCCGCGTATGGCGTGCTGATGTATGTGAGTTTTATTTTCCAGGCGGTGTTCATCGGCTACTCCGTAGGCGCCGCCCCGGTGATCAGCTACCACTATGGGGCCGGGAATCATGAGGAGCTGAAGGGTCTGCTGTGCAAGAGCGGAGTGCTGGTAGGGGCGGCCTCCGCCGTGATGTTCGCCGCCGGGGAGACCCTGGCCCGGCCCCTGGCCGCGCTGTTCGTGGGCTATGACGCGGGCCTTCTGTCCATGACGGCCCGGGCCTTTGCCATTTTCTCCGTCTCCTTCCTGTTCTCGGGGTTCTCCATCTTCTGCTCCTCCTTCTTCACCGCCCTCAACGACGGGCTGACCTCCGCCCTGATCTCCTTTCTGCGGACGCTGGTTTTCCAGTGCGCGGCCGTGCTCATCTTCCCCCTCCTCTGGGAGCTGGACGGCATATGGTGGTCCATTGTGGCCGCGGAGGGGCTGGCGCTGGCGGCTGCTGGCCTGTTTCTGGCGGGAAAGCGGAAGGCTTACCACTATTGAACACAGGGCGCGGGCTTCTCAAGAGAAGCCCGCGCCTCTTTTCATGCACAGGAAGTAATAGATGCCATGTTTTGCGGCTGCCGCCGCTTGCTGCGGCGAGCAGAGCGGCTTGAATCAACTGTATGATTTCCGAGTTATAGTCGACGCACTTGAGAAGAGGTAAAAAGGAGGGGAGGAAAAATGACACGGGGCAAGGCGGAGGATGCAGGCGGGCTGACGCCCGCCAAAGACGACAACGCCGCCCCGTATCATTTTGACCGCCGAACTTTACCGATTTTCAAGTGCGTCGACTATATTCATGCGGAACTCATATTTTCATAGCAGGCCGCCTGGGCAGGGAAAGGTCACATCCCGCAGCTCCGCCCGGCGCGGCAGGTACAGCACGACGCTGTACGTGGAATGGGTCCTCTGGTTCATGTTGATGCACCTTTCTTTCCTCTTTGTGGCGGAGTATCGCACACAAGGGGGGATATCACATTTGAGCACGAACAGCCGAAATCCGGGCACGAATTGCAAAAAGGACCCGCCGGACCTTGCCAGGCCCGGCGGGATATGGTAGGATGTAGGGGTCCGCCCCGGGCGGACCACACAAAGAGAAAGGGACGGTGCGCGGATATGGAACAGAATGAGAAGTGGCTGCAGTGGGCGGTGGAGCTGCAGAGCCTGGCACAGGCGGGGCTGTACTACGGGAAGGACCCCTTTGACCGGGAGCGGTATGAGCGGATCCGGGAGATCTCCGCGGAGATGGTCAGCTGCAAGTCCGGCCTGTCTATGGAGAAGGTAGAGGACCTGTTCTGCGGGGAGTCGGGCTACCAGACGCCCAAGCTGGACACCCGGGCCGCCATTTTCCGGGACGGTGAAATCCTGCTGGTCCAGGAGAACAACGGGACCTGGTCCCTGCCCGGCGGGTGGGTGGACGTGGATCTGTCCGCAGCGGAGAGCGCCGTCAAAGAGGTGCGGGAGGAGGCGGGGCTGGAGGTGACGGCGGATCTGGTAATCGCCGTCCAGGACCGGGAGAAGCACAACCGCCCCGTCTACGCCTGCAAGGTCTGCAAAATTTTCGTGCTGTGCTCCGTGGTGGGCGGGCAGTTCGCCCCCAACAGCGAAACCGTGGCCAGCGGGTACTTCCCGCTGGACCGGCTGCCCCCTCTGGCGGAGGAGAAGAACACGGCGGAGCAGGTGCGGATGTGCTTTGACGCCCATCGGGCGGAGCACTGGACCACCCTGTTTGACTAGAGGCTCCAAGCCTGTTTCCGGGCCGTCTCCAGGATGCGGGCCGCGGCCTCGCTGACATCCAGCAGTTCGCTTACCCGGTCCATCCGGCTGCCGTCTAGTATCTCCCGGAAGGCCTCGAACTCATAGGAGAGCCGGTGGCGGGGCCGGGGCGTCTCCCGCCGCTCCCGGACGCCGGAGCGGAACACCAGCTCGTAGCCGCTGGCGAAGCTGACGGGCTGGGCGATCTCCATCCGGCCCGCCTCCCCCTGGATACAGGAGAAGTTGGCGCCCTGGCAGTCCTTCGCGCCGATGCAGGCCACCGTCTTGTCCGGATACCCCAGGGTCAGCACGCCGCTGGTGTCGATGCCCCGCCGGACGCTGGCCTGGTAATGCGCCGTCTCCGGCGGGCCGAAGAGATGCAGCGCGAGATGGAGGTTGTAGACGTTCAGATCCATCAGCGCGCCGCCGGCCTGCCCGGGGTCGAAGGCCGGGGCGACGGTCCCCTGCAAGAAGGCGTCATACCGGGAGGAGTACTGGCTGTAGTTGAGAATAGCCGTCCGCACCGCTCCCAGACGCCGGACGTCCTCCACCATCTGCCGGAAGGCGGGCTGGTGGGGGATTGTCATGGCCTCCAGCAGGATAAGGCCCCTTTCCTCCGCCAGCCTCCGCAGCTCCAGGAACTCCGCCAGAGTGGGTACCGCCGGCTTCTCCACGATCACGTGGAGGCCCCGCAGCAGGGCCCTCCTGGCGTAATCGAAGTGGAGGGCGTTGGGCAGGCCGACGTATACCGTATCCGCCCCGCTGTCCTCCAGCAGCGCCTCATATCGGAAGTACACGCCCTCGATTCCAAACCGGGCCGCCAGCTCCGCGGTCCGCTCCCGGCTCCGCTCCGTCCCCAGCAGGGCCCGGGGCCGGATGCCCAGCTCCGCCAGAACAGGCAGCAGCTCCTGTACGATCATGCCGGTGCCCAAAAGCGCCAGTTTCATAGCCGTATCCTCCTAAGGTTCAAATTTGTTACTATTATAAGGTATCACAGGCTGGCCGGACCGTCAAGGGGCCCGATCCGTCGGGCCGTCCCGGTGCGCGATCCCTGCTGGAAGGGTGGTCAATCGCCCCAAAATTCCCCAGGAAAAATTTCCTGCCCGAAATTTCCAAGGTAGGTGTTGACAGAACGGAGACGATATGTTACAATTCGGTTACAAATGTGACAAACCTATTTCGAGTGAAAGGACGTGACCGGATGGCTCAAAAAGCGGAGGGACTGATGTACCGCAACCACCCGCTGCGCCGTATTGACAAGATGATCTATTACGGCTCCATGGCGGATTCCCATATTATTCTCATGCAGGTGAAGGAAACGAAGAAAGACAAGGACCTGGAAGTCGCGACGAAAGTCTCTGTTGAGCTGCAGCGCACCGCCCCGGATCTGAAGAGCCGGGACCGGGTGGTCAAGCGGAGCGAGAAGAGCAGCTTGTACGATGCGATGGACATTTCCGCCATTTGGCTGGAGAGAGCCCTGGCGGGCAAGTAAATCCCCCTATTCCACTGAGTACAACAGATAACAACAGAGACGAGGTTCAAACGAATGAGAAAGCTACTGAGCAAGGTGCTTGTTTTGACTGCCATGACGGCAATTTTCCTGACCGCGACGGCCGCCGCCGCTGAGATCGGCTCCGGCGTCATTGATGCCGACTCCCTGCGTGTGCGCAGCGAACCCTCTACCTCCTCCAGCACGGTGACCTTCCTGTCGGACGGCACCAAGGTCAAGGTTCTGGAGGCCCTGGACGGCTGGTACCAGATCAGCTGGAGCAGCTACACCGGTTATGTCTCCGCCGACTATCTGTCCTACACCCCCGCAAGCACCCCTGCTGCAGCCCCCGCGGCCCAGTCCATCGCTGAGACACCCGCCCCTGCCGCCGCGTCTCCTGCCAGCGCCGCCGGCAAGACCGGCGTGATCACCGGTAGCGAGGTCAACTTCCGCTCCGCCCCCTCCACCGACGCCGGCATCCTGGCCAGCCTGGCCGAGGGCGCCCAGATCGCCATCTCCAGCGTGGATAACGGCTGGTGCAAGGCTTCCTGCAACGGCCAGGAGGGCTATGTCAGCGCGGAGTATGTGGCCGTGGATGGTATCCCCCTGGTGGACCCCAAGGGGCTCATCACCGGCAGTTGCGTCAATATCCGCTCCGCCCCCTCCACCGATGCCAGCATCCTTGGCAAGGTGTACGCCGGCAAGCTGGTGGATCTGATTTCCCTTCAGAATGACTGGTACGCCATCAATTACAATGGCTCCACCGGATACATAAGCAGCGATTACCTGAAGGTTTACACCGGCTCCGCCGCCAGCGGCGCGGGCGCCAGCATCGTGGAGACCGCCATGAGCTATCTGGGCACCCCTTATTCCTACGGCGGCGCCTCCCCCAAGGGCTTTGACTGCTCCGGCTTCACCATGTACGTATTCAGCCTCTTCGGCTATAGCCTGCCCCACTCCGCCACCTCCCAGTGGAACAGCTCCGGCACCTATGTGGAGCGCTCCGACCTCCAGCCCGGCGATCTGGTCCTGTTCTGCGACCCCTCCCGCAGCGGCGGTAAGGCCTGTTCCCACGTGGGCATCTACATCGGCGATAACAACTTCGTCCATGCCTCCTCCGGCTCCAGCGGCAAGTATGTCCGCACCAGCAGCCTTAACGAGAGCTACTACAGCGGCTACTATGTGGGCGCCAAGCGTGTGGCCTGATGGCTGACACTACATACGACTGATTCGAGGACCGCGGCCAGCTGGCCGCGGTCCTCTTGTCCTGTCAAAAAATCCCGGAGGAGCAGAGCCCCGATACTTTTGCCAGCGCTCCGCAGATGCTTCCATGCCGTCTCGCTTCCCTGTGATTGTGATTCGCTACCGCCTCCTACAGACATAAAAACTGTGCGCCGCGGCAGCAGCGCACAGTTTTATTAGGGGGATTAGAGGCTCTTGTCGTCCACGTACAACTCACGCACAGCGTTGGGGTCTGCGGGAGCCGCCTTGGCGGCAGGAGCGGCGGGCTCGTCGTGGGGGCCATCCCGCCAGGCCAGGAACTTGGGCGCGACCTGGGGGAACAGCGCCAGACTCAGCACGTCCTCCTCGCTCTTGGCCAGGTCCTTGAACTCAGCCTTGTACTTCTCCAGCTCGGGCTCCAGCTGGTCGGCGGGGCGGCAGGTGATGACCTCGTTCTCCTTGATGCCGGCCTTCTCCCGGACCTTCTTGTTGACCTTGCCGGGGAGCGCGCCGTACTCGCCCTTGAGGACCGCACGGGACTCCTTGGTGAAGGTCTTGTAGCGTTCGCCCATGATAATGTTCATCACGGCCTGGGTGCCCACGATCTGGCTGGAGGGGGTGACCAGCGGGGGATAGCCGTAGTCCTCACGGACACGGGGGATCTCCGCCAGCACGTCGTAGTACTTATCCTCCTTACCAGCCTGCTTGAGCTGGCTGATAAGGTTGGAAAGCATGCCGCCGGGCACCTGATAGAGCAGGGTGTTGGTGTCCACGTTGAGGACCTTGGGATCCAGGGAGCCGGTATCCTTCAGACGCTGGGCCACCTTGCGGAAGTGGACGGCCGCGTCGCTCATCTTGTTCAGATCCAGACCGGTATCCCGGACCGTGCCCTGGAGGGTGGCCACCAGGGACTCGGTGGCGGGCTGGGCGGTGCCGTTGGCCAGGGGGCTCAGGGCGGTGTCCACGATGTCCACGCCGGCGTAGGCGGCCATAAGGTAGACCATGTCGCCGGTGCCGGTGGTGTTGTGGGTGTGGAGGTGGATGGGCATATCCACGCTCTCCTTCAGACGCTTGACCAGGCTGTAGCAGTCCATGGGCAGCAGGAGGTTGGCCATGTCCTTGATGCACAGCGTGTCCGCGCCCATCTGCTCCAGCTCCTTGGCCATCTTCACGAAGTAATCCTCGTTGTGGATGGGGGAGATGGTGTAGGACAGGGTGGCCTCCACGGTGCCGCCGTATTTCTTGGTGGACTTGATGGCCTGCTCCAGGTTGCGGATGTCGTTGAGGGCGTCGAAGATGCGGATGATGTCGATGCCGTTCTCAATGGACTTGCGGCAGAAGGCATCCACCACGTCGTCGGCGTAGTGCTTGTAGCCCAGGATGTTCTGGCCGCGGAAGAGCATCTGCAGCTTGGTGTTGGGCAGGTGCTTGCGCAGGGTGCGCAGGCGCTCCCAGGGATCCTCGTTAAGGAAGCGCATGCACACGTCGAAGGTGGCGCCGCCCCAGCACTCCAGGGAGTAGTAGCCGATGGAGTCCAGGATCTCGCAGGCGGGCAGCATGTCCTCAATGGTCATACGGGTGGCCGCCTGGGACTGGTGGGCGTCGCGGAGGATGGTGTCGGTAATCAGCAGAGGCTTCTTAGAAAGAAATTCCATTGTTTCCATTCAATTACTCCATTCTTGTCAGGCATACATACTTTTCTTTGTGAACAAAGAAAAGTATCAAAAGAAAAACTTCCTGGCGCAAAACTCCGTTTTGCCTTATCTTTTATTAACCGTTTATAGAAAGGCGGCAGCCTTTCGACAAAAGTTCTTTTTGATTCTTTTTCTTTCAAGAAAAAGAATGTATGCCGTATCCTTAGCCGAACAGGGCCATGAGGACGCCGGCGGCGATGGCGGAGCCGATAACGCCGGCCACGTTGGGGCCCATGGCGTGCATCAGCAGGAAGTTGGCGGGATTGGCCTTCTGGCCCTCCACCTGGGAGACTCGGGCGGCCATAGGCACGGCAGACACGCCGGCGGAGCCGATGAGGGGATTGATCTTCTCCTTGAGGAACAGGTTCATGAACTTGGCCAGGAGCACGCCGCCGGCGGTGCCGAAGCTGAAGGCCACGACGCCCATGAGCATGATGGCGATGGTCTGGAGGGACAGGAAAGTGGTGGCGGTGGCGGTGGCGCCCACGGAGATGCCCAGGAAGATGGTGACAATGTTCATCAGCTCGTTCTGGGCGGTCTTGTTCAGGCGCTCCACAACGCCGGACTCCTT
Source organism: uncultured Oscillospiraceae bacterium (assembly GCA_910588365.1). Classification (GTDB taxonomy): domain Bacteria; phylum Bacillota; class Clostridia; order Oscillospirales; family Oscillospiraceae; genus Pelethomonas. The sequence continues at coordinate 41,882 of CAJUQS010000034.1, read as the reverse complement.
AAACAGGTTGCCCAGCATCAGGCAGGCGATCAGGGGGCCGGCGGAGGGCACCAGCAGTGCCACGAACACGGTGACCATGATGGGGAAGATGATCTTCTCGCGCTTGGAGACCTGGCGGAGGGGGCGCATGACGATCTGGCGCTCCTCCTTGCTGGTGAGAGCCCGCATGATGGGGGGCTGGATGACCGGCACCAGCGCCATATAACTGTAGGCCGCCACGGCGATGGGCCCCAGCAGGTGGGGAGCCAGACGGCTGGTGACGAAGATGGCGGTGGGGCCGTCGGCGCCGCCGATGATGCCGATGGAGGATGCCTCTGCGGCGTCAAACAGGGTGGAAATCCGGCAGCCCACGTAGGTCATGAAGATGCCCAGCTGGGCGGCAGCGCCCAGCAGCAGGGTCTTGGGGTTGGCAATCAGGGGGCCGAAGTCGGTGCCCGCGCCCACGCCCATGAAGATCAGGCAGGGGTAGATGCCCAGCTTGACGCCCAGGTACAACACGTCAATGAGGCCAACGGAGATGGACTGGCCCGCCTGCACCGTGCCCAGCACGGCGTCAGAGACGCCAATCTCCTTCAGATGTGCCAGGAATTCGGCGGTAATCTCGCCGCCGCCGAAGATCTCCCAGTTGACGTGGCCGCCGGCGAAGAGGATCTCGTGGTACATCTCCGCGCCGGGCAGGTTGGTGATGAGCATGCCGAAGGCAATCGGCAGCAGCAGCAGGGGCTCGAACTTCTTCACAATCGCCAGGTACAGCAGGCCGAAGGCAATGACCATCATGATCAGAACCTTCCAGTCCCCCGTGGCGATCTGATAGAAGCCGGTCGCCTGAATAAAATTCATGATAGCTTCCATTTAGTATTCCTCCCAGTGGCCGGCCTTAGCCGATCACGCACAGCAGCGAGCCGGACTCCACAGAGGCGCCCTTGGTGACGCTGACAGAGGCGATGGTGCCGTCGCAGGGTGCCATGATCTCGTTCTCCATCTTCATGGCCTCCAGAATGAACAGGATGTCGCCCTTCTTCACGGCGGAGCCGTTGGAGACGTTGACGGACAGAATGGTGCCGGGCATGGGGGCGGAGACCTTCTCGCCGCCGGCGGGCGCCGCGGGAGCAGCCGCAGGGGCGGGGGCAGCGGCAGGAGCGGGGGCGGGAGCCGCGCCGTCCATGACCTCAATGGCCACCTCATAGACAGTTCCGTTGACGTTCACCTTATACTTTTTCATGACTTTTTCCTCTCTCCTCAATTAAAGTTTTTTAACGGACAGGATGCGGATTCCGGCCAGATCGGTCCCCTCCACCTCCGCGATGACAGCGGAAATAGCGGCGATCATAGCCTGGCGGTTGGGGATCGCGTCGGCTCTTGCGGCAGGAGCTGCGGGCGCCTGCGCGGCGGGAACCGCAGCGGGCGTCTCGCCCATCGACCGGCAGACGGCGCTCATGGCCGTGCTCAGGGCGATGATGCAGATCAGGCCGAAGAAGACGGTCCCAACGCCCATCAGGACAACGAACAGATTGGATACATCAGGCATTCGGGTTTTCCTCCTTCTCAAGTATGCGCGGCAGGGACCGCTGGGCCCGCGCCGCGCCGCATCCTCGTGAAAAACCGTGTGTCTTCCACGCGCGCGAATTGTTATCATTATAACAAAGGCGCGAAATTTTTTCAATACTTTTCCCTGCACATTTCCGACAAGTTTTCGTGGGGATTCCCGGCGCTCCCCCGTCCGGAACCGTTTATTCGCCGAAAACGCCGGATCCGGTTCCCTTTTTTCCGCCGGCGTGGTATGATGTCTGTACAGGAAGGACAAACAGGGGAGGGTTTCAGTGAAATGAACTATCAGCATATCCGGCGGGGACGGTTTCTCGACCGTCCGAACCGCTTTGTCGCCCACGTGGAGCTGGACGGGCGGACGGAGATCTGCCATGTGAAAAACACGGGCCGCTGCCGGGAGCTGCTCCTGCCCGGCGCGGCGGTCTGGCTGGAGCAATCCGCCAATCCCGCCCGGAAGACGGGCTGGGATCTGGTGGCCGTGGAGAAGGGGGAGCGGCTGATCAACATGGACGCCCAGGCCCCCAACAGAGTCTTCGGCGAGTGGGCGGCGGCGGGCGGGTTCCTTCCCGGCCTGACCGCCATCCGCCCGGAGTTCACCTGGGAGGACTCCCGGTTCGACTTCCGCCTGGAGGACGGTGAGGGCCCCGTCTTTGTGGAGGTCAAGGGCGTGACACTGGAGCGGGACGGCCAGGCCCTATTCCCGGACGCCCCCACGGAGCGGGGGGTCAAGCATCTGCGGGGCCTCGCCCGGGCGGCCGGGCAGGGGTACCGGGCGGCGGTGTTCTTCGTCATCCAGATGGAGGGCGTCAGCTGCTTCCGCCCCAATGACGGGACCCATCCGGCCTTCGGCGCGGCCCTGCGGGAGGCCGCGGAAAGCGGGGTAGGCGTGTACGCCTATGACTGCCTGGTCACGCCGGACAGCCTGGCGATCCGCCGGCCGGTGGAGGCCGTCCTATAGACGCGCCCGCTTCCCGGCGGCAGGCGTTGACATTGCCGGAGCCCGGTGCTATACTGCATTCAGACAACAGCGGCGGGGCGTGAGCGGCTGTCGGCGGCCTGACCCGCAGGGGCCCAAAATGTGCGGAAAAACCAATAATATCCCCTCTGCAACCAATAGTTGCGCCCAAAGTTGGTAGACGAAACCGGATGTTTTTGCTACAATGAGGCCAACGCGGCAGGAAAGGAGGCATACACCCGTGCACCACATTGAGCATGTACCCGCCATTTCCCAGCCAATGCTTCTGCTCCTTCTGGGGCTGGCCGCGGGAGTGGTCCTGGGCCTGATTTTCCGCTTTGCGGCCGTCCGCCTGATTGGCGCCGTCCGGGCGCGCAAAAGCCGGGAGGACGGCACCGTGGAGGACGGTCAGCTCCACCAGTCCCTGGCCGAGATCCTCAAGGCCCGGCGCACGTCCCGCGGCATGACCCAGGAGCAGGTGGCCGAGGCGGTGGGCGTCAGCCGTCAGGCGGTCAGCAAGTGGGAGAACGGCACCGCCGAGCCCAGCACGTCCAACCTGCTGGCCCTGGCCAGGCTCTATGGCGTGGACCTGAACGAACTGCTGCGGGATATCCACGGCGGCACGGAATAGCGCCATTTTCCGGCCGAGGTTCCCTGAACCTGCTTATCAGGCGGAGCGTATCTGCCGATATGAAATAAGAGGAGGATGATTCCCATGAACAAACGCTTTGCCGCCGGAACGGCGGCTGTCCTGACGGCCCTGCTGCTGGCTGCTCCCGCCTCCGCCCACTGCGGCCACGGCCGGGTGGCCAGGGCGGCAAGTGCCGTCTCCACCACCTATCCGGTCTGCACGGTGGAGGGCTGTGAGATCGCAGGCCGCCACACCCACAGCGGGCGCACCTACTGCGGCTATGACCACGCGGGCGGCTACTGCGATGGTAAGTGCTACGCCCTGTGTGAGGTGGAGGACTGCACCATCACCGGCCGCCATACCCACGACGGCACGATCTACTGCGGCTACGACCATGCGGATGGCTACTGCGACGGCAAGTGCTACGCCCTGTGCGGCGTGGAGGGCTGCACCATCACCGGCCGCCACACCCACGGCGGCACGGCCTACTGCGGCAGCCACCACGAATGCGGCTACTGCGACGGCAGCTGCCAGACGGTGCGTGCCGGCGGCGGCCATCACCACGGCCACCATTAATCAAAGCTGACCAAAAGCGCCAGGGACAAGGTCCCTGGCGCTTCTGCATGTCGAAAAAGCTGCGCTGCCATTTTTTCGGGAATGGATAGGATCCGCCGGCGCCTTCCCGCGGCCGGTGTCATTCCTGGGCGATCTCCCGTACCGCGTCCACAGCGGCGCGGATCTCCTCCGGGGTGGTGAACCATCCGGGGCTGAAGCGGACGGTCCCCTGGGGGAAGGTGCCCAGGGTCTTGTGGGCGGAGGGGGCGCAGTGGAGTCCGCACCGGGTGAGGATGCCATACGCCTGCTCCAGGCGGAAGGCGGCCTCGGCGTTGTCGGCGGCCAGGAAGTCCACGGAGATGACCCCCGCCCGGTTCTCCAGCTCCCGGGGCCCCGCCAGACGGATGCCCGGCACGTCCCGGATCCCCTCCAGAAACTGCCCGGTCAGCTCCATCTCCCGGCGGTGCAGCACCTCCACGCCGGTGTCCAGAATAAAGTCCACCGCCGCCTGCAGGCCGTAGATGCCCGGCAGGTTGGGGGTGCCGGACTCGAAGCGGTCGGGCATATAGGCGGGCTGGATCTCCGAGTCCGAGGCGCTGCCGGTGCCGCCGGTGACAATGGGCGTCAGCTCCCGGGCAAAGGCCGGGTCCAGCAGCAGCGCGCCGATGCCCGAGGGGCCCATGAGCCCCTTGTGCCCCGGGACCGACAGGGCCGAGAGGCCCCAGCCGGTGAAGTCCAGGTCCCAGTGCCCGGCGGTCTGGGCCGCATCCAGGGCGAAGGGGATGCCCCGCTCCCGGCAGATGCGCCCCACCGCGGCGGCGTCCTGGACGGCCCCGCTTACGTTGGAGCCGTGGGCCATGACCAGCAGGCGGGTGTTGGGCCGGATGAGGGGCGGGATGTCCGCCGGGTCCAGCCGTCCGGCGCTGTCACAGGGGATGCGGTCAAAGCTCACCCCCTGGGCGGCCAGATCCTGGAGGGGCCGCATGACCGCGTTGTGCTCCATGGCGCTGACCAGGCAGTGGTCCCCCGGCTTCAGCCAGCCCCGCAGCACCATGTTCAGCCCCATGGTATTGCCCGCCGTCAGGACGCAGTGGGTGGGATCGTTGTGGCGGAACAGGCGGCACAGCCCCTCCCGCAGCAGCAGGGTGGTCATCCCCGCGTCCTGGGCGCTGGCGTAGACGCCCCGGTTGATGGAGGCTCCCACCTCCGTCAGGTACCGGGCCGCGGCCTGGGCCACGGCAGGCGGCTTGGGGAACGAGGTGGCGGCGTTGTCCAGATAGATGGGGCGCATGGCATCAACTCCTATCGTTTTTTTGAATAAAAGAATGTTTATTCAGTTGAAATCAAAATACAACCGGAGCGGGGCAGGAAAAGTGCGGAAATCCCGTCCCCTTCTTCGGAAAAGCTCTGATTTTTCCACTATACCACATTTTTTCCGGTTTGACAATGCGGATCCGGCCCGGCCGCCGGGAAACTCCCCCTTGCTTTTTCCATAGAAAAACTATATATTCTCTTTTGTCAGAACGGGTGATATGGTCCATTTTTGTCACCTGACTGAATTTTTGGGGAAAAGTGAGAGGAGAAAAGAATCTATGGAAAAAGAAAGCTTCATCAAGCGCTACGGCCTGCTCATCGGCACGGGCCTTGCCGTGGGCGCGGCGGCGGTGCTGCTGACGTACCTGGGCAACCCGGCCAACATGGGCTTCTGCATCGCCTGCTTCCTGCGGGACATCGCCGGTGCGCTGAACTTCCAGCGGGCCGGCTTTGACGCCGAGGTGGGCACCGGCATCGTCCAGTACATCCGTCCCGAGGTCATCGGCCTGGTGCTGGGCTCCACCGCCATCGCCTTTGTCAGGGGGGAGTTCAAGCCCAAGGGCGGCTCGTCCCCCATGCTCCGCTTTGTGGTGGCCGTGTTCGTCATGATTGGCGCGCTGGTGTTTCTGGGCTGCCCCCTGCGGATGGTCATCCGCATCGGCGGCGGCGATCTGAACGCGGTGGTGGGCCTGGCGGGCTTCGCCATTGGCATCCTCATCGGCATCCAGTTCCTCCAGCGGGGCTTCAGCCTCCGCCGGGCCTATCAGCAGTCCATGGCCGAGGGGCTTATCTTCCCGGTACTGATGGCCGCGCTGCTGGCGCTGCTGCTCATCGGCCCCGACTTCATCGTCTTCAGCGCCAAGGGCCCCGGCTCCATGGCCGCGCCGGTGCTTGTTGCCCTGGCGGTGGCTCTGGTCATCGGCGTGCTGGCCCAGCGCTCCCGCCTGTGCATGGTGGGCGGCATCCGTGACGCGGTGATGTTCAAGGACTTCCGGCTCATCTCCGCCTTCATCGCCATCATCGCGGCGGTGCTGGTGGGCAACCTGGTGCTGGGCAGCTTCAAGCTGGGTTTTGCCGAGCAGCCCATCGCCCACTCCGAGGCGGTGTGGAACCTGCTGGGCATGGTGCTGGTGGGCTGGGGCTCCGTGCTCCTGGGCGGCTGCCCCCTGCGCCAGCTGATTCTGGCGGGCGAGGGCAACTCCGACTCCGCTGTCACCGTTACCGGCTTCATTGTGGGCGCGGCGGTGAGCCACAACTTCGGCCTGGCCTCCTCCGCCACCGGCATCGGCACCGGCCCGGTGGCTATCGCCGTGGCGGCAGGTTTTGTGGTGCTGGCGGTTGTTTCCGTCATGAATACGCAAAAACTCTAGAGTCTGTTTGAAAGAAGTCAACATACTCAAACATTAAAGTTTTCGCCCGCCTTTTTCAAAAGGCGGCGGGGGCAGGGCGGAGCCCTGCTGGGTTTGGGCAACGCCCAACACGCACCTGCCCCAACACAACAAAGGAGATAAAAACGATGGTAGACGCACGCGGATATTCCTGCCCCACGCCTGTTATCATGGTGCAGAAGGCCGTCAAGGACGGCAGCCCCAGCAAGCTGGAGGTCGCTGTGGACAACCAGTGCTCGGTGGAGAACGTGACCCGGTTCGCCAAGAACGCGGGCTACGCCGTCTCGGTGTCCGAGTTCGAGGGCGACTTCAAGCTGACTCTGACCAAGTGATGGAACAGTACGTCGCCACCTTCCACACCCATCTGGCGGCTCTGCGCAGCTGCAGCGCCCTGAAGAAGGCGGGCCTGGACGGAGCGCGGCTGGCGCCGGTGCCCCGGCGTCTGAGCTCCTCCTGCGGCACCTGTGCTTTTTATGAGGCCGGGGACCCTATGCTCTCGTGTATGGACGGGGACATGGAGGCGGTTTACCGCAGGGACGGGGACGGCTTCGTCCTGGTCCGGAAGGGCGAGGAGGAATAAGACACTCCCCCACAGTCAAAACAGGGAGAGCACCCGACGGTGCTCTCCCTGTTGAACTATCACAGAACAGTTATTCCTGTTGGAAAACAAACCGTAGCCCGCCAATAAACTCTGACAGGGGTTGCTCAAAATAAACATCGGGTTTTTCCTGTAGAATCAGAATCATTTCCAGACCATCAAAAGAAAGCTCACCCCGAATATCCTGTTCCGCATCATACAAAACCACATGCCCATTCATATCAATCGTTCCCGTAAATTGGAGGCCCATCAGCCTGTAAAAAGACACCTCGCAGTCCAGCTGATTACCTGACACGTTTGCAATGTGCAAGGAGGCTCTTTCCTCTCCGGATTGATATGTGACCCAATTTTTTACACAATTTTCAAAAATATTGATGTTGCTTCCCGAACCCATGAAGCTCATGCTACGGCAACGATAAAGAAAAGTTACAATCTGTCCACGGCTACAAACGGCGTTGGGGGAAAAGATGTTAGTTGCCATGCCGTTAGTAACGCCACTATTTACTGCCCAGGCCACCGCCTGAGCGTAGTTCGCACCGGAACTGACATCAGAGAATTGATTGGCTGGGGACACAGACGGGCTCCCCACCGCTTTCCAAAGGCAGGTCACCGCCAAACTTCTGGTGCATGGCGTTTTTCCAGCGAAGGTGGGGCCGGATACTATGCCATTTTGATAGGCCCAAAGCGCAGCTTGGTAATAATAGCTGCCACCGGGTACATCAGAAAAAGGATTGGAGATGGTGGGTGTTGGTTCTCCAGCAGCCCGCCAGATAAAAGTCAAAATCTCCGCTTTCGTGCAGGAATCATTGGGGGAAAAAGTATTAGCGCTGGTTCCTTTAGCAATTGCACTGTTGGTGGCCCATAGAACCGCGTCCGCATAATAGCTATCTTGTGTCACATCAGAAAAGCCTCCTACGGTGGGCTTACCGGAGGCGCTGGGGACGGCCGCTCCGTCCATGATCTTGGTGAAGGAACTGTAGCTCACGTCCCAGGAGGAGACAGACTTGCCTGTTACCCAGACGGTTCCGTCACGCTTCACAATGGCTGTGGTACCGCTGTTGCTGCTCACCGCTGCCACATTGTCCATAACTTTCGTAGGCACATCTTGGATGGTGTGGTTGTTGTATCTGGCGCTACCATCGTTATTTATGTAGCCTGCGGACACAGTTTTAGAGCCGCTTTCGATACCTAGTTGACCACTGTTGTTGTCACCCCAGGACCAAAGGCTGCCATCGGTCTTGATAACATGGGTGCTGTGACCGCTGGCACCATTGACGCTGACGGAAGCCACCTGGTCCATCACCTTGAGCGGAATGGTCTGGACCGGGAATTGGAGTGTGAGCATCGATGTGCCAGTGTTGGCATTCCAGCCGGAACGAGTCGCGGTGGCGTTATGTGTCATGCCGTTACCCAACTGGCCAAAGCTGTTGTCACCCCACATCCAAAGGGAGCCGTCAGACTTGATTGCCGCCGTGTGGGTATGACACACACTGACAGTAGATACATCCTCCATCACCTTGACCGGGGCATTCCGTGACGTCAGATCCCCGGTACCCAGTTGGCCAAAAGTGTTTTCTCCCCACATCCAAAGAGTACCATCTGTTTTGATCGCCGCTTTTGTCGATCCACAGGAGCTGACTGCCACGACATTGTCCATCACCTTTTTGTCTTTACCTACGTACTCATAAAGCCAAAGGGAACCATCCGTTTTCAGAACTGAAAGCTCGTTCTCTCCCACGCTGACGGCGCTCACATTGCTTAATATCTCCTTGGGCTCTAGGAGCGCTCCGTAAACGGTGTCGCCCAGTAACCAAAGTGAACCGTCTTTCCTCAAGAATGCGCTAAAGACATCTGGAATGCCGGAATGTCCGTCTGTGTTCGCGGTCCAGCCGTAGACGGAGGATACGCGGGTTAAAAGTTTTGTTGGAGTGGTGGGCGCTCGGTCCTGGAATTGTGTTAATCCGTATGAGCCTTTACCCCAGACCCAAAGTGAACCATCAGCTTTGATGACAGAAATGGTGCCATATCCAACAGAGATAACATTCTGTTGGACAGATTTACCCATTTCGGAGGCATCAGCAGAAACGGTACCCATAAAGCAAAGTACCAAGGAACAAAGAAGTAGTGTAGAAAATTTCAAACTTCTCATATAATTTTCCTCTTTCCAAGTTATCAAAACTGATGTTAATTGCGGATAAAAATACGTAATTTCCTGCCAGTAGGTTCGCACCTAAAAAGTTTGTGAATGTATTGATAATTTGCCCAGGGAGAGCACCCGACGGTGCTCTCCCTTTTGCCATTTTTATTTGCCCTTACCCCAGGTGGACCAGCTGCTCGATGGCCACGGCGCTGACCATCGCCCCAGCCTCGGACTGGAGGCCGTGCTGGGTGTTCACCGCCTCCATGACCGCGTTTCGCATCTCCTTGGGCACCACGATGAAGATCATCTCCTTCTCCGCCTGGAGGGTGGTGATGCCCCGGGACTGGGCAAAGCTCTCGTCCCCCGCCCAGCGGGCCCGGATGATGGTGCCCCCGCGGGCCCCGGCCTTCCGGGCGGTATCCATGACCTCGTCGGTGAAGCCCTGGTTCACCGTCACCAGGATGAGGCTGTTCCTCTTCTGCTGTTCCATGTCGTCCTCCCCTCCGCTGTCCGTCTCCGGCGGACTCGTTCTCAGGCTGATATAAGCGGCAATGAGACTGTTCACCGCCGACAGCTTCATGGCAAAGGCGATTCCCCGGCCGGGGACCGCTCCCCGCAGCTCGTCGTCCAGCGCGTCCAGAAGGGCCCGGGCGGTGGACAGGGGGGTGAAGCTGAGCAGGATGTCCTTCTCCGAGCTGCCCAGGCCCAGGATATCCATAATCTCCGAGGTGGCCGTGCCGGCCCCCTCGCAGCGCAGGTGGGTGAACACCTGCTGCTCGTTGTAGAGCTTGACAAGCTTGCTGCCGCTGCCCCGCTCCACAATGGACATGATAAGGGACATCTGTTCCGGTTTTCTCATGGCGGGATACTGCCTCCTCTCCTGTTACTCGTAGTAGAGGACACAGTCCTCCACCCTGGCCATCTCCGCGCGCAGGGCGTCGTCGGCCAGCCGCTTTTTCACCCGGCCCGCCAGACCCAGGAGCTGGATGGCCACCAGGGGGGTCATTGCCACCAATGCCACCAGGCCGAAGGCGTCGGTCATCAGATTTCCCCCCACCGCCTCGCAGGCCCCCATGGCAAAGGGCAGCAGGAAGGTGGCGGTCATGGGACCGGAGGCCACGCCGCCGGCGTCGAAGGCCACGCCGGTAAAGAGCTGGGGCACAAAGAAGGTCAGGCCCAGGCTGACGGCGTAGCCCGGGATGAGGAACCACAAAATGGAGATCCCCGTCAGCACCCGCAACATGGCGATGCCGATGGACACCGCCACGCCGATGGACATGCCCTGGCGCATGGCGGCCTGGGAGATGGAGCCCATGGAAACCTCCTCCACCTGCCGCACCAGCACGTGGACCGCCGGCTCGGCGGCCACAATGAAGTAACCCATGAGCATCCCCGCGGGAATCAGGAGGAAGGGGGTCTCCCCGCCGGCAATGGCGGCCCCGATGAGCTGTCCGGCGGGCATGAAGCCCACGTTCACCCCGGTGAGGAACATCACAAGGCCCCCATATGTATACACCAGGCCGCTACCAATACGCAGCAGCTGGGTCCGTTTGAACCGCCTGGTGAGCAGCTGGAACAGCAGGAACATGGCGCAGATGGGCACCATGGCCGACGCCACCTCCCGGGCGTAGTGGGGAAAGGCGGAGACGAACTCCCGGGCCGCATCCCGGGTGGTGGCGATGTCCGGCAGGGCGGCGGGGGTGTAGCTGGCGGCATCCGGGGCATAGCAGATGCCCAGGACCAGCACCGAGAGAATGGGGCCGATGCTGCACAGCGCCACCAGGCCGAAGCTGTCGCTGGTGGAGTTCTTGTCACTGCGCACCGAGGCCAGGCCCACGCCCAGAGCCATGATGAAGGGTACCGTGATGGGGCCGGTGGTCACGCCGCCGGAGTCAAAGGAGACGGGGATGAAGTCCCTGGGCGCCAGCATGGCCAGGGCGAATACCGCCAGATAGCACCCGACCAGCAGCCGGGACAGGGGAATCTTCAGCATCACACGCAGCAGGGCGAGGACCAGAAACAGACCCACCCCGGCGGCCACGGTGAGGATAAGTGTCCAGTTGGGGATGGCGGGCACCTGCTCGGCCAGCACCGTCAGATCCGGCTCCGCCACCGTGATGAGCAGACCCAGCACAAAGGCCACCGCCAGAGGGATGGACCTGTGTCTGGCCCGGCTCATATACATCCCGATGGCGCTGCCCATGGGCGTCATGGACATGTCCACGCCCAGGGTGAATACGCCCACCCCCGCAATCAGCAGCAGCGCGCCGAACAGGAACAGCACCAGCGCCCCGGTTGTCAGGGGCACGATGGAGACGCTCAGCGCCAGCACGATGGCGGTAATGGGCAGGACAGAGGACAGCGACTCCTTGATTTTTTCCAACAGCAGCGGGTTGATGCGCACCGCTGGCTCCTTTCCCATCCGAAAAAGCGGATGTCTCCATGTTCAATCGTCTTACTGCCTTCCATTGTACAGGATTTCCGGCCGGATGTACAGCGTTTTTGCGTTCTTAACGCCGTCTTTATACGCGCCCGCCCGGCTTTGTATCACGTTCAGAGCCTCAAACGCCGTCTGGCAGGCTTTTTTCCGCGGAACCGGCCAGCAGCTTTTCCCGCACACCGGCTGTAGAACGGACCTCGAAGGTACAGTGCGCCAGGTCAAAGCACACCAGCTTTCCGTCGGCATCAATATAGACATAATGGTAGGAGATCGGCGCCCTGTTCTCATCGCACAGCGTCTCCAGCAGCGGCTCCAATTCGTACTCGTCCAGGGTGTGCCGGTCGGAATAGAGAAACAGGTCGTAGTGTCCCAGAAACGCGTATCCGGCGTTCAGCTTCTTCAATTTGATGCGAAATGGCTCAATAAAGCCGGCGGCAGGGAGGGGCTTGATGACATAGGTCTGCCAGGAATGGTACTCTATACCGCATTTCGCGCACAGCTCCAGCACCTTGTCCGACGGGACCTGATACTGCCTGCCCATTGCGATCTCTGTCACAAGGCGCTCAAACACCTCGCCGTTCACAGACATGACCTCAACGCCGGACGCGCCATCCGGCGTCTGGAGATCCGGCTTGTCCCGCAGGAGAAGGGTCCCATACCGCTCTCCGTACATCGCCTCCAGCATACACTTGGCGTATACCTCATATGGACTGGTGTGTTTCGACATAAACGTCCCCCCTGTAGTCCTCCGTTTCTGTGTATTATAGCAGAATACAGGCGGGCTGTACAGTGCTTGGGCGGCCTTTCCTTCCGCCCAAACCGCTGTAACCGGTTCTCTCCCCGCTGCCGGAGTCCGTTTTAAACCCAATTTTCACGTATTTCGTCAATACCGACTATATTTTCGGTTATACCGAACAGCAATGCTTGCAAAAGCGGGCGCCGCCTGCTATAATCTAAAACAAGCTGATATAAGGAGAACAGTCCGCCGCCAGCGGCTCTTTTTTCGGATATCGTTATTCTCAAAAAAGAATAATGGATACCGCTGGGCGGGCGGGACCAATGAAAATACCTGGAGAGGCGGAGAACCGATGAAACAGATTCGCACACAGGACGCGGTGGGGCACGTCCTCTGTCACGACATGACCCAGATCATCCCCGGACAGTACAAGGACGCCCGGTTCCGCAAAGGCCACGTGGTCCGGGAGGAGGACATCCCGGTGCTTCTGTCCATGGGCAAGGAAAACCTCTACGTGTGGGAGATGGTTCCGGGCATGGTCCACGAAAACGAGGGCGCGGAGCGCCTGTGCGCGCTGTGCGAGAACGAGCACATGGTCCGCAGCCAGGTGAAGGAGGGCAAGCTGGAGCTCACCGCCGCCATAGACGGCCTGTTCCGTGTGGACGGCAAGCGGTTGCGGGAGATCAACCTGCTGGGCGACGCCATGATCGCCACGCGCCACGGCAGCACGGCGGTCCGCCGGGGCGACAAGCTCTGCGGCACCCGGGTCATCCCCCTGGTCATTGAGGAGGAGAAGCTGCTCCGGGCGGAGGCCATCGGCGGAGGCCGGCCCCTGCTGGAGCTGCTGCCTTGGAAGCTGCGGACAGCCGGCGTCATCACCACCGGCAGCGAGGTGGCCAAGGGGCTCATTGAGGACGCCTTCACCCCGGTGGTGGAACGCAAGCTCTCCGCCTTCGGCATCGCCATGACGGAGCACCGGGTGGTGGGCGACGGGGCGGAAAACGTGGCCGCCGCCATCGCGGACGTGCGGGCGGCGGGTGTGGATCTGGTGATCTGCACCGGCGGCATGAGCGTGGACCCGGACGACAGCACCCCCGCCGCCATCCGGCGCAGCGGCGCGGAGATTGTCACCTACGGCGCGCCCGCCCTGCCCGGAGCCATGTTCCTGCTGGGGTACTATGGGGACGGGACGCCGGTCATGGGGCTGCCCGGGTGCGTGATGTACGCCAAAACCACGATTTTCGACATAATCCTCCCCCGTATCGCCGCCGGCGTGCCGGTGACGCAGGAGGAGATCGCCGCCCTGGGCGAGGGCGGGCTCTGCCTGGGATGCGAGCGGTGCACCTATCCCAACTGCGGATTCGGGAAATAGCGCCGCTCCCTCCCGGAGAAGGAAGCGGACAGAATTTCCGGCAGAACTGCGCTCTGTCCCGGTATACGCCGGGGCGGAACGCAGATACTGTCGGGGAGCGTGATACGGAAAGGAGAACAACGATGCGAATGGTAAAATATGGGGCGTTTCTGGCACTGGCTGTTCTGCTGGTGCTGACGCTGTCATCCTTTGGCGGAGCTGGCAGAAAGACAGAGCGGACGGAGCTGGTTGTCTTTGCCGCCGCCTCCATGCAGGAGACGCTGGAGGAGATTGGCGCGGACTACACGGCCCGGCATCAGGACGTGAGCATTGTCTTTAACTTCGACTCCTCCGGTACTCTCAAGACCCAGATCCAGGAGGGCGCGGACTGCGACATCTTCATCTCCGCCGGGCAGAAGCAGATGGACCAGCTGGACGCCGCCGTGAACACGGATGGGTTGGATTTCGTTCTGGAGGGAAGCCGGGTTGATCTGCTGGAAAACAAGGTGGCTCTGGCGGTGCCCGATGGGAATCCCGGCGGCATCAGCAGCTATAGCGATCTGAAGTCCGCGCTGGAGGCGGGGACGGTGCTGATGGCCATGGGCAACAGCGACGTGCCCGTGGGGCAGTACACCCAGAAGATCCTGAACTGCTTCGGGCTGGACGAGGACGCGCTGGCGGCCTCCGGGACCGTCACCTGCGGCTCCAACGTCAAGGAGGTCACCACCCAGATTACCGAGGGCATCGTGGACTGCGGCGTCATCTACGCCACCGACGCCTTCTCCGCCGGGCTCACGGTGGTGGACACCGCCACTGAGGCCATGTGCGGCCGGGTCATCTATCCCGCCGCCATTTTGAAGGGCAGCAGGCACCGGGAGGCGGCGGAGGATTTCTTCCGCTATCTGCGCTCCGCGGAGGCGGGCCGGGTGCTGGAGCGGGTGGGATTCACGCCCCTGGGCTAACGAATAGAGACGACGGAATGCCGGACGGGACGCGCCCCCGTCCGGTATCCGTTCTGAATGAGGAGGGACGCGATGGACTGGTATCCGCTGTACAACTCGCTGCGCATTGCCGCCATCTCCACGGCGGCGGTGTTCTTTCTGGGCATCTGGGCGGCCTACTATACCGCCAGAGCGCCCCGGGCGGTGAAGGGCCTGCTGGACGCGGTGCTGACGCTGCCCCTGGTTCTGCCGCCCACGGTGGTGGGATACCTGCTGCTGCTGGCGCTGGGACCCCGGCGGCCCGTGGGGGCCTGGGTGCTGGAGCGCTTCAGCGTGCGGCTGACCATGACCTGGTGGTCCGGGATTTTCGCCACGGCGGTGGTCATCTTCCCCCTGATGTACCGCACGGCCCGCGGGGCGTTCGAGTCCTTTGACGAGACGCTGGCCCAGGCGGGGCAGACCCTGGGATTGAGCAATCGGTTCATCTTCTGGCGGATCCGGATGCCCGCCTGCCGCCAGGGCATTCTGGCGGGAACGGTGCTGGCCTTCGCTCGGGCCCTGGGGGAGTACGGGGCGACGAGCATGATCTGCGGGTACACCCCTGGCCGGACGGCCACCGTCTCCACCACGGTCTACCAGCTCTGGCGCACGGGGGAGGACGGGCTGGCCCTGCGCTGGGTGCTGGTGAATCTGGCCATCTCGGCGGCAGTGCTGCTGGCGGTGAACCTGCTGGAGCGGAGAGAGCGGGAGGGGAGGCGGAGCCGGTGGCGCTGACGGTACAGATCAAAAAGCGGCTGGAGGGCTTCCGGCTGGAGGTGGACTTCACTGCCCGGGACGGGGAGCCCCTGGCGCTGCTGGGGGCCTCCGGCTGCGGCAAGAGCATGACCCTCCAGTGCGTGGCCGGCATCCGGCGGCCGGACTGGGGGCGCATAGAGCTGGACGGCGAGGTCCTCTTTGACAGCGGCCGTCACATCGACCTGCCGCCCCAGCGGCGGCGGGTGGGGTACCTCTTTCAGCAGTACGCCCTGTTTCCCAACATGACGGTGGAGCAGAACATCGCCGTCTGCCTGGGCCGCGCGGAGGAGTCCCGGCGGCGGGAGCGGACGGCGGAGCTGGTGCGTATGCTGCGGCTGGAGGGACTGGAGGGCCGCCGTCCCCGCCAGCTCTCCGGCGGCCAGCAGCAGCGCGCGGCCCTGGCCCGGATTCTGGCCTCGGAGCCCCGGGCCATCCTGCTGGACGAGCCCTTCTCCGCCCTGGACAGCCACCTGAAGTGGCAGCTGGAGGCGGATTTGGCGGACGTGCTGGCCCGGTTTCCGGGCCCGGTGGTGTGGGTCAGCCACGACCGGGGGGAGGTGTGCCGGAACTGCCGGCAGGTCTGCGTCCTGGACAGCGGCCGGTCCGCCCCGGCCTCCACGGTTCGTGAGCTGATGGAGTGCCCGCGCACGGTCAGCGCCGCCCGGCTCTCCGGGTGCGAAAACTATGTGCCAATCCGGCCTGGCCCGGAGCCGGATCTGGTGTCCGTCCCGGACTGGCATCTGACCCTGCGCTGTGCCGGCCCCTGGCGGGAGGGCGCGGCGGTCCTGGGCATCCGGGCCTGCCACGTCCGGCCGGCGGCGGCGGGAGAGGTCAACGCCTTTCCCTGCGAGACTGTCCGGGTGACGGAGGACGTGTCCGCCGTACTGGCGGACCTGCGGATCCCGGGCTCGGAGGGCCCCCTTCTGCGCATGGAGCTGGACAGGGAGGCCTGGGCCGCCCTGCCGGACCGGGGGCGGCTGTGGGTGTCCGTCCCGCCTGAGCGGCTGCTCCTGCTCGCGCCTTAGAGCCTGTTTGTCAAAACGCCGGCGGGGGCGTCTGGTCAAATCATGGAAAAATCCGCGCAGCATCTTGACATTTTTACGAAATACGATATAATCTAATTTATCATATTACTTTAGGCGGTTTTTGAAATGACGTATAGATTGATCTGTGACAGCTGTACTGACCTGCCCGCCCAGACGTGGGCGGATCCCTGCGTCCGGAAAGTGCCGCTGAGTATCCAGGTGGGTCCGGAGACCGTAATAGATGACAGCACCTTCCGCCAGAAGGAGCTGCTGCAAAAAATGCGGGCATGGCCGGACGCGCCGAAGACCGCGTGTCCCGCCCCCTCCACCTATCTGGACCAGTTTTCCGACGGGGCGGACAACTACGTGGTCACCCTCTCCGCCCTCCTCTCCGGGTCCTACAACGCCGCCATGCAGGCGAAGGCCATCTACGAGGAGGAGGGCGGCACGGGGAGCGTCCACGTGTTCAACTCCCGCTCCGCCGTCTCCGGCCAGGCCCAGATCGCCCTGCTGGTCATGGAGCTGGCGGGCGGCGGCATGTCCTTTGACCAGGTGGTGGAGCGGGTGGAGGCCTATATCAGCCGGATGAAGACCCTCTTTGTCCTGGAGAATCTGGACAATCTGCGCAAAAACGGGCGGCTGACCAAGATGCAGTCCCTGATTACCGGGGCGCTGCGGGTGAAGCTGCTGTGCGGCGCCACCCGGGAGGGGGAGATCGAGAAGCTGGGCCAGGGCCTCTCCATCCGCCAGACCCTGGCGCGGATGGTCTCCCGCATGGCGGAGGACGCGGATCACGTGGGACGCAGGCTGATCATCACCCACTGCAACTGCCCGGAGCGGGCGGAGCACGTCCGGGAGCTGGTTCAGAAGCGGTGCCGGTTCGGGGAGATCCTGATCACCGCCGCCGGCGGCATTGCCACGGTCTACGCCGAGGACGGGGGCATCGTGGCGGCCTATTAAGAACCTGTATTCACAACCGTTGAACGCTGTCTGGCCAGTCTTTTTCCCGCCATACTGCGTCGCTTTCCCTTGCAATCCGTCAGGATTCTGCAACAGGCGCATCGAGCGCCTGTGCAGAATAATCGTGCATGACCCCTCGATGGGGTCATTGCACGATATGGATTGCTGCGGAAAATCTCCTTGTCTGACGAGAAAAATCCTCGTCCATCCGGCATCCCGCGGTTATGAATACAGGTTCTAAGATTATCTGTGCCAGGACGGCGCGGCTATTTAAGCCGCGCCGTCTTTTTGCGTGGTTTTCGCCCTGTCCCGCCGGATGAGTCCCGGTCCGTCCGTGGACAAAACCTCCCTCTTGTGGTATGATATCCCGCAGGAAGGAGGTGCCGCCGTGCCCACATATATGAATATCCTGCTGCTGTTTATGGGCATGTTCAGGGAGACCCTCGTCGCCCACGCCGCCCTGGCGGTCTACCTGTTCGCTGTTATGGATGAGCGGAGATGGAACCGGCTGAAAAAGCTGCCCGCCCTGCTGCTCTCCCCCCTGGCAGTCTCCAGTGTGTGCCATCCCCTGTATCTGGCCGTCGGTGTGTCTCCCCTTTGGCACGGTATCAGTTCCATGGTCATCCTGACAGCGTGTACGCTGTGGGTGAGATGGGCGTGGGGGATTGGGGGCTGGCAGGCCTTCGCGGCTGTCTGCATGGCGGGTGTGTTCCAGGTGGCGGCATCCAGCCTGTCCCGGATGCTGTTTGAAAGGTTCCTCACGGACAGCGCATATCAGTTCGCGGCAGTGACGGCCATCTATTTTTCCGTGGTACTGGGCAGCGCCGCCCTGCTGTACCGTCTGCGCTTCGGCTATTGGTTCCGGCTGCTGCTGGGGTCCGGCGCCGGCCAGCGCCGGACCGCCCTGCTCCTCTTTGCCGCGCTGAACATCATGGAGCTGTTCCTCCAACTGCAGAAGGGGATTCAGCCAGTGTATCTGCTCCACTATTACATGCTGGTCCTGGCGCTGGCGGTGCTGGTGGCTGGACTGACGGTCTACATTGCCCAACGGCTGGACGCTGTGTGGAAGGCGGAGGCCCTTCGGGATGTGATCGCCCAGCAGCAGCTCTATGAACAGGACCTGGAGGCCATCCGCCAGGAGGTGCGCGCCTTCCGCCATGACTACAAGAACCTGCTGTCGGGGCTGTCCCAGCAGGCGGGCGAGGGAGAGCTGGACGCCCTGTGCGCCGCCCTGTCGGATCTGGACGCGGGCTTTGACCGGTCCATTGGGGAGAAAATACAGGCGTCCACCCAGATCGGCAACCTGCGCATCCCGCAGGTGAGGAGCCTCCTGCTGTCCAAGCTGGCGGGCATGGGAGAGCGGGGCATTGACTGCCGCTTGGAGGTGCTCTATCCCGTGGAGCGGGTGGAGATGGATCCCTGGGATTTTGTCCGCTGTCTGGGCATTCTGCTGGACAACGCCGCCGAGGCCGCTCTGGAAACGGAAATGCCCTGGGTGGAGATCGTCCTGCTGGCCCAGGGGGGCACGCTGTCCCTGCGGGTGTCCAACCCCTACGCCGGGACCATTGACCCGGACAGAATCTGGGAGGAGGGCTTCTCCACCAAGGGAGAGGGCCGGGGGCTGGGACTGCCCGGCTACCAGCGCATTTCATCCGGTTATCCCAACACCTCCGCCTCCACCAGCTGGGCGGGAGGCGTGTTCATTCAGGAGCTGAACGTGGAGGGCAGATCATGATTCCCATTTATCTCTGTGATGACGAGGAGGCCGTCCGCCACCAGATCCAGACGGCCTTGGAGTGGAAGATCTTCATGGAAAACTACGACATGAAGGTGGTATGCGCCGCGTCCGCCGCTCAGGAGCTGCTGGACGCGGCGGAGGACGGACGCCGGGGCGTCTACTTCCTGGATGTGGATCTGAAGGACGGGGCGTGGGACGGCTTCACCCTGGGCCGGGAGCTGCGGCGGCGGGATCCCCACGGCACGCTCATCTATATCACCAGCTACGGCGATCTGGCCTGGAAGACCTTCCAGTATCACCTGGAGGCCTTCGATTACATCGTGAAGGAGCAGGAACAGACCGGCCCCGCCGCCGCCCGGTGTCTGGAGGCCGTTCACACCCGTCTGCTGGATGAGCGCCGCGACCCTGCGGAGGTGTTCTCCCTGCGCACGAGGGATGAAACCCGCCACATGCCCCTGGCCGACATCCTGTTTTTCGAGACAGCCCCCAAGGCCCACCATGTGTTCCTGCATACGGCGGACTGCCGGATCGACTTCGTGGGCAGTCTGAATGAGCTGGAGGCCGAGCTGGGCGGGCGGTTTGTCCGTCTCCACCGGGCCTATCTGGCGGCGTGGGACAAAATAGAGGCTGTGGATTGGAGGGAGAATAAGGTCCGGGTGGGAGGCAGGACGTGCCTGCTGTCCCGGGCCGGCAGGGCGGAGCTGAAAAAGAAGCTGGGAGGGAGCCTGTGAGGCCCCCTCCCCTGTTTTTTGCCATTCAGGAACGGTTTGCGCCGTTTTGGAAATCGCGCCCACAGCCGGCCCGGACTGTAGTATGCTCTTTTTCGCGGACAGGCGGGACAGGAAAGGAGCGTGAGCGTATGGCAAAGGATCGCTTTGTGGAGGTCTATTCCCAGGGAGCCGCCAACGTGGAGAAGATTATCGTGGACACCCAGACCGGCGTGAATTACTTGCTGGCCTCTTCCACCCTGACGGTAGGCTGCGGCATGAGCGTCCTGGTGGACGCGGACGGCAGGCCCATTGTCACCCCCATGAGCTAGGGCTTGCTTGCTTGAAAAATGTCAAAACGCCCAAACAGCGGATCTCTTTCCGCCAGAATGCGTTAAAAAATCTTGAAATACACAAAGTATTCCTGTGATTTTTTGCCTTGTCTGGCGAAAAAATCTCTCGCTGTTGGTCATTCCGCCATTTATCAAACAAGCCCCAGGAAATCCCGAGACACGGCACGGCATGGAATACGTCCCGCCTGCCCGCGCCAGAACGCAGCGGTATTTTCCCGCCCGCCGGGCGGAGAGGTACCCAAAACTATCATCCGATTCAGGAGGCAGAACCATGGCAAGCGAAAGCAAGATTCAGAAATTCACCCAGGAGGCCGGATATGAAGCGCTGGAGGGCCGCTGCATCATCGTCAGGCCCGCCCCGGACAACCTCAGCGAAAAGATCGTCTCGTTTTTGAAATCCTTTGTGGAGTGTGATATGTGTGTGCTCCAGATGTGCGAAAACGAGCTGATCCTCCTCCCCTTTGACCCCGTGTGGACCAGCCTGCGCAAGGAGGCGACTCTGGTACTGCCCTATGAGGACATAGAGTCAGTGGAGCTGGCGGACGATCTGCTCAACACCGTCATCACCATTCGGACAGGTGACGACGAGATCCGCCTGACCACCCAGCAGAAGGCGCTGAGCGATTTCCGCATGTCCGGCCTCCACGCCACCCAGTACGCCGGGGGGTATAAAAATTGGCATAAGGAGAATATGGACGGGACACTGAAAGCGCTGACCGCGTTAGGAGCATAGCAGGATATCCGGCGTGTCAAAAAAGCGGCAGCGCCGCATCT
The DNA here is from genome assembly GCA_910588365.1 of uncultured Oscillospiraceae bacterium. Classification (GTDB taxonomy): domain Bacteria; phylum Bacillota; class Clostridia; order Oscillospirales; family Oscillospiraceae; genus Pelethomonas. The sequence goes on along the minus strand of CAJUQS010000034.1, from coordinate 20,933 downwards.
TTGAGAAGGAAGGCACTGGAAGTTTATTCTTCCAGTGCCTTTTTCCGCGAAGCCCCATCAGGGCATGTATGAAAAATTTCTTTTTGATTCTTTTTGATTCTTTTTCTTTTTAAAGGAAAAGAATGACTGCCTTACGCCAGCAGCTCGCCGGCGATCTGCTCCATGGCGGCCGTATCGGCGTCCTTCACCGCGCCCTGGATGGTGTGGACGGTGGGGCAGATGTCGATGCCCTTCATGGACTCCAGGTAGCCCCGCATGATTTTCGCGGCGGCGGGGGCCCAGGAGCCGTTTTCAATAATGGCCACCTTCCTGCTGCGGTAGGTCTTGTCCCGCAGGTGGGCCATAAAGTGGTCCATGGGCGGGAACAGGCCGCCGTCATAGGTGGGGCTCATCACCACCATCCTGCCGTAGCGGAAGGCGTCCTCCACCGCCTCGGCCTGGTCGTCCCGGCTGAGATCCGCAACCGCCACCTTGGGGCAGCCCTTCGCCTCCAGAATCTCCTTCATTTTGGCGGCGGCGGCGGCGGTATTGCCGTGGATGGAGGCATAGGCCACCAGCACGCCCTCGTCCTCCGGCTCGTAGCGGCTCCACAGGTCGTACTTGCCGATGTAGTAGCCCAGGTTCTCCTTCAGGATCGGGCCGTGGAGGGGACAGATGGTCTGGATGTCCAGGCCCGCGGCCTTCTTCAGCAGGGCCTGGACCTGGGCGCCGTACTTGCCCACAATGTTGAAGTAGTAACGGCGGGCCTCGCACAGCCAGTCGCAGCCGTCCTCCCTGGACAGCGCTCCGAACTTGCCGAATCCGTCAGCGGAGAAGAGGACCTTCTCGCTGGACTCATAGCTCACCATCACCTCCGGCCAGTGGACCATGGGCGCCATGACGAAGGTGAGGGTGTGCGCCCCCAGGGAGAGGGTGTCCCCCTCCTTCACGGTGAGGGAGCGGCCGGACCAGTCGCCAGGGAAGAATTTGGGCAGCATGGAGAAGGTCTTGGCGTTGCCCACCAGGACCATCTCCGGGTACTTCTCCGCCAGCAGGCCGATGCTGCCGGCGTGGTCGGGCTCCAGATGCTGGATCACCAGGTAGTCCGGCTTCCGGCCGCCCAGCTCCGCCTCCAGCTTCTCCAGCCACTCAGCCGCGGCGCGGCGGTCCACGGTGTCCATAACGGCCACCTTCTTGTCCAGGATCACATAGGAGTTGTAGGAGACGCCGTCGGGGACCAGGTACTGGCTCTCGAACAGGTCGATGGCGGTGTCGTCCACGCCAACATAGCGGATAGCGGCAGAGACATGGATGTCAGTCATGATTGGTTTCCTTTCTTCTGTTCAAATCGGCGCGGGAGCGCGCCGTGGATTCTCAATCCGTATTATAATAACAGAATGGGGCGTTGTCAACGGATTCCGACTTGACTTTTCCGCTTGAACCGGGATATACTGCAATCTATCAAGCTATATGATGGGAGCGTGCCTATGGATGTATACGTACAGATTTTTCTTATCACTGCGCTGACGGGGGTGGGCGGACTGGCTCTGGGCGGCGCCCTGTCCGCGGCGGTCCACAGCCCCTCGGACCGGACGGTGAGCCTGCTGCTGCGGTTCACCGCCGGGGTGATGCTCAGCGTGGTGTGCTTTGATCTGATTGCCGACGCGGCCCGGGAGGGCGGCGCCGTCCCCCTGCTGTGCTGGATTATGATCGGCTATCTGCTCACCTACCTGCTCAACTGCTGGATTGACAAGCAGGCCCACCACAGCCACGGCCATCAGGAGGCCCATGGGCACAGCCACGGCCACCACGGGCACCACGGCCGCAGCAGCCACGATCCAGAGGCGGTCCGCCTGGGCCGGGACAACGGCGAGATGTGCGCCTGCGGCCACCACACCCTCCACACGGCGGGACTGGTGCTGGCCTGCGCGGTGGCACTGCACAACATGCCCGTTGGCATGGCCATCGGCGCCAGCTTTGCCGGCTCCGCCCAGGCGGCGGGGCACGGCGGCATCCTGGCGGCGCTGATCATCGGCCTGCACAATATCCCCGAGGGCATGGCCATTGCCGCCCCGCTCCTCACCGGCGGCAGCCGGCCGGCCGGCGCGGTGGGCGTGGCCGCCCTCAGCGGCCTGCCCGTGATTCTGGGGGCCTTCCTGGGCTACTCCGTTGGCACCATGACGCCGGCGATGATGAGCGTATCCCTGAGCTTCGCGGCGGGAGCCATGCTCTATGTGATCTTCGGGGAGCTCCTGTCCGAGGCGGAGCACCTCTGGCAGAGCCGCCTCAGCGGCCTGGCCACCATGCTGGGGATGCTCCTGGGCCTGGCGCTGATACTGGTGCACGGGCACTGAGGTACTCATTCTTTTTCTTTGAAAAGAAAAAGAATCAAAAAGAAACTTTAATGGGTGTCACCGGGCGGCAGGCTTGGCCACTCACTGCGCCAAAGTCCCGCACTGCCCGTCCGGCAGGACAAAAAGAATCAAAAAAGAGCTTTCATGATAGAGATTTTTGAAAGAAGGGGTGGGGAATGACCGTTTTCTGCGTTCTTTTGGGCGCGGTGCCGGCGCTTATTCTGGTCTGGTGCGTATTGCTGGCGCCCAGGCGGGGACAGGCCGGCTGGGAGGCCCTGAGCGGGGCGCGCTACGCCCACCGGGGCCTCCACGATCTGAGCCGGGGCAGGCCCGAGAACTCCATGGCCGCCTTCCGGGCGGCGGTGGAGGCGGGCTTCGGCGCGGAACTGGACGTACATCTGATGGCCGGCGGCGCGCTGGCCGTGGTCCACGACAGCAGCCTGCGGCGGGTGTGCGGCCGGGACGCCGCCATTGAGGATCTGACGGCCGCGGAGCTGAAGGACTACCCCCTCCAGGGGACAGCGGAGCGCATCCCCCTGCTGGAGGACGTGCTGGCCCTCTTCGAGGGGAAAACACCTCTGGTCATTGAGCTGAAGGCCGAGCGGGGAAACGCGGCGGCCCTCACGGACGCGGTGATGTCCGCGCTGGACGGCTGGCAGGGGACGTACTGTATTGAGTCCTTCCACCCGGCGGTGCTTCTGCGGCTGAAGAGGGCCTACCCGGACGTAATCCGGGGCCAGCTCAGCCAGAATTTCCTGCGGGGCAGCGAGGTGGGCGGCCTGCCCTGGCTGGGCCGGGCGGCCCTGACCCACCTGCTGACCACGGTGTTCACAAAACCGGATTTTATCGCCTACAACCACCAGGACCGCGCCTGCGTCAGCCTGCGGCTGATGAAGCGCCTTTACGGCGTCCACGAGGTGGGCTGGACCATCCGGGACCGCGAGGCCATGGAGCGGCTGGAACGGGAGGGCGTGCCGGTGATCTTCGAGGGCTTTGTGCCGTAAAGGTGCGGCGCGGCAAAAGCCGCGCCGCGCCTCAAGGGTTGGGGTCCTCCTCCTCCCAGTTGTCCTCTGTCACCGGGAGCACCATCATCTGGGGTCCCGAGGAGCTGCCGGAGACCAGGACGCGGAATTTCCTCCGCCTCCGCCGGAACGCCTCGGGGATCCCGTGGGCCACGATGGGCGTACTGCCCCGATCTGTTTTCTCCATCTCTTCTCACCCCCGGTTAGCTTGCCGCGGGGCGGGCGGCGCTATGCGGGACAGATTCTTCCTGTCCCATCAACTTTTTCTTCAGGAGGCATTTTTATGCTGTTTGATACCCATGCCCACTACGACGCGGAGCAGTTTGACGCGGACCGGGACGCGGTGCTGGACGGTTTGGCGGACCGCGGGGTCTCTCTGGTCCTCAACCCGGGCTGCGATCCCGCCAGCTCCCGGGCGGCGGCGGAGCTGGCGGACCGCTATCCCTTCCTCTACGCCGCCGTGGGCTGGCACCCGGAGAACTGCGGGCCCTATACGCCGGCGGGGCTGGAGGAGATCCGGGCGCTGGCGCAGCATCCCAGGGTGCGGGCCATCGGCGAGATCGGCCTGGACTACTACTGGGAGGAGAACCCGCCCAGGGAGCACCAGCAGCGGGTGTTCCGGGACCAGATGGCCCTGGCGGAGGAGCTGGGGCTCCCCGTCATCGTCCACGACCGGGAGGCCCACGCCGACAGCCTGTCCATCGTCAGGGAGTTCCCCCGGGTGCGGGGGGTGTTCCACTGCTACTCCGGCAGCGCGGAGATGGCCAGGGAGCTGGTGGACCTCGGGTGGATGCTCTCCTTCACCGGGGTGCTGACCTACAAGAATGCCCGCAGGGCGGTGGAGGCCGCCCAGGCCGTGCCCCTGGACAGGCTGATGATTGAGACGGACAGCCCCTACATGGCTCCGGTCCCCCACCGGGGGAAGCGGAACGACTCGGGCTATGTCCGCCATATCTGCGAGCGGCTGGCGGACATCAAGGGCGTCTCCTTTGAGGAGTGCGCCCGGATCACCCTGGAGAACGGGAAACGGTTTTTCGGGATCGGCTGAGAATCAGAAGCGATTGGTACAAATTTTTACAGGTGGGGCAGATGGGTGCGGTAATGGCGCAGCTCCGCCTCGCTCCGCTCCCGGCAGGCCTCGTCCAGGGCCGCGAGCAGCTTCTCCCTGTCCTCCGGCAGCCGCCCCTGGACCCACACCGCGTTGGAGGCTCCCAGGGTGACGAAGAGGACCGGGATGTCCAGCAGCTCCACCAGCCGCCGCAGCTCCCCCAGCTTCTCCAGCTCCCCCGCCTCCTGCCAGCGGCCCGCCTGGAGCTCCCCGTACAGTCCGGACGCCGGGAAGACGGTCAGCATGGAGGAGCCGATGAGCTGGGGGCGGGTCTGGTTGAAAATCATCGCGCTCGCCTCCGCCCCCTCGCCGCAGCGGCCCGCGCCGGGCAGGCCCGCCAGATACATGAAGCGGTAGGAGATTCCCGCCCCGTCCAGACGGGCGGCCTGCTCCACAATGTCCTCCGGGCGGTACCCCTTGTTCATGAAGGCCAGGGACTCGCCGTCCCCGGTCTCCACGCCGATGGAGATGCCGTCATAGCCCAGCTCCCGCAGCCGGCGCAGCTCGCCGTCCGTCTTGGCCGCCGCGTCCGTCACCCGGGCGAAGCACCCGATGGTCCGGCAGGAGGGGAGGTAGGTGCGGATCAGCTCCGCGATGGCCTCCAGCCTGGAAAAGCTCAGGACGAAGGGGTTCGCCCCCACGAGAAAGACCCGCTTGGCGCCGCCGGACTCCGGCAGGCCCAAAAGCCTGGCGGACAGCTTCCCCATGGGGTCGTTCAGCAGCATCTGGGCCTCCCGCAGATCCGCCTCCACGTCCTCCAGAGGCGTCATGCGGAATCGGAAGGGCAGATCCTCGTAGAGGGTGCAGAATTTGCAGGCGTGGTGGGTGCAGCCGGCGGTGACCTCCAGCAGCAGGGAGTCCGCCTCGTAGGGGGGCCTCCAGATGGTTCCTGTGTAGTGCATGATAAAACTCCTTTCAAAAGCAGACGGCTTTTGTCAGGAGGATACATCCAAATAACCGCTCTTTCAAGTACGCAATTTATTTGGTGATAGTCGCTTTTTTCCTACCAATGGCCGGCGAGGCGGAGAGGAGGCCCCTTATGGCGGAGAACAAGTTTGAAACCCGGGAGATGCTGGCGCGGTGCGTGCCCATGAGCCGTTTGCAGGGTGTTCTGGGGGGCAAGTGGAAGATCCTGATCCTGTGGTACGTGGCCTTCTACAGGATCCAGCGCTTCGGGGAGCTGATGCGGCGGCTGGACGGGATCACCCAGTCCAGCCTGACCAAGTCCCTCCGGGAGCTGGAGGAGGCCGGCTTCCTCCACCGGGAGGTCTACGGGGAGATCCCGCCCCGGGTGGAGTACTCCCTGACGGAGATGGGCCGGAGCTTCGTGCCGGTGCTCAACAGCATGATGGCCTGGAGCGCGGAGAACCTGTGTCCGCCGGGGTACGTCAGCCCCTGCGCGGATCCGGGCGGAGCCGGGCCCGCTGACCCGCAATCTTACAGCGATGTAAGAAATGGCCGCGAAATGTAAGGCAGATCGATGGAACCGCCGCCTCCGTTCTGTTATACTGACATCAGTTCAAAACAAAACACACAGACGGAGGAATACGATATGAAAAGCGCTCTTACTGCGGCAATTGCACTGGTGGTTATCATCCTGGTCCAGATGGCACTGACCTTTGCGTTCACCTATCAGGTGGGCGAGCTGTTCGGCAAGACGGCCATCGGCGCACTGTTCTTCTACTGCTTGCTGAGGGTCGGAAAAAGCAGGCGGCAGAGCAGCGCTGAATAATACAGGTCCTGACGCGTCGGGGCCCCCTCAAGGGGGCCCCGATTTCACGTCCAGGCGGTCCGCAGGGCCTCCGCCAGCGCGGGGATCTCCCCGTCGGCCAGGGAGGCATAGCCCAAAACCACGGTATTTGCCGGGCAGCGCTCCGGGCGGGCCATGTAGTACCCGCTCAGCCCCCGCAGGCGCACCCCCGCGGCCAGGGCGGCGGAAACCATGACCGCCTCGCCGGGCCCGTCCAGCAGGGTGAGGAGCAGGTGGAGCCCCGTGTGCCGCCCCTGGAGGCGGAGCCGGTCCCTGCCGAAGGACGCCTCCAGCTCCCGGACCAGGCGCTCCATCCGGGCCTTGTAGGCCCCCCGCATCCGGGCCAGATGGCGGGTGAAGTACCCCTCCTCCAGAAAGCGGCGCAGGGTCTGCTGCTCGAAGCGGCTGACGGTGCTGGCGTAGCCGCCGAAGGCGGCCCGGTACCGCTCCAGCAGCCCCAGGGGCAGCACCATGCAGGCAATGCGGATGCTGGGCGCCAGGCTCTTGGAGAAGGTACACAGGTACACCACCGGGCCGTCCGGCCCCGCCATGCCCTGCAGGCTGGGCACGGGGCGCATGTCGAAGCGGAACTCCGCGTCGTAGTCGTCCTCCAGGATGTACCGCCCGGGCCAGGCGGCGGCCCACCGCAGCAGCTGGGCCCGGCGGCCCACGGGCATGGTGACGGCGGTGGGAAAGTGGTGGCTGGGCGTGACATAGCAGAGGTTGGCGCCGCTCTCCTCCAGCCCCGCCGGGGACAGGCCGCTGCCGTCGATGTCCACGCAGCGGCAGGGGACGCCGCTGTTGACCAGAATGGTCCTGGAGCGGTCGTAGCCCGGGTTCTCAATGGCCGCCGTACCGCCCCGGAGGAGCTGGGCCAGCAGCCCCAGCAGATACTCCACCCCTGCCCCCACCACGATCTGCTCCGGGGAGCACACCACCCCACGGTAGGCCCGGAGATACTCCGCCAGCTCCCGGCGCAGCTCCCCGTCCCCCTGGCGGTGTCCGTGGCAGAGGAGCTCGCCGCCGGCATACAGCAGCTCCTTCTGGATGCGCCCCCAGGTCCGGAAGGGAAAGAGGGCCGTGTCCACCGCGCCGGTGGACAGATCGAACCGGACGGGCGGCGCCGCCTCATCCTCCTCATTCTCCGCGTCCCGCACCGGCGGGGCGGCGGAGGAGGGCTGGGGCAGCGCGTCCGTGTACTCCAGCACAAAAAAGCCGCTCTTGGGCCGGGCCTCCAGGTACCCCTCGGCCACCAGCATCTGGTAGGCCGTGTCCACCGTGTTCACCGCCACGGCCAGCTGCGCCGCCAGACTCCGCTTGCCGGGCAGGCGGTCCCCGGTGCGCAGACGGCCGTCCCTGATCTGGGCGGCAAGGCTGTCGTAGAGCTGCTGATAGAGGGGCCTGGGCCCTCCCGGGTCCAGGCACAGAGTCAGATCCAACATGGCGCGCCTCCAACTGATACCATAAAAAATTTCTGTTCTGGCAGTTTCAATAGGGCCAGATATCGGTATAATAGCATCATCAACAGCGGCCGTCAAGAGAGCGGCCGGAAGGAGGCACATCCCATGAACGATACCAAGATGCACAAGACCATCCTAAAGATCTGCGTCGTGGCCATGATGACGGCCATCGTCTTTGTGAGCAACTACCTGCGCATCACCATGCCGGTGCCGCTGGGCGGCGTGACGGCCTTCACCCTGGCCAACATCCTGTGCGCCCTGTCGGGCATCCTGCTGGGGCCCTGGTACGGGTTTTTGGCCGCGGGGCTGGGGAGCGCGTTTTATGACCTGACCAACCCCGCCTACGTGATGGAGGCCCCCATCACCCTGGTCACCAAGGGGCTCTACGGTCTGTTAGCCGGGCTGGTGCTGTACTACCTGTTCAAGAGCGGAAGGGAAAAGTACGGCCCCCAAGTGGCGGCCACAGCCGTGGCGGCCGTGGGCTATATGATAAACTACTCCATCAAGACGTTCTTCTATAACGGCATGGCCATCAACAGCTTCACCGAGGCGGCCCAGTGCTGGGCCCTGGTGGTATCCAAGATCCCCGCCACCATCACCAACGGCCTCATCGCCATCATCTTCGCCCCCATCCTCGGCGTGGCGCTGATGAAGGCCCTGCGGGCGGCGCACCTGGAGCGGGTGCTGGCTTAATTTCTTGTCACTTTTCTTGAAAGAAAAGTAACCAAAAGAACTTTTTGCGCAAAACTTTGTTTTGCTTTTGGTCCCACCAGCGGCAGACGGCCCGTCAGCCGGGCGGAGCCATGAGCAAAACGGAGTTTTGCGCCAAAGCTCTTTTTTGATACTTTTTTCTCTCGAGAAAAAAGTATGTATGCCGATGTCCCTGCGCATACTACCCGCAAAGGAGTGATGCGCATGGAGATTTCCAAGCAGGAATACCAAAAATTCGTACAGGACCGGGCGGAGAGCTCGCCCATTGTCAAGGACTGCCTGCTGGCCTTCGCCATCGGCGGCGGCATCTGCACGGTGGGGCAGGCCATTATGGACGGCTGGACCGCCATGGGTCTGGACAAGACTGACGCGGGCACCGCTACCTCCATCTGCCTGGTGTTCCTGGCGGTGCTGCTGACGGGGCTGAACCTCTACAACAAGCTGGCCCGGTACGGCGGCGCGGGCACGCTGGTGCCCATCACCGGCTTTGCCAACGCGGTGGCCTCCCCGGCCATCGACTTCAAGAGCGAGGGACTGGTCACCGGCATGGCGGCCAAGATGTTCACCGTGGCGGGACCGGTCATCGTCTTCGGCGTGGCCGCCAGCGTGATCTATGGCGTGGTGCTGATGCTTTTATAGCGGCCAAGAAAACCGGAGGACCCGCGGGTCCTCCGGTTTTCTGTTCTGTAACTTTTTTGACACGACTTTCCCCAAAAGTATGCTATACTAAGAGCAGTACAGATTCGGCGGCTGAAGGCCGCCCCGGGAGGAAGTTACCAATGAAGAAATTAACCGCGCTGCTGCTGGCGCTGACGCTGCTGCTGCTGGCCTCCGCCTGCGGCGGCGGACCCGGCACGGATTCCCCGGACGCGAACAAACCCGCCCAGACACAGGAGCCCGCCGCCCCCGAACCGGCCTCGGACCCCGCGCCCGAGCCCCCGCCGGACCCGGAGCCCGCTCCTGAGCCGGAGCCAGACCCGGAGCCGGTCCGGGAGACCTATGAAATCCTGGACCCCAAGCTCATGCCCGAGGGCGGCAGCCGGGACGGCGTGGCCTACGCCGCCTACGACGGCATCGTGGAGCACCTGTTTTTCCACCCCGTCATCGCCTACACGGAGCTGGCCTTTGACGGGGACGCCCAGGCCAACGGCCTGGACGACTTCATGGTGACGGTGGATGAGTTCAACAGGATTCTCGACAACGTCTATGAGAAGGGCTATATTCTGGTGGACATCGGCGATGTATGGAGCGAGACCACCGGCGAGGACGGCCAGCCGAAAATGGTCCGCAACACCCTGTATCTCCCCGAGGGCAAAAAGCCCCTGGTTTTCTCCTACGATGACACCAACTACTACCCCTATATGCTGGAAAACGGCCTGACCTACAAGCTGATTCTGGGGGAGGACGGCAAGGTCTGGTCCTGGGGCCTGGACCCCCAGGGCAATGAGGTGGTCAGCCGGGATCTGGACGCCATCCCCATCCTGGACAAGTTCGTGGAGGAGCACCCGGATTTCTCCCCCTTCGGCGCCAAGGCGTGCCTGAGCGTCACCGGCTACGAGGGCCTGCTGGGCTACCGTACACAGACCGACTCCACCGTGGAGTGGACCGCGGAGCGGGAGGCCAGCCGCCAGGCGGAGCGGGAGGCGGTGGTGCCCATTATTGAGGAGCTCAAGCGCACCGGCTGGACCTTCGGCAGCCACACCTGGGGACATATCCGGCTGGGCAGCGGCAATATGGCGAAGATCCAGGCCGACACCCAGAAGTGGTTTGACGAGGTGGGCTCCCTGGTGGGCGAGACGTCTATCCTGTTCTACCCCCACGGCGAGCGGCCCGACGGCAACGACTGGACGCAGACCGGTCCGGCCTTCCAGTATTTGCAGAGCCAGGGCTTCCGGGTGTTCTGCTCCGTGGGTACCGAGAGCTTCAGCTATATCAAGAAGGACATCTGCGCCGTCATCTGCGACCGCCTCCACCCCGACGGAAAGACCTTCCGCTGGTCCAGAAACCGCTATTTGCAATTCTACGACGCCAAGGAGATTATGGACTCCGCCGTCCGCCCCGACCTGGGCGTGGGCGAGGACTGGAGTAATTAGGCAGTCATTCTTTTCTTTTGAAAAAGAAAAGAATCAAAAGAAAACTTTACTGTTTGTTATCGGGTTGCAGACTTGGACAATCTGCGCACCATATTCCCGCATTGCCCGTCCGGCAGGACAAAAGTATCAAAAAAGAACTTTAATGGGGGGATTGTGATGAAGCTGCGCATGTCCCGGAGAAAACGGCGCATCGCCATGGCTCTCTACTGGGGCGGGATCATTTTGATGATTTTGTCCGGCTTTGCCTATGCCTCGGGCGTCAGCACGGGGCTGGCGGCGGTGTGGGCCTGCTTCGCCGCCGGGATGGCTGGCGCGCTGTGGTGCCACAGCCTCTATCGCTGCCCCCAGTGCGGACACAGACTGATCGGCCGGGGCCTGGATAACCTCTTTATGAACCCCTACCCCCACTGTCCCAGCTGCGGGTGTAAAACAGAGATCGAATGGACGGACTGAGGAGAGCGTCAAAAGACAGCTGTTGTTCAATATGTGCAAAACAGCGGGTTGATTTCAGCAGAAATGCCAGTTGATCTGATGAGAAAAATGTTGTATAGTAATCAACCCAAATCGAGAAAGGAGACACCAACATGACGAAACAGGAGCTCTGCCAAAAGGCTGTGGACATGCTGAAAATGGCCTATGTGCCCTACTCCCACTTCCCCGTGGGCGCGGCCCTGGAGTGCGAGGACGGCACTGTCTTCACCGGGTGCAACATCGAAAACGCCGGATACACCCCCACCAACTGCGCCGAGCGCACTGCCGTGTTCAAGGCCGTCAGCGAGGGGTACCGGAAATTTACCCGCATCGCCATCGCCGCTACCACCAAGAGGTTCTGCGCCCCCTGCGGCGTGTGCCGCCAGGTGCTCCAGGAGTTCGCCCCCGACTTGCAGGTCATCCTGGTCAACTGCGACGGCGAGACGCTGGATCTGACCCTGCCCGAGCTGCTGCCCTACGGGTTCGACAACAGCTACCTGGGCTGACAGGAGTCCCCTGTCAATCATAAAATCCGGGAGGTGGACGCTATGAACAGCAATCTGGCATACCAGGAGGAGCCGAGGGAGGAGATGATCGGCGGAAAAGTCGTGGCGATGTCCCCCAGGCCCGCCTTTAACCACAATCGGGTGGCATTCAGGATTGCGTACATCTTTGAGAATTACCTGGATGGAAAGAAATGCACCGTAATTGCCGATGGAACCGATCTCTTTCTGACGGAAGAGGACCGGTTTATCCCCGATGTGATGGTCGTCTGTGACCGGGACAAAATCCGGCGGGACGGCGTACACGGCGCGCCGGATCTGGTGGTGGAAGTCCTCTCCCCCACCACGGCCCGGAATGACAAGACCGTGAAAAAGGCCGCGTACGCGAAAAGCGGCGTCCGTGAGTACTGGATCGTGGACCCTGAGGGCAAGTCCATCGAGATCTACCTGAATCAGGACGGAGACCTTGTCCTCCACGACGTTCACGCCCTTATCCCCGACTGGATGCTGGCGAAAATGACCGTGGAGGAGCTGGCAGAGGTCGTGACCCAGTTTCGGTGCAGCCTCTATGATGATCTGGAGATCTCCATCGCCGATGTCTTCAACGGCCTGCTGCCGCAGTAAGCGAACCACCCCCGGTGCTTGAAAGCCCGGGGGTGGTTTCTGCGTTCAGCAGACCACCTCGCTCTCGTCCATCAGGGAGAACACGATCCGTGCGCCAGCCTTCATGCCGGCGCAGAAGCCCGCCTGCCAGGCGGCGTCCCGGCCCGCCTCCAGCACACCCTGCGCACGCTCCTCCGTCCGGGCCCCGCCGTTCCGGATGGCCAGATGCAGCTCGTCCGCAAAACGCCGCGCCTGTTCCTCCCGCGTCACCGCCTCCCCCAGCAGCTCCTCCAGCGGAACGCTGGTGTCCGTGACAAAGGCTCCCAGAGCCCTCAGCGATGTGTGCTCCAGAATCGTTTTCATGCTCTGCATCATATGTACCTCCAAAATATTTCTCAAGTTGAACAAATAATGATTATACTATAATCTAATATGATTATCTTGTCAATATGGAGATCATTCTATTTGTTGCTAAAATAAAAAAATTCGTTTATATTAGTAAGAAATACGATGTTCTGGAGGTTTTGAGCATGAGCATGGCGGTGAAGGTAAAAATGCTTCTTGCGGCCAGGGAAATGACACAGAGGGACTTGGCGGAAAAGCTGGGGAAAGCGCCTCAGAATTTAGGCCGGAAGCTGAAGGCGGATAATCTGACCGAACGGGACCTCACCGCCATTGCGGAGGCGTGCGGCGCGACATTTGAGGGCGGATTCATCCTCAATGATACAGGCAAGGAGATCCGGTAGCCGCCGTTCAGAGGCGTCCGGCTCGGGGGCCCTCCGGCGCGGCGGGGGCCGCGCGGCCTGGTCTGAAAACCTGTATTCACAACCGTTGACCACCGTTTGGCCAGTCTTTTTCCCGCCCATCCGGCATCCCACAATTATATGATTTAAGCCCTTTTGCTCGCCGCCATAAACGGCGGCAATCGCAAAACATGGCACATATTACTTCCGACCTTTCAGCTCGGAAGTAATAAATACAGGTTCTGAACCCCGGAGAACAACAGGCAAAGCGAATGCTTTGCCGCAAAAAGTTCTTTTTGATTCTTTTTCTTTCAAGAAAAAGAATGTCCGCCGCCTTTTCCGCATAAGTATTGGACAAGCAATCAGAAGGGAGCGGGTATGCTTGACAATACGCAGGAGGCCCGGAGGCGGGCGGAAGGTGCTGGCGGCGGCGCTGGCGGGATCGGTGCTGTATCTGGTGGCGGCGACGGCGGGGAGCTCCACGGCGCGGGGTGCTCTGGAGGCGCTGGGGCGGCAGGGGGATCTGGCGCTGGGGCTGCTGCGCTGTCAGCTGGGGGATTTCGGCGGCGGCGGGGCGCTGCCGGCGTCGGTGTCCCTGGTCATCGGGCAGAGTCCGGTGCTGCTGAGCGGCCAGGAGGCGGTGCTGGAGCTGCGGCGCAGCGAGGAGCGGGACGACAGTCCCCCGGCTGCCGGCGAGGCAGGCGTGGAGCCGGAGCCCCAGGAGCCCACGGCGCCCATCCCGGAGGAGCCGGCCCAGCCGGAGACGCCCCTGGTGTTCGCGGACAACGGCGTGGCGGCCAGGACCCTGGTGCCCTCCTCTCCCGACGGGTATCTGGTCAGCGGGGACGTGTACGTCAATAACCGGTCGGACCACGATTTCGACGCGTCCATCTTTGACGGAACCTTTGCCGCCAGGCTCTCGCAGGAGGACGGCCCCCAGGTGCTGATCGTCCACACCCATGGCAGCGAGGCCTATACCATGCCGGCGGGGCAGGAGTACGTCCCCAGCGGGGAGTGCAGGACCACGGACTGCGCCCTCAACGTGGTGCGGGTGGGGGACGAGATCGCGAAAACACTGGAGGAGGCGGGGCTGAAGGTGGTCCATGATGCCACCCTCCACGACTACCCGGAGTACAGCGGGGCCTACGGCCGCTCACTGGAGACCGTGGAGAAGTACATGGAGCAGTACCCCACCATCTCCCTCGTGCTGGATGTCCACCGGGATGCCATCTCCGACGGAAACGGGGGCATGTACAAGGTGGTCAGCGGCGTGGCCGGCGTCAACGCCGCCCAGATGTCCTTCGTCATCGGCACCGACGGCGGCGGGCTGGAGCACCCCCACTGGCAGGAAAATCTGAAGCTGGCCGCCGCCATCCAGCAGAATCTGGCGGATAGCTACCCCACCCTCATGCGCCCCATTACTGTGCGCAACTCCCGGTACAACCAGCACACCACCCCCGGCAGCCTGCTGGTGGAGATGGGCGCCGCCGGCAACTCCCTGGACGAGGCCCTCCTGTCCGCGCGCCTGCTGGGAAAGGCCATTGCGGAGGTGATGGGAGAGGCGTAGGCATTCAGAAGCTGTACCAATCGGTGACGGTATGCAGATTGGCGAGAAAAATTTTTGCCTGGCAAGGAAGAAACTCGCAGGAATCCTGACGGATTTCAAGCGTTTCTGACGCAGCCAGACGAAAATTTTTCCGTCCAGATGCCTGTCGGCGCCTTTTGAGATGTAATGTATAAAGGGTGGTTTCACCAGGCCACTACATTACATTGACTGAGGCTCATTTGTGGCAGAATGACGCAGGCTTGAGGGGCGGTGATCGACCAGCAGAAGGAACCGAAGCGGGAGCGTCCGGGAATGACCTGGGCGCTCCGTTCTCTTTGTCGGCCCTCTGCTAAGAGCGCACTGAATCACCAACTGCCAGGGCGCGATGGCGGTACTGCCTGTGGCAGTCGTGCGCTCTCCGAGGGGCGGCCCGCCGGACGTTCCTTTCCTGCCCAGTATGGACAGGCCAGCAGACGCCAACGGCGGCTTGTGCATCGGGTGGAGCTGCGCCGATGCACTAGGGGGCTTGGGGGCCGTCGGCCACCAACAAGCTGCGCCGGGTATATACCGGGGCATTTGCTTGCCATTACTGTCAGGGTCTATAAAAAGGGATTGAACATCGTTCGGATTGGTGGTATATTTTGCTCGTGTCAATTCAACAAATCGAAATTTATATGTATGAGTAAAGGCAGGGAGTAAAAATGATTCGGCCGGTTCTTGCTTGTATAGACCCCTATAAGGCAGCAGAGGAATTTGCTGCTGTTGGGTGGAATATTGATTTTTCACAACCTTGGGAGAGTGGCGACCCTTTGGTGGGGGTATCACTTTGCGGCAACTCTGTCCTGCTTGGTATCACGGAGGAATATGTTCCTGACAATCAGCTTTCACATATTGGATGTGGAGTTGAAATCTACATGACCGTACCTGGTGGACAGCTCAAGCAGATATATGAGAACCATTTGGTGCTGAAACCAACTGCGCTGATGGTTCAGCCGTGGGGCGATACGGCATTTGAGGTCAAAATCAGTGGATATCAGTTTATGATTGCCGCTGTAAATTACAATTTGTAGGAGAATTTCATCTTTTGGGTGAAATCCCCCTTGACAAATGTTCTCTTGGTACAGCTTCTCAAATTCTCCTTGCAATCCTCATGCCGCCATGATACAATAGTGGCCTTGAAATACAGACATATCAAGGTTTTGACGGGAGAAGAAAATGGGAAAATTTGACGGGATGCTGCTGGTCAGCGACTACGACAACACGCTGCGCTACACCGAGGGGGCGCTGCGGGGCAGCGGGGAGGTGCCCCCGGTGAATCCCAGGAACTGGGAGGCCATCCGGCACTGGATGGCCGAGGGAGGCGTCTTCGCCATGGCCACCGGCCGGGCCCTGGCCGCCTTCCGGCGGCAGGCGGAGGAGATCCCCACAAACGCCCCCTGCATTGTGGACAACGGCGGAGCCATCTACGATCTGGCCGCGGAGAAATATCTGGTGAAGCGCTTCCTGGCGGATAGCTCCCTGGAGCGGATCGCCCTTGTTATGGATGCCTTCCCGGAGGTTTCCCTGGAGCTCTACCACGAGGGGCCGCTGGTCCAGGTGATGCACCCCTCTGAGTGGAACGAGAAGCACGCCCTGCTCACGGGCCTGGACTTCCAGGCGGTGGACCGGCTGGAGGCGGGATCGGTGGCACTCCCCCTGGCCAAGGCCCTGTTTGTGGCGGACAGGGAGGCCCTGGACCGGGTGCTGGCGTTTATGGGGGAGCGGGGCTGGTCCGGCGACTACGAGCTGATCTACTCCGGCGACCACCTGCTGGAGATGACCGCCAAGGGCGCCAACAAGGGGGACATGGCGCTGCGATTGAAGGAGATGTGCGGCTGCACCACCCTCTGCTGCATCGGCGATCACGCCAACGACCTGCCCATGCTCCAGGCGGCCGACCGCGCCTTCGCCCCCGCCAATGCCGTCCCCCAGGTCCTCGCCTCCGGGGCGGAGGTGGTCTGCCACTGCGCCGACGGCGCGCTGGCGGACGCGATCGCGATTCTGGCGCGGGAGCGGGAATAGGACGTTGCAGGATATCATACATATATGGGGAGTATAAAAGCTGGAGAAGCGTTTTCTCCAGCTTTTTTGCGTGTCAAAAAGGTGGCAAGCCACTTTTTTGAGGAGGATGGACCGGGCGGAGTTTAGGACTGTGGCGGGCGCTGCCCGCCTGACGCCTGGGGGGCTTCTTTGACAGCCGGCAGCTTTTGTCTATTGTTACAAAAACGATGGTGATTTTTTGTTGATTGATATTGATTGGAAAATATTGACTATGAGTGATTTTTGTGCTATTATGATTCTGCAAGCAAAAACAATCAACCGGAAGGGAGGAATCGGCAGATGCTAGCTGAAAAAAGAATGGAGGTGATCTTAGCGGAACTGGCAGCTCAGCGGGCTGTCAGCGTAACCCATTTGTGCCAGGTGACCGGGGCCTCTGAGGCGACAATCCGCCGCGATCTGAACACCCTGGCCCGACAGCGCCGCCTCACCAAGGTCCACGGCGGCGCGGTGATCATTGAGGAGGAGTTCCGGGTGGCGGAGCCGGACATGGAGGTCAAACGGCGGCTGTACACCCAGGAGAAGGAGCGCATCGCCCGCCATGCCGCAGCCCTGATTGGCGGCGGCGACGTGGTCTTTCTGGACGCCGGTTCCACTGTGCTGGGGATGGCGGAGCACCTGGCGGGGACCCAGGCGCTGTTCGTGACCAACAACATCGAGTGCGCCTTCCGCCTGATGGAGCGGGGCCTGCGGACCTACGTGCTGGGCGGCCCGCTGAAGCCGGGCACCATGTCGGTGGCCGGGGCGGAAACCATGGAGTCCCTGCGGCGCTACAACTTCACCAAGGCGTTTATCGGCGTTACCGGCATCACCATCGCCCAGGGCTTCACCACCCCGGACCCGGAGGCGGCGGCCATGAAGGCCCTGGCGGCCTCCAGAGCCCAGAGCGTCTACGTGCTGGCCGACTCCAGCAAGTTCGGCAAGGTGACCGCGGCCCTGGTCTTTCCGCTGGAGACGGCCTGCATCATCACCGACAGCCTGCCTGACCAGCGGTACCTGGACTGCACGGAGGTTTCCGTGGTCTGACGGAGGCGGACGGTCTCAGAAAACGTGTGTCTATTGCATCAATTTCAAAAAGTGAGGGAAAATGAATGAAAGAACGGGTTCAAAAATTCGGACGGTTCCTCAGCGGCATGGTCATGCCCAACATTGGAGCCTTCATCGCCTGGGGCCTGATTGCGGCCCTGTTCATCCCGGACGGCTGGCTGGGCAAATGGGGGCCCGCCGCCACCATCAACACCATGGTAGGCCCCATGCTCTCCTACCTGCTGCCCATCCTCATCGGCTATACCGGCGGTAAGGCCGTGGGCGGCCAGAAGGGCGCCGTCACCGGCGCGCTGGCCACCCTGGGCGCCATTGCCTCCACCGACAGCACCATGTTCATCGGCGCCATGATCTGCGGCCCTCTGGGCGGCTGGTGCATCAAGAAGTTTGACGAGAAGATGGAGGGTCATATTCCCGCCGGCTTCGAGATGGTGGTCAACAACTTCTCCGTGGGCATCCTCGGCGGCATCCTGGCGGTGCTGTCCATCTTCGTCATCGGCCCCGCCTGCGTCGTGATCACGGATATTCTGGGCAAGGGCGTCAGCTTCCTGGTCAACCACAGCCTGCTGCCCCTCACCGCCGTGCTGGTGGAGCCCGCCAAGGTGCTCTTCCTCAACAACGCCATCAACCACGGCGTCTTTACCCCCATCGGCACCGCCGAGGCCCTGGAGGCCGGCAAATCCATCCTGTTCATGATCGAGTCCAACCCCGGCCCCGGCCTGGGCCTTCTGCTGGCCTACTGTGTGTTCGGCAAGGGTGAGACCCGCTCCTCCGCCGGCGCCGCCGCCGTCATCCAGTTCGTGGGCGGCATCCACGAGATCTACTTCCCCTACGTACTCATGAACCCCATCGTCATCCTGGGGCCCATGCTTGGCAACATCGCCGGTATCTTCACCCTGTCCCTCCTGGGCGGCGGTCTGGTGGCCGCGGCCTCCCCCGGCAGCATCATCGCCGAGCTGCTCATGACGCCCAGGGGCGGCTATTTCGCCAATATCATGGGCATCGCCGTGGCCGCCGCGGTCAGCTTCTTCGTCTCCGCCTTCCTGCTGAAGATGTTCGGCAAGGACGCCAGCCTGGAGGAGGCCCAGGCCCAGGTGGCCGCCAGCAAGGCCGCCTCCAAGGGCCAGACCGTCTCCGCCGCTGCCACCGGCGCGGTCGTCAGCGCCAAGGACGTGAAGAAGATCGTCTTCGCCTGCGACGCGGGCATGGGCTCCTCCGCCATGGGCGCCACCATGCTGCGCAACAAGCTCAAGGACGCCGGCGTCACCGGCATAGAGGTTATCCACCACCCGGTCTCCGAGATTCCCGCCGACTGCCAGATCGTCGTCACCCACCACGAGCTGGCCCACCGGGCCGCGGCCAGCAACCCCAGCGCCCGGATTATCCCCATCAAGAACTTCATGGGCGCGCCGGAGTACGACGCGCTGGTCAGGGAACTGCTGGCGGCCAGAGGCACGAGCGGCGCCGCCGCTCCCGCTCCCGCTGCCGCGGAGAGTGCGCCCCCCGCCGGCATCCTCCTGGAGAAGAAGAACATCGTCATCGGCTGCCCCTCCGTTCCCTCGGACGAGGCCATCATCCGCTGCGGCAAGATGCTGGTGGAGAGCGGCTATGTGGACCAGAAGTACGCCGACGCCATGATCGACCGCGACCGGGAGTTCTCCGTGGCCATCGGCTGCCACGTGGCCATTCCCCACGGCACCGTGGCGGTGAAGGGCAACATCAAGCGCACGGGCATCGTGGCGCTGACCTACCCCGACGGCATCCCCTGGGGCGATGAGGGCGAGATCGTCAAGCTGGTTATCGGCATCGCCGCCCTGGGCGAGGAGCACCTGGACGTGCTGGGCCGCATCTCCGAGGTCTGCGGCTCCGATGAGGACACCGACGCCCTGGTGGCCCAGGCCGACGCCGAAGCCATCTACCGCAAGTTCAACGGGCTCGAGTAAGACGCGGTAACCATTCTTTTTTCTTAAAAGAAAAAAGAATTTTAATGGTGTCATCGCTTTGTCCACTCTCCGTATGCTCACATCTTCTGATCGAGAAGCATGTCTGCTATAGGGACGTGTCCCCGTCGCCTGATCATCTGCTGTTCACGGATAATTACCCAAGCGGCGGGGACACTCTCCTCAAAAAGCCAAGCAAAACGGAGTTTTGCGCAAAGTTCTTTTTGATACTTTTTCTTGCAAGAAAAAGTATGAATACCAAAAAAGGGAGCATGAAGGAATCATGAAACAGGCAGTTATGTTCGGCGCTGGCAACATCGGCCGCGGGTTTATCGGCGCGCTTCTGGAGCGGAGCGGCTGGCACGTCACCTTTGCGGACGTGGTGGAGCCCCTGCTCAACGCCATCAACACCGACAAGCACTACACGGTGCACATCCTGGACCAGGTCTGCGACAACTGGGAGATTGAGAACATCAGCGCCGTGTCCTCCATCGGGCCGGACATCGTCCCGGCCATCGCGAGCTGCGATCTGGTCACCACCGCTGTGGGCCCGGTGGTCATTCCCCGCATTGCCAAGCCCATTGCCGAGGGCATCAAGGCCCGTATGGCCGCCGGCAACAAGTCCATCATGAATATCGTCTGCTGTGAGAACGGCATCCGGGTCACCTCCAAGCTGAAAGCGGACGTGATGGCGCTTCTCAACGAGGCGGAGACCGCCTTTGCGGACGAGTGCATCGGCTTCGCCGACTGCGCCGTGGACCGCATCTGCCCCAAGCCCTCCTACGACAACCCCCTGGACGCGGCGGTGGAGCAGTACATGGAGTGGGACGTGGAGCGCTCGGCCTGGAAGGGGGAGCCT
This sequence comes from uncultured Oscillospiraceae bacterium, assembly GCA_910588365.1. Classification (GTDB taxonomy): domain Bacteria; phylum Bacillota; class Clostridia; order Oscillospirales; family Oscillospiraceae; genus Pelethomonas. Next base: position 650 of record CAJUQS010000034.1, on the reverse strand, counting down.
CTGGAGATCATGGGCATGACGTATGTGGACAACCTCATGGCCTGCCTGGAGCGGAAGCTGTTCACCCTCAACAGCGGCCACGCCATCTGCGCCTACCTGGGCGCCCTGCGGGGCCGGGAGACCATTCTGGAGAGCATCCAGGACCCCGTGGTGGGGGACATTGTCCACGCCGCCATGCGGGAGAGCGGGGAGGGGCTCATCAAGGAGTTCTCCTTTGACCCCGAGGCCCACCACGCCTACGTGGAGCGCATCTTCAGCCGCTTCCACAACCCCCACCTCAAGGACGAGGTGTCCCGCGTGGGCCGGGAGCCCATCCGGAAGCTGTCCCCCATGGACCGGCTCATCAAGCCCCTGACCACCACTTACAACTACGGCCTGCCGGTTGACCACATGATTTTCGGCGCGGCCGCGGCGCTCCACTTCAACTGCCCTGAGGACAGCCAGAGCGTGGAGATGAACGAGAAGATTCAGGCGGAGGGTGTGTCCGCCGCGCTGGCGGCCTACAGCGGGCTCCAGGCCGATCATCCGCTCTTTGGCCGGATCCTGGATGTCTACCGGGCCCTTGCCGTTGCAAAGCGGTAAAACGAAGGGTTCAATATTTGCAACGGCAAGGGCCCGGTAGACATCCAGGATCCGGCCAAAGAGCGGAT
>CAJUQS010000033.1 GCA_910588365.1 uncultured Oscillospiraceae bacterium | reverse complement strand
GGGATACTAGCGCGGCGACATTGAGGCAGTCCTTCTCAAACACGATATTCCCCGTATCCAGCCGGGTGATTTTCAGCATGGCTTGAATCAGATATTCCATACGCTTCAGCGAAACGGACATTTTGACGGAAAATTCCCGCACCGTATCGGGATGCTCCGGTTCATCCGCAATGATCTCCTGATACATGGTGAGGGCAGCCAAGGGCGTCTTTAGCTGGTGGGAGATGTCCGATATGGATTTTTTGAGAAATTCCTTCGCCTGATGCTCGGTTTCTGTTTTGGCCTGGAGCATGGTTGCCAGTCGTTCCACCTGGGCAAATATCTGATAAATTGCACCCTCGCTGCTTCGGGGCAAGTGCTGGGAGTAATCCCCGCAAAGGTAGCCGCTGACGGCTTGGTCTGCCTGGCTGTACAAGCGTTTCCGCACCGAAAAGAACACCCAGGTTCCGGCAAAGAGGGCAGTGACCGGCAGGATGGCCATGCCGGCGGCGGCAGCGAAGCTGGAGCGTTGGAGCTGCGCGTAGAAGGGGAGCAGCCCGCTTTCGGCTGTGGCATCCACCCCCGCCATGGCGAGCAGAGCCGCCCCTTCCTCACTGACTTCTGTATTTGTCAATGCGGCAGCAATGACCGTGTGGGGGACTTCCTGCGCTAAAAGGGAGGCCGCTATGGCCTCGCTGCGGGATAGATAGATATCCTTTGCCAAATTCATTTGTATCGAACTCAGCAGCAGCCCCATACCGGCGATACACACAGAGATGCACGCCAGAAAGAGTCCATAGGCTCTAATCTGCCTGTCTTGATAAAAGCTCATGGCGAAACCTCTTTCCACTGGTAGCCAAAGCCCCGGACCGTAAGCAGATGCAGAGGGTGGGAGGGATCGGCCTCCACCTTCTCCCGCAGGCGGCGCACATAAACAGACAGGGTGTTGCCGTCCACATAATTTCCGGCGTCGTCCCACAGCTCGCTGAGGATGGTGTCCCGCGTAACAACGCGGCCGGCGTTGCGTACCAGCAGGCAGAGCAGGCGGTATTCCGCGCCGGTCAAATCCAGGAGCCTGCCGTCCAGGTAGGCCCGGCTTCCCAGAAGGTCGATTTGGGTATCACCGCGTTGGATTATCTCCGATGGCGCCGGCTTGGTCACACCGGCCCGGCGCAGCAGCGCCCGGATGCGGGAACATAGTTCGCCCAGTTTGAACGGCTTGGTCATGTAGTCGTCACCGCCGCTGTCCAGACCGCGGATGATGCTGACTTCCTCGTCGGACGCGGTCAGAAAAATAATGGGGATCAACTGATTCCGTGCCCTGACCCGTTCGCAGACTTCAAACCCCGTTCCGTCCGGCAGAGTGACATCCAAGAGCAGCAGAACATACTGGCTGAGGTTGGGCAGAAGCGCAAGTGCCTCAGCGACCGTCCGGACAACCTCTAATTCGTAACCCTGCCGCCGCAGGGAATAGGTCAGTCCATCAATCAGACTCACATCGTCTTCCAGCAATAGAATTTTATCCATACTTGTGTCTCCTGAGCTTGGTAGCGTTAATCCAAATTATATAGGAAAGCCAGAGGACAATACAAGGTATAAATTGTAAACTGCGGTATCGATCCTACAAGCGTGAAGATGGCTCTTGGGCAGACCGTGAGCCGGTTCCGAAGTACCTGGAGCAAAATGGAACAGTAAAAAGCGAACATTTTCTCATTGACGTAATTTTTTTATTTTGATAGCATTTTATCAGAGCGGACATCTACCTCTAAAAATACCGGGAGGTCAAAAAATTACATGAACAGAGAAATATGCCAGCGTTATTTGGAAACCAGCATTTATACCTATGTAGGGGTATATAAGGATTTTATACGATCACTACCAGACGACATACCTTCCATAGGGAGATTAGTGTGCGATCAAATTACCCACCCATCTATGTATTTTACAGAACCATCTCCTTACTTAGAAAGCGCTTACTATGGGAAGTTTGCGTCCTATCCGAAAAATCGTTTTAGAAATGAAGATGAACTATATATTACCGCTGTTTCAATGATTGCTGGCATTTTGCGTCTGGATGAAACAGGATTTACAAAAAATAGGGACGTGACAAAAAGAATCACGGTATCCTGCCGGCAGGCTTCCGTATTATTCAGTGCGATTTTAAAAGCAAAAGGAATCCCCTGCCGCTCCAGAGCTGGATTTATGGATTTTGGAGATGTGGGTGACAGCTATATGGAGCATTGGGTTAATGAATACTGGGATTTTAATGAATATAGATGGGTTTTGGTAGATGTTGATGGTTATTATGAGTATGAACACCGCTTTGGTTACAGCCAATTTGATTTACCGCGCCGGAAGTTTGTAACCGCGTCCGATGCATGGATTGGTATGAGACAAAACACATTAAATAAAAAGTTAGATGTTTTTACACCAACTGCTTTGGAAGGCTTATGCGATTATTTGTTCATGGATTTTCATGCCTTGATGAACAATGAAATTTTTTATTCTTATCAGCCCTTGTATCTTCGTGGCGGCATACATACGTTGAGCGAACGTGAGTTGTATGAACTTGATCGTTTGGCGGAATTGTTGTCAGAACCCGATAAAAATATTGAACAGATAGAACATTTTTGGACTGCAAATGAAAAGTTTTCTGTTTTAACAAATAATACCCAGAACATCTATTATGACATTTTTGGATCACACTATGCCGGAAAATAATCCGACATACTTTAGAGCGCTTTCTGTCGCTATCATTTACACCAGGTCCACAATAGAGTGGTAAACGGAAACATAGGGGCCTGCTATTGTAGGCCTAATATAGGTTGTGGGCGCACCGATAACTTCCACCGCCTCAATGACCCCGCAGCGGGAATAGTCGCTGAGGTCTTTTGCATCAATGCCCAGCGAAGTCAAGTAGTCCACTGCGGCGTTATAGTGATAGATCTCCAGCGCGAATGCGGTGAGCGGGATGGCCTGACAAGCGTCCAAATAAGCATCATTCACACATTCCACGGCATCTTCCCGATTGCACAGGATATTTTGGGATATTGATGTGGTGCAAAAAAGTTCTCACCGCTCAGCGGAATCAAACCGGTATAGTCGACGCACTTGAGAAGAGGTAAAAAGGAGGGGAGGAAAAATGATGCGGGGCAAGGCGGAGGATGCAGGCGGGCTGACGCCCGCCAAAGACGACAACGCCGCCCCGTATCATTTTGACCGCCGAACTTTACCGATTTTCAAGTGCGTCGACTATATCTGCCGGCAGGCCGCCTTTTCAGACAATTTCTATTTATAACCCCCCAAAAATATACGGCAAAGCTCCGTTTTGCCTTCGATGCGCCGGCCAAACAGGGCCGGTGAGTATCCAAGGCAGAGAGGAGTTTTGCCGTAAAAGTTTCTTTTGATTTTTCTCGCCCGATGCCCCCGCAGCGGGCGCCGGCGGTTCAGGCCGCCGGGGGAGGGCAGGCGGTTTCAAACAAGACGCTAGATGATCCACCGGCTCACCACCGGCACCCGGCGCAGGACCTCGTAGGCCGCCGCGCTGAGCCCCAGGAGCAGGAGGGCCTGGGCGGGGACGGCCCACACGGGGGACAGGGTCTCGAAGAATGCCTGCCGGGTCAGCCACTGGAAGTAGGGGTGGATGAGATAGACGCAGAAGGAGGCGCGGGACAGGTACAGCACCGGTCCGGGGACGCCGTCCCGGCCCAGCCGCTGGCACAGCCGGAAGACGCCGGCGGCCATCAGCAGCACGAACAGGCCGAAGCCGTCCAGGAAGAACTGGTCCAGCTCCCCCGCCGCCGCGCTGCGCCGCCAGGTGCCCAGGAAGGTGACGCCAAAGCCCGCCAGGAACAGCACCAGCCCCTCCCGGCAGCTCTTGGGCGGATGCTGGCCCAGGTACCACCCCAGCAGGCCCAGCCCCGGGGAGAGGAAGATGGCGGGCAGGGAGTAGCGCAGAAGGGAGGCGCCCAGCTGGTCAAAGGGCGGGAAGTACCGGCAGAAGGGGATGACGCTGCCGGCAAGAAACCACAGAGCCAGAAGATACCGCAGCTCCGCCCGGGAGGCGTGCCGGGCAATCAGACGGGTCAGGGGCAGGGCGAGGTACAGGGCAATGGCGAAATAAAAGTAGTACAGATGGTAGTAGGTGGTTCCGGTGAGCCAGTTTTTGGCGCTCTGGACCGCCAGCTGGCTGAGGGGAGCGCCGCCCCGGCCCATGTAGATCCGCAGCAGCTCGTACAGCCCCGCCCACACGGCCAGCGCCAGCGCCAGCCGCAGCAGGTACCGGGAGAAGAGCTTTTTCAGCGGCAGATCCCGCCCTGGCGCGTTCATCAGCGCCCCGCTGCACAGCAGGAATACCGGCACGGCCCACCGGGACACACTGCCCCAGAAGCAGGCGGCCAGCCACTGAAAGCTGCCGGCCGGATGGTGGGCGAAGTGGTTGGCGCTGCAGTGGATGAGCACCACCGCGCAGATGGCCAGAGCCTTGGCCAGATCGACGGCCCCGTCCCGCCGGGGGGTGAGCGCGTTGTCCATGTGGACGCCTCCTTTTTACTTTTTGCAGCGTTTCACCAGAGCCAGGAAGTCCTCCTGGCGGGTGAGGAGCATGAGCAGGGCGTACAGTACCACTGCCGCCGCCCCCAGACCCACGCACTTGGCAACCAGCATCAGCTTGCTCTCCAGGCCGTTCAGGACCAGCCCCGTCAAAAACCACAGGGCCCCGCCGGTGAGGACGGCGGCGGCGGCGCTTTTGATCAGAGGCATGACGTGAATCTCCCCGGCTCCCCGCAGAAAGAGAGCCGCCAGGACCACGCCGCCCACAGTGATGGAAACAGCGGTGGCCGCGGCCAGGCCCGCCCCGCCCCAGCGGGGAGCCAGCAGACGGTTGAGACCCCAGTTGCAGGCCAGAATGCCGCCGTTGACCAGAAGGGGCGCCAGAGTCCGCTCCATGGTGTAGTATGCCTTGCTGAGGAGATCCAGGGCGCAGAAGCCGGCCATGGACAGGGCGTAGATGGTGAAGATGGCGCCGGTGGAGGCGGTGGAGGCGGCGTCGAAGCTGCCGCCCTCAAATAGCACCTGGACGATGGGGGTGCCGAAGGCCGCCAGAACCACGGAGATGGGCAGGATGAGCAGCAGGGTGGTGCGCAGCACGTTCCAGATATAGCGCAGGTACTCCCCGTGGGCCGCAGTGGCGTACTCCTCGCTGAACTTGGGGAAGAGAACGGTGCTGATGGAGTAGATGAGCGTGGTGGTCAGGGGGGTGAAGAGCTTGTCCGCATAGTAGAAGGCGCTGACCGGACTGTCGGAGAGCTGGGCCGTCATGCCGGAGTCCTGAAGATAGCAGAACAGGAAGATGGACGTGGTCAGCACCGTCACCACGGCGGTCTTGAAGAAGGTCCTCACGTAGTCCGCCCGGAGATCCAGCACCGGCCGGAGCGGGCAGCGCTCCTTCAGGGCGTAGGGGACGGTCATGGCCAGCTGGAGGAGCCAGGCCAGGGCCACCGCGGCCACGTAGCCGCCCACACCCAGCCTTCCGGCAAAAAGGGCCAGAAAGAGGATCAGTGCCAGGTTGTAGGGAATGGACATGCTGCCCTGGAGGACGAAGTGCTCCAGGGACTGGAACAGCGCCACCAGCAGGTAGGTCAGCACGATGACCGGCAGGGTGAGGGCCATGACGCGCACATAGGAGGCCAGCAGGGCGGTCTCCTGGGGGGAGCCGTCCCAGAGGGAGTCCACCCAGGGGGTGAAGGTCAGCCCAATCCACACCGCTGCGGCGGCGGCGCTCACCAGGACCATGATGGTGATGAGGTTGCTGGCGGCGCGGCAGCCCTCCTTCCTGCTCCGCCGGAGGCGGGGGGTGAGGATGGGCACGGCGGCGATGCACAGGGCGTAGGCCACGGTGGTGAACAGGTAGATGGTGTTGTTGTTGGCGGTGGTGTACAGATCGGCGGCCGCCAGAGTGCCGAACGAGCGGGCCTGCAGGGACTCACGGACGATGCCCAGCAGCTTGGCGAACAGGGTGACCATCGTCACCGCGCCGATGACATTGACGGTTTGATTCTTTTTCACTTCGCTTGCTCCATAATTCCGCGGATTAAATCCTCGTTCTGGTCCAGCTTGGATATCAGCTCCTCCAGGCGCCGGGCCGTTGTCTCACAGATGGCCTCCCGGTTCTCCATGGTTTCCCGGAAGGCGGCCTGGAAACCCTCCAGGGTGAAGTCCTCCACCGTAAAGTGGGTGGGGCGCTGGATGGAGGAGAGGAAGGAGTCTACCTTGGGGTCGTAGCTGACGCCGATCATGGGCACGCCCATGACGGCGGCATAGATGAGAGAGTGGAGGCGCACACCCACCATCACGTCCATACAGCCGATGATGGAGAGGGTCTCCTCGGAGAGGTACTTCTGCCGCAGGCACCCGGCCTTTCCGTCCAGCCGGGCCGCCACGGCCTCGCACACGCCCACGTCCTCGTCGTGGAAGAAGGGGATGAGCACCGAGTCCGCGCCGCAGGACTCCCGCAGCCAGAGGATGCACCTGCCCACCTCCTGGAGGAACGCCTTGTTGGGCTTCCGGGACTTGACGGCCCAGCCCACGGTGAGCCGGCCGGGCTCCCTGGGGCAGCCCTCCCGGGCCAGGATCTCCAGCCCCAGGGCGGGATCCGGCTTCTTCACCCGGATGACCGGGTCGGCGGTGACGTGGACCAGCCGGGCCGGCACGCCGATCTCCAGCAGCAGGTCCCGGCTCCTGGCGTCCCGGACCACGATGCCGTCGGCGCGCCGGAGGACCGAGGCGGTGAGCCGACGGTTCCGGGGCGCGGAGATGGGTCCGATGCCCTGGCTGTAGATGAAGGTCTGCTTGTGGAGCAGCTGGGCGAGGCGGAGGATGAACAGGTAGTAGAGGATGCTGCGGCCGCTGGTGGCGTCCTGGAGCAGGCTCCCGCCGCCGGAGAGCAGCAGATCGCAGCGCCAGACGGAGCGCAGGATGTCCCACAGGCTCATCCGGCGGGCGGCCTTGACGCCGTATTTCTCGCTGGTCTGGGCCGGCGACTGGGAGAGGACCGTGATGTCCACGTCCGGGAGCTTCTCCCGCAGGTTGTCGATAACCGTGCGCAGGATGGACTCGTCCCCGATGTTGTTGAAGCCGTAGTAGCCCGATATCAGTATATTGTACATTTATTTCTGTTCCGCCTCAATATATTTTTTTCGGGCAATGAGAAACAACCGGTACAGCAGCTCAAAGCAGCCGGTGAAGACGGCGCCCACCACAAGGCCCAGCACCAGGGAGTAGGCCGTGCGCGCGAAGCCCAGGTACAGGGGGGTGCGGATGTGCATGAAGGTGTTGCACACGCTGGTCAGGCCGATGGTGCCCGCCAGACCGAACAGGGCCGTCCAGAAGGGGAGGCGCCGCACGGCGGCGTACACCGCCAGCATGATGCAGGGGAAGGCCACCAGGAATTCCTTGGTCCGGGGCCGGGCCAGCAGCAGATTCTCCAGGTCGTTGCGCATGATGATCTCCAGGGTGGATACGGACACGTCCGTCTCGTGGCCGGTGCGGGCCAGGTAGTAGTACCCAGCAAGGCCCACGGCCGCCAGCAGCACCAGCACCCACACGGGGATGGTCCAGTTCAGCGCGCCCACGATGTCCCGCAGCCGCAGGGTATTGGCTCTCCGGCTTTTCTCAAAGAGGCCGTAGTAGGCCAGAAACAGCACACAGAAGAAGGCGAGCGGCGCCAGCTGCGCCAGCTTCACGCCCCGGAAGATGCCCAGCTCCAGCATATAGTCCGTGGAGGACAGGGGCGCGGCGGTCATCATGGCGCCCGCCAGGGAGATGAGCACCGCGATGGCCAGGATGGCGGCGGCCCGGGGGAGAATCCTGCCCAGCTTGGCGTTGGAGGGCAGGACCTGGCTGGATTCCTTGGCAGCCATCAGGAAGAAGGCCGCGGCCAGGCAGGCGAAGACCACGGAGCTGGCGAAGCTGGCCACCAGCCGGAAGGTGTTGGGCATGACCACCCAGGCCGCTGCCACGCAGACGGCGGCGGCCCCCGCCAGAATCAGGGTCCACTTCTTCTTCATGGGCAGGCACGTGGCCGGCAGCAGCACACCGCCGATACCCGCCCCCAGGCCCAGCGCCAGCATGGCCAGGGAGGGCACCTGGACGTTGTCCATCACCGAGGCCTCGCCCCTGGTGATGTTGTGGGCCTCCAGGCGCCGGTCCAGGCTCTCGAACATATCCCGGTAGACGTCCATGTCGGTGATATAGGCGTAGCTGTTGTCGTTCTGCTTGATGGGCTTGAAGTAGATGATGCGGATATTGCGCTCCACGATGGCACGGTAGAGGGTGTTCTCGATCTCCTCCGCGCCCTCATAGCCGTAGTATGCGTAGCGGTATTGGATATAGTCCCACACGGAGAAGACCCGCACCACATTATAGTCCGTGGCCTTGGCGATGTCCTCAATGCCGGACTGCATGATATTCTCCCGCTGGACGTTGGTCTCGATGAGGCCCACAGTAATGTCGTTGTCCTGGAAGTAGTTCAGGGCGAAGTCGTCCTCCTCGTCATCATAGCCGATGACCGCCTCGCCGCCGGCGATGATATATTCCGGGGTGATGCCGTAGGCGTCGTAGCCCCGGACCACGTCCTGGGCGAAGCGGGCGTCATTGTGGCCGTCATAGGCCAGGGTGCGGGGGATGATCTCCATGCCCAGCTCCTGGATGGTCTCCACCTTCTCCGGCATGAGGCCCAAAGAGAGATACATGAGCTTGGAGGCCTTGATTTCGTTGCGCTGGGAGAAGCCCTTGCGCATGGTGGTCATGTATTTGGTGTCGCTGAGGTACAGCGCGTCGTTCACCTCGCCGTCCAGGAAGAGGAAGGCACGGTCCTCATCGGAGGAGCTGGCGGAGTAGAGGGAGGAGTAGGGCAGGTAGGGGGCCTCCATGGTCTCGATGATATAGGAGTCGGGGTCAAAGCGGCCCTGGATGCCCTGGGTGACAAATTCGATAGCCTCCTCGCCGGAAACCTCCACCAGCACGTCGAAGCGGTCAAAGCCCCGCCTGTCGATGCGCTGGACAAAGCTGTCGGGATAATTGGACCGCCAGTCCGCGTCCTGTATGACCGTGTCCATGGGGATGGCGGTGACGGCCAGGGGGGAGTTTTCCATGAGGGTGATGAGGCTCTCCTCGGTCAGGCCCACCTTGGTGATGCCCATGTCCCTGAACTGGCCCAGCCACCAGGAGACGTCATGCTCGCTCTGCTCGGCCAGCAGCTCCATCTCGCTGTAGTCCAGAACCACGTCGTAGCGTTTGTTGCTGGCCTCCGCCTGCCACCGCCGCGCGATGACCGCCAGGCTGACCAGAACGCAGAGGGCCAGCAGTGCCAGAAGGATTTTGTTTGTCTTTACGTATTGCTTCATTGGAGCTCCTTTCTATTTCCGCGCCGCTGGGCGGCGCAATGCTTCCTGTTTCCCGGACAACCGGGGGGCAGACTACAGCCCCCCGGTCCTGCGGAAGGTCAGAAAACCCTCCAGGATCAGGGCCGCCGCCACGGCGTCAACCGTCTTTTTCCGCTGCCTGGCATTCTTCCCGGAAGAGGCGAGAATATTGTGGGCGTCGATGGTGGTGCGCCGCTCGTCCCACAGGCGGACCGGGAGGCCGAAGGCGCACTCCAGATCCCCGGCAAATTCCTCCGCCTTCTCCGCCCGGGGCCCCCGGGTGCCGTCCATATTCTTCGGATGGCCCAGCACCAGCTCCGTGACGCCGTACTCCTCGATCAGAGCGTTCAGGCGGCGCAGCACCTCCTCCTTCTTCCGGCTGTGGATGGTGTCCGTATACCCCGCCAGGAGGCCCGTCAGGTCGGAGATCGCCACGCCGGTGTGGGCGTCCCCGTAGTCAATAGCCATGATGCGCATGGCGTCCCTCCTTAGATAAAGACAGTTTTTGCGGCCGGCGCCGCGATTACCCAACATTATACAATATCCGGACAGGAAAAAAAAGTGGGTTATTTATTAAAATTTGTATTGACTTGCAGGGAGAGGGATGTTATAGTAAACAATACCTGTGGAAATGGGGCTTTCTTTTTGCGCGCTTTTCGCTTCCCGCACAAAAAAGCGCCGCCGTCTCCAACAGGGAGGCAAATCGGTACAGGCCCAGAGCCTGCATACATGAATAAGGAGGTGCCGTTAGGAATGCGCGTTAAAATCACCCTGAGATGCAACGAGTGCAAGCAGAGAAACTACAACACGGTCAAGAACAAGAAGAACGACCCTGATCGTCTGGAGATGAAAAAGTACTGCCCCTTCTGCAGAAAGCACACGGTCCACTCTGAGACCAAGTAAGGAAGCAAGGAAAGGAATTTCATCATGGCTGAGGAAAAGAACGTCACCAAGAAGGATCGGGGCCGCTGGTTCCGCGAGATGAGAAGCGAGCTGAAGAAAGTCGTATGGCCCACCCCTGCGAAGGTCGTCAAGAATACGAGTACGGTCCTGCTGTACAGCGTGGTTTTCGGCGCGTGCATCTGGGTGTTCGACGGCGTGGCCGGCCTGCTGATTAAGACCCTCCTGTCCGTATTCGCGTAAAAGGGCAGAAGGCATGTCGGAAAACGCAAAGTGGTATGTCGTCCATACCTACTCCGGCTATGAAAACGCCGTAAAGACCACGATTGAGAAATTCGTCTCAAACCGCCATTTGGAGGACATGATCGTGGACATCCAGATCCCTCTGGAGACTGTCACCGAGATCAACGACTCCGGCGTGGCCAAAGAGGTGGAGCGCAAGGTGTTCCCCGGCTACGTGCTCATCAAGATGGTCATGACCGACGACACCTGGCACCTGGTTCGGAACGTGCGGGGCGTGACCGGCTTCGTGGGCGAGGCCAGCAACAAGCCCATCCCGCTCAGCGATGACGAGGTCATCGAGTGGGGCATGGAGAAGCACGAAATCGTGGTCAATTACAAGGAGGGGGACCAGGTCCGCATCAACGACGGCCCCCTGGAGTCCTTCACCGGCATTGTGGAGGAGATCGACCCGGAGAAGAACAAGGTTACCGTGGTGGTGTCCATGTTCGGCCGGGAGACCCCTGTGGAGATGGAGCTGGACCAGGTGGAGGTCATCGGCGGCTGATCGCCTGCCGGAGTGAAGATCCCCCTGGCCTGCCGCGCATCTTGTATCCCGCCGCCCGCCGCGGCATCGTGGGAGGGGCTGTCCCGCCGCCTGAGGAGGCGGACGGGCGCTCTGCTACCACCACATTATATCAAGGAGGTGCCTGAATATGGCACAGAAAGTCGTAGGATACGTCAAACTGCAGATTCCCGCGGGCAAAGCAACCCCCGCGCCCCCCGTCGGCCCCGCCCTGGGCCAGCACGGCGTCAATATCGCCGCTTTCACCAAGGAGTTCAACGAGCGCACCAAGAATGACATGGGCATGATCATCCCTGTCATCATCACCGTGTACTCCGACCGCTCCTTCACCTTTATCACCAAGACCCCTCCCGCGGCCGTCCTCATCAAGAAGGCCTGCAACATCGACTCCGGCTCCGGCGTGCCCAACAAGACCAAGGTGGCCACCATCAGCAAGGCCGATGTCCAGAAGATCGCCGAGACCAAGATGCCCGACCTGAACGCCGCCAGCCTGGAATCCGCTATGAGCATGATCGCCGGCACGGCCCGCAGCATGGGCGTCGTCGTGGGTGAATAAAGGAGGGCTTGAGAAATGTTTAGAGGAAAGAAATATCAGAACAGCGCCAAGCAGATCGACAGGGCTGCCCTGTACGAGTCCAAGGACGCTTTTGAGCTCATCTGCAAGACCGCTTCCGCCAAGTTCGATGAGACTGTCGAGCTCCACGTGAAGCTGGGCGTTGACTCCCGCCACGCCGACCAGCAGGTCCGCGGCGCCGTCGTCCTGCCCCACGGCACCGGCAAGACCGTCCGCGTTCTGGTGTTCGCCAAGGGCGACAAGGCTGACGCCGCCCGCGAGGCCGGCGCCGACTATGTCGGCGATATGGACCTGGTGGAGAAGATCCAGAAGGAGAGCTGGTTCGAGTTCGACGTGGTCGTGGCCAGCCCCGACATGATGGGTACCGTGGGCCGTCTGGGTAAGGTGCTGGGCCCCAAGGGCCTGATGCCCTCCCCCAAGGCCGGCACCGTCACCCCGGATGTGGGCAAGGCTGTGCAGGAGGTCAAGGCCGGTAAGATTGAGTACCGCCTGGACAAGACCAACATCATCCACTGCCCCATCGGCAAGGTCTCCTTTGGCGCTGAGAAGCTGAACGACAACTTCAACACCCTCATCGGCGCCATCATCAAGGCCAAGCCCGCCGCTGCCAAGGGCCAGTATATCCGCTCCTGCGTCACCGCGTCCACCATGGGACCCGGTGTCAAGGTCAGCACCTCTCGTCTGGTGTAATACCTCCCATACGGGAATGAAAACCGCTCACCCCCTGTAACAGGGGTGAGCGGTTTTTCCGTTGCCGGAATGGAGCTCAGCGTATCACCAGTACGATTGAAAAAGCGTAAGGGAGACATCATGACATGAAAAGTGGCCCCGCTCAGCCTGACAAGCCATAAGCCTGGTTCAGGCGGGGCGGGGTCATTTTAAGATTGCTTACGGGTTGCTTACACCTTGGGGCCGGCGGCCACAAGTGCCTTACCGGCGTCGTTGCCGGTATACTTGACAAAGTTCTTCACGAAGCGGCTGGCCAGATCCTTGGCCTTGGTGTCCCACTCTGCGGGATCGCCATAGGTATCCCGGGGATCCAGAATGGCGGGATCCACACCGGGCAGAGCGGTGGGCACGGCCAGATCGAAGTAGGGGATGGTCTTGGTCTCGGCCTTGAGAATGGAGCCGTCCAGGATGGCGTCAATGAGGCCGCGGGTATCCTTGATGGAGATGCGCTTGCCGGTGCCGTTCCAGCCGGTGTTGACCAGATAGGCCTTGGCGCCGCTCTTCTGCATCTTCTTGACCAGCTCCTCACCGTACTTGGTGGGGTGCAGCTCCAGGAAGGCCTGGCCGAAGCAGGCGGAGAAGGTGGGGGTGGGCTCGGTGATGCCGCGCTCGGTGCCGGCCAGCTTGGAGGTGAAGCCGGACAGGAAGTAGTACTGGGTCTGCTCCGGCGTCAGGATGGACACGGGGGGCAGCACGCCGAAGGCGTCAGCGGACAGAAAGATGACGTTCTTGGCATCGGGGCCGGCGGACACGGGACGCACGATCTTCTCAATGTGGTCGATGGGGTAGCTGACGCGGGTGTTCTCGGTGACAGACTTGTCGTGGAAGTCGATCTTGCCCTCGGCATCCACGGTGACGTTCTCCAGCAGGGCGTCGCGTCGGATGGCGTTGTAGATGTCGGGCTCGGACTCCTTGTCCAGGTCGATGACCTTGGCGTAGCAACCGCCCTCGAAATTGAACACGCCGTTGTCGTCCCAGCCGTGCTCGTCGTCGCCGATGAGCAGGCGCTTGGGATCGGTGGACAGGGTGGTCTTGCCGGTGCCGCTCAGGCCGAAGAACAGGGCGGTGTTCTCGCCGTTCATGTCGGTGTTGGCGGAGCAGTGCATGGAGGCGATGCCCTTCAGGGGCAGGTAGTAGTTCATCATGGAGAACATGCCCTTCTTCATCTCGCCGCCGTACCAGGTGTTGAGGATGACCTGCTCACGGGAGGTGATGTTGAAGATGGCGGCCGTCTCAGAGTTCAGGCCCAGCTCCTTGTAGTTGGTCAGCTTGGCCTTGGAGGCGTTGTAGGAGATGAAATCGGGCTTGAAGTTCTTCAGCTCCTCCTCGGTGGGGGCGATGAACATGTTCTTGACGAAGTGGGCCTGCCATGCCACCTCCATGATGAAGCGGATGGCCATGCGGGTGTCCGCGTTGGTGCCGCAGAACACGTCCATCACGTAGAGCTTCTTGTTGGACAGCTCCTGGATGGCCAGGTCCTTGCAGACCTTCCAGGCCTCCTGAGAGGCGGGCTTGTTGTCGTTCTTGAACTCGTCGGAGGTCCACCAGACGGTGTCCTTGGAGTTCTCGTCCATGACGATGAACTTGTCCTTCGGGGAGCGGCCTGTGTAGATGCCGGTCATTACGTTGACCGCGCCCAGCTCGGTCAGCTGTCCCTTTTCAAAGCCCTCCAGGGTGGGGTCCATCTCCGCCTCAAAGAGCTGCTCGTAGGTGGGATTGTATACGACTTCCTTGATACCAGTGATGCCGTACTGTTCCAATCCGTAAGTTTCCATAGATATGTTCCTCCTTATGGAAAAGTGGGTATTCATTTGGGACTTGTTTTATTTTAACCTTTTTTCTGCGGAAAGGCAAGAGAGAAGCGGCACAAATGAACGAAATGGTCAAAACCCTCAAACCGGGCCCCGGAGAAACCGGGACAATTGGGCAAATTGAAGAACAATTCACCGCCCTCACAGGGGATTTCCTCAGATTTGACCTGTTCCGGGACGCTTTGCCGCCGCGCTTCCTATAGCTGGAGCACGGTTCCCTCCGAACCCTGCGGGACTCCTCCGCATAGGATATGGTGTAAAACGCTGACGATAAGGAGTTTTTCATATGAACAAGCCATCCTCCTGCAGCCATCCAACAGCCCATCTTCTCTCCGCCCTGCGCGGCAGGGCGCAGGCTGCTGCCTGCATCACAGGCGGTGAGGGCTATCCTGATATTTCGGGCGTGGTGCGGTTTTTCCAGACCAATAAGGGCGTGGTTGTCTGCGCCGAGATCCGCGGCCTTCCCCGGAGCGGCCGCGCCTGTCAGGAACAGATCTTTGGAATCCACATTCACCAGGGAACCGACTGCGGCGGCAGCGCGGACGAGCCGTTTGCCAACGCCATGCAGCATTACGACGTAAACGGCTGTGAGCATCCCGGTCACGCCGGAGACCTGCCGCCGCTGTTCGGGAACGACGGGCTCGCGCTCTCCGTATGCTTGACCAGCCGCTTTGTGGTAGACGAAGTGATCGGCAGAACGGTGATTATCCATGATCACTTGGATGACCTTATGACGCAGCCCTCCGGGAATTCCGGCACGAAAATCGCCTGCGGCGTGATTCGGAGAACGGCGGCGGCCTGCCGGTAGGCCGTGAAGTTCAGCCGTGCGGGCTTTTTTGCGGAAAGTTCGGCGGGACAACCGAAGAAAAATATGATAGAATATAGGCGTTGACATTTTTCAAACTGCGCCTAGTCAGCGCAGTTGGGAACGCCGTCATTTTGGGCGAATAACTGTCTGTGAAGAAAGGCGGATTCGATGAAAAACAGCCGTCTCTTTGAAATCCTGTACCTCCTGGTAGAAAAACGGGCCGTCACCGCCGGGGAGCTGGCCCGGCGGCTGGAGGTGTCGGAGCGCACCATCTACCGGGATATCGACACCCTGTCCGCCGCCGGCATCCCGGTGTTCACCCAAAAGGGGCAGGGAGGCGGCATCCGGCTGATGGACCAGTTTGTGCTGGACAGGGCCCTCCTCTCCCGGGCCCAGCAGGACGAAATTCTGTTTGCCCTCCAGGCCATTCTGGCCACCGGCGGCGGGGCGGAGGGGGAGACTCTGGACCGGCTGACCGCCCTCTTCCGCCGGGAGGGCGGCAGCTGGCTGGAGGTGGACTTCACCGATTGGGGCAGCGGGGCGGTGGAGCGGAAAAATTTTGCCCTGGTGAAGGAGGCGATCCTGGAGCGCCGGCCCCTGTCCTTCACCTACTACAGCTCCGCCGGGGAGAGGATCCGCCGGACCGCGGAACCCGCCCGGCTGGTGTTCAAGGGCGGGTGCTGGTATCTGTCGGCCTACTGCCGGACCCGTCAGGACTGGCGCGTCTTCCGCCTGGTACGGATGGAGGACCTGGCGCTGGAGGCGGGGGAGTGCCCGCCACGCCGTCCCCCGGAGCGGCTGGAGTCCCCGGACCCGTCCCCCGGCGCGCACCAGGGGGCAGCGCTGCGCCTGAGATTTGACCCCACCGCCGCCTGGCGGGTGCGGGACTACTTCCACCCGGGGCAGATCGCCGCGGAGCCGGACGGCCATCTGCTGGTGAACTGCACGTTTCCCGAGGACCAGTGGCTGCTGTCCTTCCTGCTGTCCTTCGGCAGCCAGCTGGAGGTGCTGTCGCCGGTCCGCTGGCGGGACATCCTCGCCGGGGAGATCAGAAAAGTTTCAGCGGTCTATGAAACTGGACAGACCCTGTCAGGTTTGAGGGCGTATCCTGGTGTCAGAGGCAGGGGGAAAAGCCCCGCCCGACATAAGGAGGTACTTCCCATGGAAGAACGTAAATTTTGCCAGTGCTGCGGTATGCCCCTGGACAAGCCCGAGGACGCGGGCACAGAGGCGGACGGGACCCTCAGCGGCGACTACTGCCATTACTGCTATCAGAACGGCGCTTTCACCTATCCCAACGCCGCCATGGAGGACATGATCGCCATAAACCTGCAATTCAATGCGGAGAACGGCTATCCCTTCGGCACCCAGGAGGAGGCGGAGCGGATGATGCGCAGCTGGATGCCGACACTGAAGCGGTGGAGGAACGCCGGCGCGGAGTAGAGGCGACGCAAAATCCCGGTCAAATTGGATATGGCAGCCGCCCGGACCGCGTGACAGGATACGCGGTCCGGGCGGCGCTGTCCGCCTGTCTCACCCGAGATACCCCAGGTGCTCCAGCAGAATTTTCAGTCCGATAAGGCACAATATCACGCCGCCGGCCAGGGTGGCCCTGCTCTTGAGCCTGCTGCCGAAGCGGTGGCCGATCCATACGCCGGCCAGGGAGAGGACGAAGGTGGTACAGCCGATGAGTCCAACCGCCGGGAGGATGGACACCTGCAAAAAGGCAAAGGTGACGCCCACCGCCAGGGCGTCGATGCTGGTGGCCACCGCCAGCATCAGCAGCTCTTTGAGATCAAAGCCGGCAGGGCAGGTGTCCGCCCCCTCATGGAAGGCGTCCCATATCATTTTGCCGCCGATGTACCCCAGCAGGCCGAAGGCGATCCAGTGGTCCACGGAGACGATGTAGCGCTCAAACTGCCTGCCCAGGGCCCAGCCGGCCAGGGGCATGGCCGCCTGGAAGCCGCCGAAGAGCAGGGCGATGATCCCGCCCTGCCGCCAGCGCATCCGCTCCATGCTCAGCCCCCTGCAGACGGACACCGCGAAGGCGTCCATGCTCAGTCCCACGCCGATGAGAAACAGCTCTAAGAATCCCATATTTTTTCTCCCTTTCCGTGTGCGTGTCCACCGCCGCCCCTTCCCGGTCCCCGGACAAAAAGAAACAGCCAGACGCCTGCCGCCGCGCCTGACCATCTGTCCCATGCACGGCGAATGCCATACATGAGTCTCGTTGATTAAGGCAAGCCAGGCCCTAGAGCCAGTGTGTTGACTTGCCGCAGGGAAAATCCCCTGCCACTACTCCCTCATGAAGTATGCTATTTATACCATACCAGGGAAATTTTGTCAAGGATGAATTGCCCCCCTTCAAAAATGCCCCGCACCTTCCGTCTCCCGCTGGAGCCGCTTGCCGCAGGAAGATAATTCCAGCGAAAAACGGTTGGAATTTTATGATTGAAAATCCGCTGGTTTTGTGGTACAATACGGATACATTCCAGGGATTCCCACAAATATAAACGCGGGAACCGGCCGGCGGCCAGGCGTCCCGGCAGGGGGATGTGTGACAATGACGGAGCGAACGGTCCCAATCAAAAAGGAGCGTCCGGGCGGGCTGGACCCGCTTCTTCCGTTGTGCCCATTGCTGGCGGTGCTGGTGGCGGCCATCCTGTTCTGGGGGCGGGAGCGCCCGGTCCAGCAGGAGCTGCCCGGCGTCCCGGAGGAACCGGTGGTCCAGGTGGAGCAGCTGGTGACCGCGGAGCAGCTGGCGCGGATGACCTATACGGACAGCAGCCTGGGGGAGCTGAAATGGACGCTGACAGAGGCCTCTGTGGAGGAGCTCAACCGGGTGCTGCGGGAGTATGGGATCCTGTCGGCGGAGGAGATCAGCCAGTTCCTGGCCCAGGCGGCGGTGGAGACCGCCGGCGGGAAGTGGCTGACGGAGCTGGGGGATGAGGACTATTTCCGCAGCTACGGATATACTGCCGGCACCCGGGGCGCGGGCTTTTTCCACCTGACCTTCGAGTACGGCCAGATGGCTTTCTCCACCTGGATGATGCGGCGGTACGTGCCCGAGCTGGCGGAGATTACCTATATGAATCCCACCTGCCACGGCCGGGAGGAGATCCGCGCCGCCTACTACGCCGCACTGCGTATCGCGGCCAATCTGGGGCTGGACATCTCCCGGTACACCCGGGTGGTCTTCGATCCCCAGAGCCCGGTGACCACCGGGGCGGACTATATTTCCCAGGCCTTCCCCTGGGAGAGCGCGGGGTATTACTGGAAGATCACAGGGATTGGCGAGGCGATTTCCGCCACGCCCGGCACGGAGAATACGGACGTGGTCTCCAAGCTGGTGGGCGGCGGAAACTGGCAGTCCCGCCGGGAGGCATATCTGGCCTATTACCCGGTGCTGAGCGGACAATCCCAATCATAAGGCAGCACCGCACAATGCCGCCTGCGGCAGAAGGGCTTTCGCGGGCCGTTCGTGCCGAATTGTGCGTTCCTGTGAAAAGTTGAAGCATCAATCATGAAAAGGAGAGGTTTGTTATGGCTTTCTGGAAACAGGCAAAAGCAGATGTGGATGTGGAGCCGGTGGAGATTGACACACAGGAGCAGTACGATGAGCTCCCCAGCCTCCCGACGCCGCTGAGCAGCACGGTAATTGCTACAGGCGTGACGATGTCCGGCACCCTGCGCGGCGAGGGCGTCATCCAGGTGGAGGGCATCGTGGAGGGCGAGATTGACCTGAAGGGCGCGGTGATTGTGACGCCGACAGGCCATATCAAGGGGCCCGTGGCGGCGGACACGGTTCATATTGCCGGGTGCATCATGGGCGACGTGATGGCCAGGGACCATATGCGCCTGGAGAAGACGGGCAGCCTGGAGGGGGATGTGACCACCGTCTCCCTCGTGGTGGAGGACGGCGGCCATCTCAACGGCCGAAGCAACATGCTCAAAGGCGAGAAGGCACCGGGCGCACCCGCGAACAACCTGAAATTTGGCTCCAACTACAAGGGCGAGACGCCTGCGGAGAGCTGAAAACGAATACATAGAGACGGGGAGGGACAGCAGATGCGCTGTCCCTCCCCGTCTCTCACTCTGTCAAAAAGACGCCCGCTCCACCCGTCAATTGAGGGGCGCACCGCACTCGGCGCAGAATTTCGCGCCCTCCACGGTGGGGGCGGCGCCGCACACCGGACAGACGCCGGCCGCTGCGGGCCGGCCGCAGCCGGGGCAGAACCTCGCCCCCAGGGGCAGGGCCGTACCGCAGGCGGGGCAGCCGGCAGGGGCGGCCTCCTCCCGGGCCCTCGGGCCAAAGTCGTTGATATCCAGGGGGTTGCCCAGGAAGATATAGCGCTGGACGAAGTCAAAGATCTCCCGGGGCAGCCGCTCCTGACCGATGGCGCCGATGGCCGCCGTCAGCAGCAGGGGCGAGAAGATGATATACCCCAGGGTGGCGGCCCCCAGCTTGTCCACCCAGCGTCCCGCGCCCAGATCCACCGTCAGTTTGTCCCCGTATACGCTCAGGCGCACCTGGATGGCCTGATCCAGGCCCACGAATTTCTTCCAGCCCTCGGTCTGCCGGGCCTGGATGAAATAGCTGGTCTCGGACTGGCTGACGCCCTCCGTCTCCAGCCGCTTCTGCGTGCGCAGAAAATCCTCCAGGGCGTGGGCCACATCCTCCAGCGTCTGACTGCCGTCCATGCGGAATACCTTTGCGTCCGCCATATGCCATCCTCCGTTCCTCCGCCCCTGGGGCGGTGATTTGATGATGTGATTGTACCACAGCGACGGGGAAAAGTCAATTTGCCCGTTACACGTCCAGCTTCGGCGCCAGCAGCAGCCAGGCCCCGCCGCAGATGACGCCGCCCACCGGGTAGATGACGGCGGCTGACTCCCAGCTGTCATAGCTCAGGCCGAGGAAGAGAAACAGGGCTGTCGCCAGAATCATGATAAAGGAACAGGCCGTGACGGCGCGGCGGCGGCGCTCCTTATCCTCGGGGGACGGATTGTTGGCGCGGTTGTACTTGGGAATGTTGTATTTATCCTCCAGCATCCCGCCGTAGATCAGGAAGAACACCGCACAGGCCATGATGGACATGAACAACGCCCCGGCCATGGACTCATAGGGCTCCCGCTCCGGGATGACGCTAAAGACCAGTATCATCAGGACCACGCCGCATAGGATGGCGCCCACACCGCCTGCGATGTACCAGATGTACCGGCGGCGGAAGTCCGCCTTCTGCTTCTCGGTATAAAAATCAGTGATGACGGGGTGCTGCTTGCGGAAGTTGTCCTCCTCCATGCCGCTGGCCACCAGCACGACGGCGACGATGGCCACAACCAGCATAAAGACCGCCCCGCTGATATCCCCGATGCGCAGGTCGAGCAGTATCATCAGCGCAGCGCCGGCGATGATGGCTGAGACGGACCCGGCCACTTTCCGGGCGTAGCTGGTCATGAAGCGGTCATACCCGGCAGCATCCTCGCTGAGGCTCTGCTCCACGCTGCCCCGGAGAAGGGTGTCCATGTCAGTGTGGAACATATCGCAGAGCTTCAGCAGGGTGTCCATCTCCGGAAAGCTGGCGCCGGACTCCCACTTGGAGACGGACTGGCGGCTCACGTCCATACGCTCAGCCAGCTGTTCCTGGGTGATGCCCTCCCGGGCGCGGAGAAACTGAAGGTTTTCGGCAAGAGACATTTTGTATGTCCTCCTTTTTTGAGATGGGCCTATCATACCCAAACAAAGCCCGCAACTCCAGCAAGACACGGTTGCGTTTGGGTGGATTGGGTGTAAACTTGCGGTTGCATCCCGGATTTTCCCCACTTTTTTTCATAGTATATCACAAATTCCGGCTCTTTGCAAAGGGCGCGGCGGGCGAAGGCGCCTTGTCCGAAAATATGCAAAAATGCCTCCGCACACGCTGAGATATTAAACAGGCGCTGAAAAGAGGACCTGACTGCAACAGTCAGGCCCTCTGGCATCAGTAACGCAAGTGCTGGGCTGCAAAAGTTTCATCCCGTATCTTTGCGCGGAGGCGTCTTTACGTCTGTGCGATAAATTTTCCCGATCCGGTGCCAGCCGGGCCGCGCCTTACCTGCCCTCCACCTCGGCGATCTTGTCGATCCGGCGCTGGTGCCGTCCGCCCTCGAAGGAGTGGGTGAGGAAGGCGGTCACAATCTGGCGGGCCATCTGGGGACCCACCATGCCGGCCCCCAGGCCCAGCACGTTGGCGTCGTTGTGGCGGCGGGTCATCTCCGCGCTCCAGGGCTCGCTGCACAGGGCGCACCGGATGCCGCGGACCTTGTTGGCGGTGATGGAGGCGCCGATGCCGGTGGTGCAGATGACAATTCCCCGGTCGCAGCTCCCGTCCGCCACAGCCCGGGCCGCCGGCTCCACGAAGTCCGCATAGTCGCAGCTGTCATGGCCCGGACAGCCGAAGTCCTCGATCTGGTGCCCCTGCTCCGTCAGCCAGGAGCGCAGATCCTCCTTCAGATCAAATCCGCCGTGGTCAGAGGCAATGGCAATTTTCATAGTCGTTCTCCCTTTCAACAAACAATATCCAGCCCATGGCACGCACCGGCGAAGCCATAGGCAGACTGGAGCTTTGCGCAGAAGTTCTTTGTGCTTACAGGAAATATAAGCACCTGTATTCACAGCCTCGTCACTTCTTGAACTTCTCAAAGAAGCTCTTGCGATCCTTGTAGTTATGTTCCTTCAGCGTCTCGCTGAATTTCCGCAGGGCATCCTTTTGCTCCCGGGTCAGGTTCCGGGGCGTCTCGATGTGAACGGTGACGTACTGGTCGCCCCGCCCGCGGCCGTTGACATTGGGGATGCCCTTGCCGCGCAGGCGGAAGGTGGCGCCGGTCTGGGTGCCCTCGGGGATGTCGTACTTCACCTTGCCGTCAATGGTGGGGATCTCCAGCTCCCCGCCCAGCACCGCCTGGGTGAAGGTGATGGGCGCGTCGCAGTACACATCGGCCCCGTCCCGCTGGAACAGCTGGTGGGGCTGGACGGAAATGACAATCTGGAGGTCGCCGGCCGGGCCGCCGTTCCGGCCCGCGTTGCCCTGGCCCCGCAGGGAGACGATCTGCCCGTTGTCAATGCCGGCGGGGATGTTGACCTTGAGGGTCTTGCGCTTGCGCAGCTGTCCGCTGCCGCCGCAGCTCTTGCAGGGGGTGCTGATGATCTTCCCCTTGCCGCCGCAGCGGGGGCAGGGGCCGGTGGTAGCAAAGACGCCCATGGGGGTCTGCCGCCGCTGCTGGACCGTGCCGCTGCCGCCGCAGTTGGAGCAGGTCTCCGGGCTGGTGCCCGGCGCCGCGCCGGAGCCTCGGCAGGTCTCGCACTGCTCCACCCGGTCCAGGCTGACCTCCTTCTCACAGCCGAAGGCCGCCTCCTCGAAGGTGATGGTCACCCCCATGCGCAGGCTCTCGCCCCGCTGGGGACCGTTCCGGGTCCGGGTGCCGCCGCCAAAGCCGCCGCCGAAAAAGCTGCCGAAAATATCCCCCAGATCGCCGAAGTCGAAGTCGCCGGTAAAGCCGCCGCCCCCGCCGCCCCCGCCGCCGTAGCTGGGGTCCACCCCGGCAAATCCGAACTGGTCGTACCGGGAGCGCTTGGAGCTGTCGCTGAGAATCTCGTAGGCCTCGTTGATCTCCTTGAACCGGGCCTCCGCCGCCGTGTCCCCGGGGTGCAGGTCGGGGTGGTTCTCCTTGGCCAGCTTCCGGTACGCCTTTTTGATCTCCTGGTCCGTGGCGCCCTTCTGGACGCCCAGGACCTCATAATAATCTCTTTTATCAGCCATAACGCCGTCGCAAAGTCCGCCGGACTCCGTTTCCCGCTGCGCGGAAAACTGCGCCCGCTTCTTTGCTCCTCCTCTCCGTCCCGAACCCGCTGCGCTGGGCTTCGGGCCGGGTAAATACAGGGGTATGCGGAGCCGCCGCAGGCGGCTCCGCATGACCTGTCAAAAGTTATTTGTTCTGGTCATCCTCGTCCACGACCTTGTAGTCGGCGTCGTAGTACTGCTGGCCGTCCGCCTGACCGCCGGGCTGAGCGCCGCCCATGTCGGGACCGGCCTGGGGGCCGCCCGCCTGCTGGTAGAGCTTCTCGCTGACGGCGTAGAACGCCTGCTGGAGGGCCTCGGTGTCCGCCTTGATGGCGGCGGTGTCCTCGCCCTTGAGGGTCTCCTTCAGCTTGTCGATGGCGGCCTGGACGGGAGCCTTGTCGCCCTCGGGGATTTTGTCGCCCATCTCGCCCAGGGTCTTCTCCGCCTGGTAGACCATCTGGTCGGCGTTGTTGCGTGTCTCCACGGACTCCTTGATCCGGGCGTCCTCGGCGGCGTACTGCTCCGCCTCCTTCACCGCCCGCTCAATGTCCTCCTTGGACATGTTGGAGGAGGAGGTGATGGTGATGTGCTGCTCCTTGCCGGTGCCCAGGTCCTTGGCGGAGACGTTGACGATGCCGTTGGCGTCGATGTCGAAGGTGACCTCAATCTGGGGCACACCGCGGCGGGCCGGGGCGATGCCGTCCAGATGGAAGCGGCCCAGGCTCTTGTTGGCCGCGGCCATCTCCCGCTCGCCCTGGAGGACGTTGACCTCCACACTGGTCTGGTTGTCAGCGGCGGTGGAGAAGATCTGGCTCTTCTTGGCGGGGATGGTAGTGTTGCGCTCAATGAGGCGGGTGCACACGCCGCCCATGGTCTCAATGCCCAGGCTGAGGGGGGTGACATCCAGCAGCAGCAGGCCCTTCACGTCGCCGGTGAGCACGCCGGCCTGGAGGGCGGCGCCCATGGCCACGCACTCGTCGGGGTTGATACCCTTGAAGCCGTCCTTGCCGGTGATCTTCTTCACCGCGTCCTGCACGGCGGGGATACGGCTGGAACCGCCCACCAGCAGCACCTTGGAGATCTCGCCGCCGGAGAGGCCCGCGTCGCTCATGGCCTGACGCACGGGGCCCATGGTGGCCTCCACCAGATGGGCGGTCAGCTCGTTGAACTTGGCCCGGGTGAGGGTCACGTCCAGGTGCTTGGGGCCGGTGGCGTCGGCGGTGATATAGGGCAGGTTGATATTGGAGGAGGTGACGCCGCTCAGCTCGATCTTGGCCTTCTCGGCGGCCTCCTTCAGCCGCTGCATGGCGACCTTGTCGCCGCTCAGGTCGATGCCCTCGGCCTTCTTGAACTCGGCGGCCAGATATTTCATCACGCACTCGTCGAAGTCGTCGCCGCCCAGGCGGTTGTTGCCGGCGGTGGCCAGCACCTCGATGACGCCGTCGTCG
>CAJUQS010000032.1 GCA_910588365.1 uncultured Oscillospiraceae bacterium | reverse complement strand
GGGTCATGCACGATTATTCTGCACAGGCGCTCGATGCGCCTGTTGCAGAATCCTGACGGATTGCAAGGATTTTTAACGCAGTCAGGGCGGAAAATATGCCGCCAAGGCGGGCGCGGGGAGATGTTAAACAGGCTCTTAAAAACCTCCTGCTGAGTTTCAGCAGGAGGTTCTCTTGTCTGTCTCTCAGCCCTCTGTCTGGGGCTGGCTGTTGATCGCGTGGATGCCCTTGACCTTGGCGTAGGCGTGCTTGCGGATAAAGAGGAAGAAGAGGATGTGGATGGCGGCGGTGATGGTCCAGGTGACGGGGTAGGAGAGGTAGAGGACCTCCGGCATACGGTAGATCTGGAAGACCGTGGCTACCCACAGCAGGCGCACGCCGCACACCCCCACCATGGAGACCACCATGGGCACCACCGAGTAGCCCAGCCCGCGCAGCACGCCCACCATGGTGTCCATGACGCCGCACAGGAAATACAGGCGGCACACATAGCCCAGACGGATGATGACCTGTGCGATGACCTCCTCCTCGCCGGGGGCGTAGATGGAGGCCAGGGCGTGGCCGAAGTGGGCCACCAGATTCCCCAGCACCAGCCCCGTGGCCAGCACGTAGCCCTGGCACAGCAGCAGCGTCCGGTCCACCCGCCTGCACTCACCCGCGCCGTAGTTCTGGCTGGCAAAGGTGAGGGTGGTCTGGTAGAAGGCGTTCATGGCCGCGTAGACGAAGCCCTCGATGTTGGAGGACGCGGAGGACCCGGCCACGATGGCGGTGGAGTTGAAGGAGTTGATGGAGGACTGGATGACCACGTTGGACAGGGAGAACAGGATGCCCTGGAACCCGGCGGGGAGCCCCACCTGGAGAATCCGGCGGACCACCCGCTTGTCCAGGCCCAGGTTCTTCAGATCCAGGTGCAGCAGCCCCTGGTCCCGCACCAGACACAGCAGCACCAGGGCGGCGGAGATATACTGGGAGATGATGGTAGCCAGGGCGACGCCCGCCACGCTCATGTGCAGAACGATGACGAACACCAGATTCAGCGCCACATTGGTCACACCGGCGATAGCCAGAAAGTACAGGGGCCGCCGGGTGTCCCCCTGGGCCCGCAGGATGGCCGCGCCGAAGTTGTAGAGCATGTTGGCGGGCATACCGCAGAAGTAGATGCGCAGATAGATGGTCGCCAGGCCGATGACGTCCGCCGGGGAGGAGGTCCAGATCAGCAGCTGGTGGGCCAGGGTGGTGCCCAGCACCATCAGCAGCAGGCCGCTGACCAGGGAGAGGGTGATGGCCGTGTGGACGCTCCGGCGCACGTCGTCCTCCCGCCCGGCCCCCAGATCCCGGGCCACGGTCACGTTGCTGCCCACGGAGAAGCCCACGAACAGGTTGACCAGCAGGTTGATCAGAGACGAGGTGGACCCTACGGCGGCCAGGGCCTCCTTGCCGGCAAAGCGCCCCACCACCACCACGTCGGCGGCGTTGAAGAGCAGCTGCAGCAGGCTGGAGAGCATCAGCGGCAGGGCGAAGACCAGCAGCTTTCCGGCCAGAGGGCCGCTGACCATGTCGATGCTGTAGCCCGGCTTGGCCTTGGGCCTGGCCTGGCCGGGCTGCGTCTGCTGGGACGCGGCGCCTTGGGCGCGAAGTTTTTGCATGGAAAACATTACCTCCTTCAGACCGGGCGGCGCGGACGCCGTATGGAACAGAGCCGTATAGCAGTTATAGCATAATTAAATGGAAAGAACAACCCCATTGGTGAAAAAAATAGGCCAAAAAGCGCCCCCTTTTTCCCGAATCCTTTAGAGGTGTCTCTAAGAGCCTGTCCGCCGCTGGAAAATTTTTCTGGGAAGTCAGTACTTTCCTCTTGACAAACTGTAAATACTGTGTATACTGTTTATATACAGATGAACAGAGGTGAGGCAATGGACATTATCATCAGCAATGCCGGAGGCCAGCCCATCTACGAGCAGATCTGCCGCCAGATCAAGGGGGCCATCGCCTCGGGCAGGCTGAAGCCGGGGGAGCCCCTGCCCTCCATCCGGGCCCTGGCCCGGGATCTGCGCATCAGCGTCATCACCACCAAGCGGGCCTATGAGGAGCTGGAGCGGGACGGCTTCATCTGCACCGTGGCCGGCAAGGGCAGCTTTGTGGCGCAGCAGGACCTGGAGCTGGCCAAGGAGAGCAACCTCCGGGAGATTGAGGCCCACCTGCAGGCCGCGGTGGAGCTGGGGCGGCAGATTGAGCTGACCGTTGACGATCTGCAAAATATACTGAAAGTATTATCAGAGGAGGAATAGACGAAATGGATACAAATGCGATTGAAATCCGGGGGCTCAGCAAGCGCTACAAGGGATTTTCCCTGGACAATCTGAACCTGGATCTGCCCTACGGCTGCGTACTGGGCCTGGTGGGGGAGAACGGAGCCGGCAAGAGTACCACCATCCGGCTCATCATGGACGCCCTGGAGCGGGACGGCGGGACCGTGTCCGTACTGGGGGCGGACAACAAAAGCCGGGAGTTTCTGGATCTCAAGGAGGACATCGGCGTGGTGCTGGACGAGACCTTCGTCCCGGAGATTCTCACCGCCAAGCAGCTGGGGAGGATCATGGCCGGGACCTTCAGGCGCTGGGACCAGGGAGCCTACGAGGGCTGGATGAAACGGCTGGAGCTGCCCTGGGACAAGAAGTTCAAGGAGTACTCCCGGGGCATGACCATGAAGCTGGGCATCGCGGCGGCCCTCAGCCACCACCCCCGGCTGCTGCTGCTGGACGAGGCCACCGGCGGGCTGGATCCCATGATCCGGGAGGAGCTGCTGGAGGTGTTCGCCGACTTCGCGGCTGAGGACGGCCACGCGGTGCTCCTTTCCAGCCACATCGTCAGCGACCTGGAGCGTATCTGCGACTACATCGCCTTCCTCCACAAGGGAAAGCTGGTTATGTGCGAGGAGAAGGACGTGCTGCTGGACAGGTACGGCATCCTCAAGTGCTCCAGGGAGCAGCTGAAAAACATCCCGGAGGAGGCCGTCCACGGCAAGCGGGTGGGGACCTACGGCGTGGAGGCCCTGGTGGAGCGGGAATTCATGCCCCGGGATGTGGTCATCGACCGGCCGACGCTGGAGGACATCATATTGTACATGGTCAAGGCGGAGTCCTAAGAGCCTGTTTAATATCTCAGCGTGTTCGGATTGGCGAGACAGGTTTTTTGTCCTGCAAGGCAAAAAGCCGCAGCAATCCTGACGGATTGCAAGGATTTTTAACGCAGTCAGGGCGGAAAATATGCCGCCAAGGCGGACGCGGGGAGATGTTAAACAGGCTCTAATACTTTTTCTTGAAAGAAAAAGTATCAAAAAGAACGTTGCTTTCGCCCTTCAACCCGTTGCAATTCCAAGGCTTCCACACGGTAACGAAATAAAGCTTTTAATCGAGAAATCGTATAAGCAGAGATATAATTGGCTTTGACAGAACTTTATATTAAAAGGAGAGACTTGAAATGATTGGCCTTTTGAAGAAGGACCTCTATGTGGCGGACAAGACCAGCCGCCTGCTGCTGGTGCTGGCACTGGTGTTCAGCATGGTGCCCGCTATGGGGAGCTTCGGGTCCACCTACGCCATGATGCTGGCGCTGATGATCCCCCTCAACTCCATTGCCTACGACGAGCGGAGCAAGTGGGACCGCTACGCGGCCATGCTGCCCTACAAGATGTGGCAGATGGTGTGGAGCAAGTACCTGCTGGCCTATCTCTTCACCCTTCTGGCCGGGGCCATCATCGTCCTCGGCGCGGTGGTGCGGGGCCGGATAACGGGCTCACTGGACTGGATGGAAACCCTGGAGATGACCATACTGGTGGGGATCAGCGCCCTGTTCTGTACCGCTCTGGGCCTGCCGGCCCTGTACCGGTTCGGCTCGGAGAAGGGGCGGCTGGCGATGATCCTGATCATGGGCGTTGGCGTGGGCGTCGCCTTGGGCATCACGGGGATCCTGGGGGAGGTGCCCGAACTGCCGGAGCTGCCCCTCCCTGTGGCAGCGCTGCTCCTGGCCGCCCTGGCGGTGGCGGTCACCTACGTGTCCTTCCGCCTGAGCGTGCACTTCTACAAGAAGAGGCGGGATGGGGCGTATGATTAGGCAGTCATACTTTTTCTTGAAAGAAAAAGTATCAAAAAGAACTTTTGCGCAAGGCCTGCGCCTTGCTGGCCGGGATAGGAAAGGACGGATGCGCTGTGATTGCAATGCTGCGGAAGGATCTCTATGTCACGGGCAGATACGCGGCGGCATACGCCGGCGCATGGGCCGTGATATCGCTGCTGTGCAGTGTGTGGATGAACATCCATTCCCTGCTCGATACGATGCCCATCTGTGCCCTCACCGTGGTCCTCAACGCCGTCAGCGCCGACCAGGAGTGCCGCTGGGACCGCTTTGCCGCCATGTCGCCCCTGCGGCCCTGGGTCCTGGTGGGGGAGAAGTACCTCTACGCCTACGGCCTCATAGCGATGCTGACGGCCCTGCGGGCCGCGGGACTGCGGCTGGCCGGCCGGCACGGCGGCCAGCCGCTGCCGCGGACCATACTGGTCCTGGTCCTGCTGGCCCTGGCCACCGCACTGCCCCTGACCTACCGGTACGGGCGGAGGAAGGGAGGCGCGCTGCTGCTGGCACTCTGGGGCGCTGTGGCGGTGCTGATCCTGGGGGGCTCGTTCCTCTGCTCCCCTGTCATCGACCTCCTTTTTGGCTGGATGGACGATGCTCCGGCGCTGACCCTTGAGGTGAGGGTGGCTGGGGGCCTGCTGGCGGCAAACGCTGCGTCCTTCTGGCTGTCCGTCCGGTTCTACACCCGGCGGCAGTGGGGCTGGTACGGCTGAAAAGGTTTCATAATTAAAGGGGCCGAAAAGCGTGAAAAATCTGTCTATTTCTATGTTGACATAAAAATTTAATCATGCTACCATAAAAAGCGCTGCTTGAAAAAGCAGCGCTTTTTTGGCCGGGTCAAGCTCCGGCGTGACAAGATAAGTCGGGAAGCGGTGCCCGGAGAGGAGTCGACTATATGAGTGAAAAAGAAATGAAACCAACAGAAAACAAAATGGGCGTCATGCCCATCAACCAGCTGCTTTTGAGCATCTCGGTGCCCATCATGCTCTCCATGCTGGTCCAGGCGCTGTACAACGTGGTGGACAGCATCTTTGTCTCCCGGATCAGCGAGAACGCCCTCAACGCGGTGAGCCTGGCCTTCCCGGTGCAGAACCTGATGATCGCCGTGGCCACCGGCACCGGCGTGGGCATCAACGCCCTGCTGGGCAAGAGCCTGGGGGAGAAAAACTTTGAGCGGGCCAATCTGGCCGCCAACAACGGCGTCTTCCTGGGGGTGTGCAGCTACGCGGTGTTCGCCGTGCTGGGCCTGCTGTTCTCCCGCACCTTCTTCCTGGCGCAGACCGACGTGGCGGAGATCGTGGAGGGCGGCACGGAGTACATCATGGTGTGCGCCGTGGGCTCCTTCGGCATCTTCCTGGCCATCGCCCTGGAGCGGCTGCTGCAGGCCACCGGAAAGACGGTCTACAGCATGATCAACCAGATGGTGGGCGCGGTCATCAACATCATCTTTGACCCCATCTTCATCTTCGTGCTGGACATGGGCGTGGTGGGCGCGGCCTGGGCCACGGTGCTGGGCCAGGTGGTCGGCGCTTTCATGGGACTCTGCTTCAACCTGCGCAGGAATCCGGAGATCACCCTGAAGCTCCGGGGCTTCCGGCCCGACGGCGCCACCATCCGCCGCATCTACTCCGTGGGCGTGCCCTCCATCATCATGGCCTCCATCGGATCGGTGATGACCTTTGGCCTGAACCAAATCCTCATCGGCTTCACCACCACGGCCACCGCCGTGCTGGGGGTGTACTTCAAGCTGCAAAGCTTCGTGTTCATGCCCATATTCGGCATGAACAACGGCATGGTGCCCATCGTGGCCTACAACTTCGGAGCCAGAAAGCCGGATCGGATGCTGGGCACCGTGAAGCTGGCCATGTGCTACGCCACCGGTATCATGGTTCTGGGCGTGGCGATCTTCCAGCTCTTCCCCGGTGTGCTGCTGGGCTTTTTTGAGGCGTCCGACAATATGCTCGCCATCGGCGTCCCCGCCCTGCGGATCATCAGCATCCACTTCATCCTGGCGGGCTTCTCCATCGTGGCCTCCTCCACCTTCCAGTCCCTGGGCCACGGTGTGCTCAGTCTGGCCGTGTCCCTCATCCGACAGCTGGTGGTGCTGCTGCCGGCGGCGTGGCTCCTCAGCCTCAGCGGGCGGCTGGAGATGGTCTGGTGGGCGTTCCCGCTGGCGGAGCTGTTCTCCGTGGCGCTGTGCGCGATCTTCCTCCGGTACATCTACCGCAAGGAGATCCTCCCCCTCCGGGCGTAAGAAGCAGTACCAATAGGCGCCGACAGGCATCTTAGACGAAAAAATTTTCGTCTGGCTGCGTCAGAAACTCTTGAAATCCGTCAGGATTCCTGCGAGTTTCTTCCTTGCCAGGCAAAAATTTTTCTCGCCAATCTGCATACCGTCACCTATTGGTACAGCTTCTAAGACCGCAAGACAGGAGAAACCGGCATGTAAGAGATATGCCCCTGCTTAGAGAAAACATCTGCACAAAAGGCACATACATACCGCCTGGGCTGCGGTTTGTATGCGCCTTTTGCTGTGCTCAGGCTATCGGTTTTGCGCGCTTACCTCCAGCAGGCGCGGCTGTGAACTTCCACTACTGATGAGGCAGGACTGACGGTTAATGGGATAAAAAATCGCGGATTCATTTGGAACGTCCAGTTTTCGCCTGCTGATCGCGGCATCGTCCGTGCCCGGCTGAAATAAAATGGAGTATGCGTTGTATTTCATATCAATCGCAAATATTCCCCCTGACTTGTCAAATTTCATACGGAACAGCACGTCATACGGCTGTCTCAAAAGGAGTTCGCCGCTAAAATCAAACAAGCAAACCTCGTCTTTTAAGGCGGCCTTGGACTGGTCCTGTAACGCGGCGACGACGTACTCGCCGGTCAGGCAGAAGCTGTGCATGGACTGGCTGTCCTCCAGTGTAAGCGTGGATAGGACGGAGGATTGATCGCCTACCAGCAGAGAGGGCTTTCCATTGCGATATACATAGTAGAGGAACTGCGCCCCATTTCCGCTTAGTTCAGTCCCAATAAATTCATCCGCATCTGAGGCCGTGTAAACAGGCGCGATTCCACCGGCCAAAGAGCCTGCCTGAATTCCAAAAGTGTTCTCGCCTGCATGGTAGTAGGTAAAGGCAAAGGCCCCATCTTTCAGAGATATGATTTCCGGGACATGGTATGCAATATTGTACGTTTGGCAGGCAAAAATGGTTTCGGCTTGTAAATCAAATGTGATATGGACGATCTTCGCGGAATAGAGGTCCTCTCCTCCTGGCTCCAGGAAGACGCATAGGAAGCCGTCATCCGCCAGAATTCCATCCGTACAGAACGCATCTGTACGCAATTCGTACTCGGCGGCAATCTCTCCGGCTGTCCAGTTATAGACAATTATTTTTTTGGAATAACTGCTATACCCCTCGCTCCTGTAGTATGCGTCTCCCGGAAGATAATCGGAGTATACTGTCAGCAGAACCTGGTTTTCATCGGCGTCAAGGATATAGACCTTCTCATCATTGGCAAGGCCCAGATTGCCGCACAGCGGCACCTCATTTACCGCGAGGTCCGCTGCCGTTGAAAATGTCACGGGATCTTGGATGGTGGATACACAAGCCGTAACATGAACCAGCAGATAAACCGCAAGGAGAAGAAATCGTGCGCGGCGGTCATGTCTCATGAAACCGGACATAGGATACCTCATTTCATAATTTTTATTACAGGTAGTAAAAATTACTGCATTGGACTCACCTTCTTTTGCAACGATTTTTGTCACATCAGAACCCATCCGGCGGGACGTCCCACTTACCCCGCTGTGGTTAATATACCATCCTCTCCGGAGAATGTCCATATTGTCCTGTATAACAAAAAAATTTCATGAAACGACAAGTTCCAGCAACAGTGACCGGCGACTTCGCGGATCCGTTTATAGACCAAGTCAATACCAGCCTATAGCTTCTTCCGCTTTTCACTGTGCAGTTCCCTGAAACGAGGATCGGGCCTACCCCCGAATTGCTCCAGGAATCCACATAAGTGTCCCCCTGGTAGAGCGTCAGCTCCGCTTCAAGCTCATCCGAGGGATTCTCACCTTTACAATTTGCGAAGCAAAAGGCGGTTGTTCCATTAAGAACCTGTATTCATAACCGGGGGATGCCGGATGGACGAGGATTTTTCTCGTCAGACAAGGAGATTTTCCGCAGCAATCCTGACGGATTGCAAGGGAAAGCGACGCAGTATGGCGGGAAAAAGACTGGCCAGACAGCGTTC
>CAJUQS010000031.1 GCA_910588365.1 uncultured Oscillospiraceae bacterium | reverse complement strand
GGGTCATGCACGATTATTCTGCACAGGCGCTCGATGCGCCTGTTGCAGAATCCTGACGGATTGCAAGGATTTTTAACGCAGTCAGGGCGGAAAATATGCCGCCAAGGCGGGCGCGGGGAGATGTTAAACAGGCTCTTAAAAGCCACCCAGGATTCCTGCGAAAAATTGTGTTTGTCCGGCGGAAAAATCCTCTTGCCAATCCGCACACGCCGGGATATAACACAAGCCCTAAGCAAAGCGGCAGCTTTGCGCCAAAAGTTCTTTTTTGATTCTTTTTTCTTTCAAGAAAAAAGAATGTCTGCCGTGCGTGAATCACATCTGCACGACTTCCTCCCGGGGCTTCTCGCAGGGGGTGACGGACTGGACATGGAGCACGGGGCCGTCCCCCTCGTAGGGATCCCAGTGCTCCACCCGGGCCTCCGCCCGGATCTCCACCCAGGTTCGCTCGGGGATGCCGCTCACGTCAAAGCCGATGCAGGCCACGGCCAGAAACGTCATGTCCTCGGCGCAGCAGACCATGGCGAAGCGGCCGGGGGTGAAGTAGCGGCCGTACTTGGGGGGCTTGCACATCATGGCGCGGAAGACCACCGTCCTGCCGGCGTACATCTGGGGGTTGTCCATGATCTCCACGTACCACAGCCCGTAGTCCTCGTCGGACACCCGGATCTCCGGCGCGTCCAGATCAAAGGCGGAGACAGTGCCGTCCATATAGTCCTCGCTGGTCCCGTCCTCCTTCTCCAGGTAGATGTCCGCCCGGCGGTTCACCAGCCGGAGGTTCTTCTGGCGCAGGGCGGCGCAGAGCTCGTCGGTGCAGCGGTTGATGAGGATCATGTCCGCGTTGCGCAGCTTCTCCATCATCAAAGAGGCCATGTTTTTCGCGTACATCTCAAAGGTGGGCCCCTCGGCGGCGGCGATGATCTGATAGAGCACCCAGCTGGGGGGCATGGCGTTCACATAGAAATCCTGGATCTGCCACATGCCGTTGAACTCCACAATGATCTGGACGGCCCGGCACTTCTTCCGCTCCGCCTCCAGAAATTCCGGCGTGAGCGTCTCCGGATCCTCCGCCGTCACCACGGTGACGTTGCGGAGAACCTTGGGGTCATATTCCACCTCCCCCTCCTCACAGCACAGCAGCATGGTACGATCCTCCAAGGCAAAGCCGTCGGAGAGGATGCCGTTGATAAAGGAGGTCTTGCCGCTGTCCAAGAATCCGGCGACGAGGTAGACGGGATACACCTTGTCCTGGGCCATTTCTACACCTCAAAAAGGGCCTTCAGCCCGGCCTCGTCCAGCTTGCTGCCGATGACGCACAGCCGCCCGGTGTAGTCGGCGGGGCCGGTGCGGATCTGGTGCTCCTCGGGGACGTAGTCGAAGTGGAGCCAGGCGCCGGGGGCGGACTGCCCGCCGTCCGTCCCGCGGACGATGCCCTTGGCCCGGAGTACCGCGCCGTACTGCCCGCCGTCCAGGGCGGTCAGGATTTCCTCCAGCCTTTCGCCGGTAAAAGTGCGGGTGGTCTCCACGCCCCAGCTGGAGAAGACCTCGTCGGCGTCGTGGCCGTGGTGGTGATGGTGGTGCCCGTGCTCGTGGCCGCAGCATGCGTGCTCCCCGTGGTCATGGCCGTGTTCGTGTTCGTGTTCATGCTCATGCTCGTGGTCATGGTCATGGTGGTGTCCGCCGCAGACAGGGCAGGGCTCCTCCCCGGCCAGCAGGTCCTCGGCCAGGGTGTTGCCGTTCTCCATGGCGGAGAGGAGCTGCGCGCCGGTGAGCTGGTCCCAGGGGGTGGTGACAATGGGCGCGGAGTCGTTCTTCTCCCGCAGCAGGGCCGCGGCGGCCTCCAGTTTCTCGCCGCTCAGCTTCTGGGTGCGGCTTAAAATGATGGCGCCGGCGTACTGAATCTGGTTTTCATAGAACTCGCCGAAGTTCTTCAGATAGACCCTGCACTTGGACGCGTCGGCCACAGTGACCGCGCAGCCCAGCTCCATCCCCGGCGTTTTGGCGGCCACGTCCTGGACCGCCCGGACCACGTCGGAGAGCTTGCCCACGCCGGAGGGCTCGATGAGGATGCGGTCAGGGTGGAACTGGTCCATCACCTTTTTCAGTGCCTCGCCGAAATCCCCCACCAGGGAACAGCAGATGCACCCGGAGTTCATCTCTGAGATCTCCACCCCGGCGTCCTTGAGGAAGCCGCCGTCAATGCCGATCTCGCCGAATTCGTTCTCAATGAGGACAATTTTCTCCCCCTTGAGGGCCTCGTCCAGCAGTTTTTTGATGAGCGTGGTCTTGCCCGCGCCAAGGAAACCGGAGATTACGTTGACTTTTGTCATGGGAAATACGCCTCTTTCTTCATGAATATCAACCATATCATACTACCTTTTTTGAAAATTGCAAGCCTTTCCTGTCCGCGGCGGGGGATCCATTCTTTTCTTTGCGCCCCGCTGTTCCAGCCAAAAGAGGGCCCGTCTATCGGATATGTCCGGCAGACGGGCCCTTTATAGCAATCACCAAAATTCCTGGCAAAAGCTCTGGGGTGCAAAGCGCGCATCGCCGCGTTGTCGTCCTTGGCGGGCGTCAGCCCGCCTGCGTCCTCCGCCTTGCCATGCACGCTTTGTCCTCCCCTCCTTTTTTGTCATGAATTCTGATGATTGCTATAGGCAGGAGTGGAATTCCGCAGGGAGCGCGCTGCGGTATGCTCTTCAGGCGGACTGCTCCAGCACGCCGTCCGCCATGCGGAAGACCAGATCGGAGGCCTCCGCGATGGCTGGGTCGTGGGTGACGATGATCACGCAGTACCCCTCCTCGTGGGCCAGCCGGGTGAGCAGCTCCACCACGTTCCGGCTGTTCTCCCCGTCCAGGTTGCCCGTGGGCTCGTCGGCCAGGAGCACCCCCGCCCCGGTGGCCAGGGAGCGGGCGATGGCCACCCGCTGCTGCTCGCCGCCGGAGAGGTT
>CAJUQS010000030.1 GCA_910588365.1 uncultured Oscillospiraceae bacterium | reverse complement strand
AGAGGTAAAAAGGAGGGGAGGAAAAATGACGCGGGGCAAGGCGGAGGATGCAGGCGGGCTGACGCCCGCCAAAGACGACAACGCCGCCCCGTATCATTTTGACCGCCGAACTTTACCGATTTTCAAGTGCGTCGACTATACCCCAGCCCGCCGCCAAAAGGACAACAAAAAAGAGCCCAGAGCAATTCGCAATGAACTACTCTGGACTCTCAAATTTTACTCAGTGCTTGCTCTCAACGCTGCTCTGAAAGGGACAAAATTGGGAGCAGAATTGGGATGGTTTTGGGTGGGGCAGGCTCAATCCCAATTACTTAATCATGGACGCGATTTCCTCGGCGAAGTTCTCCTGCTTCTTCTCGATGCCCTCGCCCTTCTCAAAGCGGACGGCATCCACCAGACGCACCTTCACACCGGCAGACTTGGCCACGTTGTTCATATACTGCTCCACGCTCACCTCGCTGTCCTTGACAAACTCCTGCTGGAGCAGGCAGTTCTCAGCGTAGAACTTGTTGAGCTTGCCCTCGACGATCTTCTCCTTGACCTGGGCGGGCTTGGAGGCCATCTTGGGATCGTTGTCCATCTGGGCCAGCATGATGCGCTTCTCCTCGTCCAGCACGTCGTCGGTGACCTGGCTCTTGTCCCAGAAGCGGGGGTTCAGGGCGGCGATCTGCATGGCGACGTCCTTGCCCATCTCCAGCACCTTGCCGGAAACTTCGCCGTCAACCTCCAGGTTGACCAGCACGCCGATCTTGCCGCCGGCGTGGATATAGGGTACGCTCACGCCCTCAGGGAAGCGGGCAAAGCGGCGGATCTTGATGTTCTCGCCGATGACCAGAACCATCTCCTGCTGCTGCTGGGTGACGGTCAGATCAGTGCCGTCATACTTGCAGTCCATCAGGGCGTCCAGGCTGGCGGGAGCCTGGGAGGCCACGGTGTTGGCAACGCCCTTGACGAAGCCGACAAACTTCTCGTTCTTGCCCACGAAGTCGGTCTCGGCGTTGACCTCGACCACAACGCCCACGCCGTTGATAACAGTGGCGTAGGCCATGCCCTCGGCGGCAATGCGGCCGGCCTTCTTGGCGGAAGCGGCCAGGCCCTTCTCACGCAGGTACTCGACAGCCTTGTCCATGTCGCCGTCAGAGGCGGCCAGGGCCTTCTTGCAGTCCATCATGCCCACGCCGGTCATTTCGCGCAGGTTCTTTACATCAGCAGCGGTAAAAGCCATAATTGATATCCTCCACAATTGATTTTAGAAAATGGGGCGGGACGGGCCCGCCCCAAAAAAGTCTGTTCTCTTACTCGGCAGCGGGCGCTTCCTCAGCGGCGGGCTCCTCGTTCTGCTCACCCTGGCGGCCCTCGATCATGGCGTTGGCCATGATGGAGGAGATCAGCTTGATGGCGCGGATGGCGTCATCGTTGCCGGGGATGGGGTAGTCGATCTCGTCGGGATCGCAGTTGGTATCCGCGATAGCCACCACGGGGATGCCCAGCTTGTGGGCCTCGGCGATGGCGTTGCGCTCCTTGCGGGTGTCCACAATGAACAGCGCGCCGGGGAGGCGCTTCATCTCCTTCACGCCGCCCAGGTACTTCTCCAGCTTGGCGATCTCGCCCATGTGCTTGATGACTTCCTTCTTGGGCAGCATGTCGAAGGTGCCGTCCTCCTGCATCCGCTTGAGCTGGTTGAGGCGGTCCACGCGGGTGCGCATGGTCTTGAAGTTGGTCATCATGCCGCCCAGCCAGCGGGCGTTGACATAGAACATATTGCAGCGGCCGGCCTCTTCCCTGATGGCCTCCTGGGCCTGCTTCTTGGTGCCCACGAACAGCAGGGACTCGCCGTTCTCGCTGAGCTGGCGGACAAAGTTGTAAGCCTCCTCCAGCTTCTTGACGGTCTTCTGCAGATCGATGATATAGATGCCGTTGCGCTCGGTGTAGATAAAGGGTGCCATCTTGGGGTTCCAGCGGCGGGTCTGGTGTCCGAAGTGGACGCCGGCCTCCAGCAGCTGCTTCATGGATACGACGCTTGCCATAGTTGTTGTTTCCTCCAATTTTTTAGTTTGCCCTCCAGCCCCATCCTCTGCCCGGCCAACCGCCGAAGCGGCACCGTCCGGCCATCCGGGGCTGTGTGGAATCCAAGTTATCATAGCATATCTTTTCCAGGATTGCAAGAGGTAATTCCCCCGCTTTTCGTGGAAATTTCCACAAAAATGGAACCGCATGATGCCCATTCTCCGGCCGCGCGCTTTTCCCCTTGACTTTCCGGAATCCTGTGGTAATATTCATTTAGTATAATGATGGGACATTCTGTCGTCAAAGGAGGATCTTGCCATGAAGAAAGCGATGGATCAATCCAAGCTGATCACCCTGCTCAATATCGTCTCCCTGGTTGCCCTTCTGGTGGTAGCCGCGCTCCTGTTCATCCGCAGCGGCGTCAGCGGCAGGCTCAACGCGGCCAACGAGGACCGCTTTAACCTTACATACAACGCCAACCGGTTCATGAACGGCTCCGCCTACCTCACCAACGAGGTCCGGGCCTACGCCGCCACCGGCAATCAGGTCCACTACGACAACTACTGGAACGAGATCAACGTGCTGAAAAACCGGGACGAGGGCGTGGCGGCCCTCCAGGAGATTGGCATCACCGCCGGGGAGCAGGCCATGATCGAGGCGATGTCCGCCCTCTCCAACCAGCTGGTCCCCCTGGAGGAGAACGCTATGGAGGACGTCCAGGCGGGCCGGATGTCGGAGGCCGTCAGCTATGTCTACGGCGATGAGTACACCCAGGCCATCACCGAGATCAACTCGCTGAAGGAGCAGTTCCTGGCACAGCTGGATACCAGGACCAAGGCCCGGGTCGATGAGCTGACCATGGAGGTGACGATCATCAATCTGATCAACCTGCTGGCGATTGTGGTGGCGGGGATGATGCAGGTGCTGATCATGCTGTTCACCAAGCGGCGCATCCTCCAGCCGGTGATCGAGGTGCGGGATCAGATGGGGGAGATCTCCCAGGGCAACCTCTCCGCCGACTTCCCCCTTGCCGCCGACACCTCCGAGATCGGGATGCTGGTGGAGTCCATCCACGAGACCAAGCGGGAGCTGAAAAAGTATATCCATGACATCGACGGGAGCCTCTCCCAGATGGCCCAGGGCCGGATGGACCTGAGCATCGGCAGCGACTACCGGGGCGAGTTCCGGCCCATTCAGCAGGCCATGAGCCAGATCCTCGACGCGCTGAACGCCGCCCTGTCCCAGATCAACCAGACCGCGACCCGGGTGACCGAGGAGTCCGAGCGCATGGCCTCGGACGCCCAGATCCTCTCCGACGGCGCGGTGGAGCAGGCATCTACGGTCCAGGAGCTGTCGGCCAGCATCCAGACCCTGGCCGGCCAGGTGGGCAGCACCTCCGCCGACGCGGACGACGCCAGACGGTGCTCCGCCGACATGGAAAACCAGCTGAACCTGTGCAGCGAGAAGATGGATCAGCTGACCAAGGCCATGTCCGATATCTCCGCGTCCTCCCAGCAGATCAGCGGCATCATCAAGACCATTGAGGACATCTCCTTCCAGACCAACATCCTGGCGCTGAACGCGGCCGTGGAGGCCGCCCGGGCCGGGGAGGCCGGCAAGGGCTTTGCCGTGGTGGCCGACGAGGTGCAGACCCTGGCCAACAAGAGCTCCCAGGCGGCCCAGAACATCACCAAGCTCATCCGCGGCTCCATGGAGCTGGTGGAGCACGGCGCCACCCTCTCCGCGGAGACGACGGAGGTCCTCTCCGCCGGCGTCTCCGGCGCCCGCCAGTCCGCGGGGCTGGTGGAGAGCATCGCCAGCTCCGCCCGGCAGCAGTCCGAGTCCCTCACCCGGCTGACCGAGGGCATGGAGCAGATCTCCAACGTCGTCCAGACCAATGCCGCCACCGCCGAGAAGTCCGCCTCCTCCGCCCGGGAGCTGCGCGGCCGGGCTGTGGAGCTGCACGAATCGGTGCAGAGGTTCCGGCTGAGAACGTAACGCAAAACCTGCATAACGCCAGAACACGAGCGCGCCGCGGAATTCCGCGGCGCGCTGTCTGTGTCTGATGACTGTTTACGGCATCCGGTTGTAGATCGCCCGGATCTGCTCCCGGCCCCGCCAGATAAAGGCGTATACCGCCGCCTGAGCCAGGGAGAAGGCCATCACCATGACCGTCCGCTCCGGCAGCACCTCCGCCAGCGCGCCGGCCGTCAGGGATCCGGCGATGCTGCCCGCGGCCGTGATCACCCGGAACATGCCGTTGAACCGTGCCCGCTTGCCGTCGGGCACGTAGGCCTGGGTGGCCGAGGTGCGGATGGTGTAGGAGGTGACGCCCAGCACGCCGACGGCGAAGCTGGCCGCCGCCATCAGGGGGATGGGCAGGAAGAGCATCGCACCCCCCAGCAGGTTTACCGCGATGTACGCCCCCAGTGCGATGTCAAATTTCCGGCCCATGGGATAGCGGATCCGGTACTGGAGCACCCCGCCCGCCAGCCGTCCCGCCAGATCGAAATTGGTGACGATGGCGTACAGCGTCACCGCCGCCACGGGCCAGGCCGCGTAAAGCTGGGCGTTGCTGCGGAAAAAGGGCAGGCGCAGGCTGTCCGCGCCGTCGCAGAAGCCGGTGACCATGAAGTAGAGGGCGATCATCAGCAGGCCCCGCTCCCCGCGCAGATAGTCCAGGCCCTCCCGGAAATCCCGGCGGAACCGGGGCCCGCGCCTGACCGCCGGGCGGGCCGGGGCCATGTGCTTCTCCTGAAAGCGGATGGAGCGCTCGAAGCAGGCCGCGATGAAGCAGCAGGCCGCGTGAATGGCGAAAATGGGCGCGGCGCTGCCCAGCCAGTTGTAGAGCACCGCTCCCAGGGGGTAGGCCATGGCCGCCAGATCGCCCAGGAGGCTGCCTATGGCGTACGCCTTGCCCAGGCCGCCCTCCGGGACCAGATTGGGGTAAAAGCTCTCGTATGCCACGCTGTAGATACTGCCGATGACTCCCGTGAAGACGCCGCCCGCCAGCAGGAGGGGGTAGCTGAACCACCCGCTGCGCAGCAGAACGAACAGCAGGAGATAGTACCCGGCGGAGACAAAATCCAAGGTGTAGATCACCTTTTTCCGGCTCACCCTGTCCAGGTACGGCCCCGCCAGCGCGGGGAAGACCAGCATGGGCAGGTTGACGCAGACGTCAAAGAGGATGTAGAGAAAGGTGGACCCGGTGTAGTCCAGCACCAGGAGGCTGAGCGCGAAGCTGACAAGGGCGGAGCCCGCCATGGAGACCACACTGCCGATGGTGATAACCGTGAAGTCAAAGGTCCACAGCCTATTCTTATTCACTTTTTATTGATTCTCCTTTTCATCGTTGATTTCTCAGCTCCAAGGAGAAGAAATCAACGTGGAAGGTACTGCATATTACTCACCCCATTAAAGTTCTTTTTGATACTTTTTCTTTCAAGAAAAAGTATGACTGCCTCACGGCGGCCCCGGCTGGAAGCGCTCCTCCTCCACCAGGACCTCGACGGTTCCGGCGGAGAGCTCGGTGGCCTGCTCCTGGAAGGCGTCCACGTCCTCGGCGGGGAGGAGCACCGTCAGCACCACGTCCGCGCCGAAGTCGGCGCTGTCCACCGCGCCGCCGCACTTCTCCACCAGCAGGCGCATCCGCTCATAGAGGGCGTAGGGGCAGGGCACCGCCAGCACTGCCCACAGCCGCATCCGGCTGATTCCGGCCGCGTCCAGTGCCAGCTTGGCGGTGCCGCCGTAGGCCCGGGTGAGCCCCCCGGCCCCCAGCAGGATGCCGCCGAAGTACCGGGTCACCACGCACACGGCGTTGGTGACCTCCTCCTTCAAAAACACGTTCAGCATGGGCTGGCCGGCCGTGCCCTGGGGCTCGCCGTCGTCGCTGTAGCGCAGTACGCCGCCCTCCCGGATGACATAGCACCAGCAGTGATGCCGGGCGTCGTGGTACTTTTTCCGGACCTCCTCAATGCGGGCCCGGGCCTCCTCCTCCGTCTCCGCCCGCCAGAGCTGGCCGATGAACCGGGAGCGCTTCTCCACAAATTCCGCCTCGCCGTATCCCGCGGGCACCAGATAGCTATCCATGGCGCCTCGCCTCCCAGATATCACGGGTGAGAAAATAAAAGCAGGTGGGCCGGTCGGGGAAAAACTCGTCGCTGAGCTTCTCCGTAAAGGCATACAGGAAGCCGCTCTTCTCAATCACCCGCCGGGACCTGTGGTTCTCCTCGTAGTGGGTACACCAGATCTCGCTGAACCCCAGGTCCTCAAACCCATACCGCAGCAGCTCCGCCACCACCTCCGGTATGATGCCCCGGCCCCAGAAGTCCGGGGAGAGGGCGTAGCCGATCTCCGAGGAGGACGGGCAGGCGTTTTTGTGGTGGGGCTTCACAAAACCAGCAGAGCCGATGACACGGCCCGTCTCCCTGTCCACCACGGCGAAGGTGTCGGGCGAGGTGAAGACGGTGCGGATGATCTCCCGGCTCTCCTCCACGCTCCCGTGGGGCTTCCAGCCCGCGATGGGCCCCACCCGGGGATCCTTGGCGTAGGCGTATAAATCCTCCGCGTCGCCCTCCGTAAAGGGGCGGAGAAGGGTTCTTTCTGTTTTCAGCATCATAGGTCCTCCAGATGGATAGGTATCCAT
This sequence comes from uncultured Oscillospiraceae bacterium, assembly GCA_910588365.1. GTDB lineage: Bacteria > Bacillota > Clostridia > Oscillospirales > Oscillospiraceae > Pelethomonas. Next base: position 19,552 of record CAJUQS010000030.1, on the reverse strand, counting down.
ACTTTTCTTAAAAGAAAAGTATCAAAAGAATTTTAATGGCTTATCTTGCGGCGCGGCTTGGCTACCGCTGGTCTGTGCGGCCCGTCAGATAATCCAATGTGACCTGGAAATGGTCGGCAATCGCAATAAGGGTTTCGTATTTGGGATAATATTTGCCCGCTTCCAGGTCTTGAAGTGAACGGCTTGCTATTCCAATATTGTCTGCAAGCTGGACCTGGGTTTCTTTGCGCTCTTTTCGCAAACTAACTAATCTTTCGCGGAACTCCATGTACACCTCTTGACATGATGGAAACCTCGTGTTAAAATGAAGATATCACGAGGTGTCCCTCGTATTTTGAAAGGAGAAATCAAAATGACTGATTTTATGCGTTGGCTGTACGCCAACTACATCAAGCCCCAGCTGGATGAAGCGGATAGTACACCTTACGAGATATCCCTGTCGCTGCTGGACAGCTGCCTGGATGAGGATTTGAAAACACAGTACGGCAGGGCGCTGGAGTTCTATGCCGGACATGCCTTCCTGCTGGGGCTGCGCACGGGAGCAGGGCTCGGCGGCGCCTTGAAGTATTAGGGCTCTCTCCAATTGTCACGGGGCCTGCGCGGCCCAAGGCGGTGCTTGCACCGCCCGAGCAGTCGTTGGGCCGCAGACACAATGACGCGAGTCACCGCACCGATGTGCCACAGCAGGGTCCCCTGTTAGAATCCGTGGGTAGACGCAGAAGTGCGGCAGACGAAGGGCAGGCACCACCGGCAGAATCAGCCCAGCTGCAGCAAAGGGCAAATAAAACAAAAATGGAGTATCGCCCGGAGGGCGATGCCGGGGGGGGGACCGGGGGCGCTCCCCCGGCGCACTTTTGGTACCTTTTCCTGCGAGGGAAAAGGTACCGCGGGGTGCGGGGGCGCGGAGCCCCCGTGTAATATTATTCCTCCCAGGGCTCCTTGGGTTCCACCCACCCCTCAATATACTCCTTGACCAGGCCGATGGCCTTGGGATTGCAGACCGCCGCGATGTCAATGGTGGCGGCGTACTCCACGCGCTCCACCTTGGCCTCCCGGTAGAGCACGTCCAGCAGCCCGCCCTTGTCGTAGGGCAGATGGATCATCACCCGCCGGGTGCCCTTGTCCAGGGTCCGGTCGATGGCGGCCAGCAGGTCGGGAAGGCCCTCCCCCGTCTTGGCGGAGATGTTCACCGTGTCCTCCCCGTGGGGGCGGATGTCCCCCCAGAAGAGGTCCGACTTGTTGTACACCCGCAGGCAGGGCGTCTGCTCCGCCCCCAGATCCCGGATGAGGCCGTCCACAATGGCGGCCTGCTCCTGCCAGAGGGGGTTGGAGATGTCGATGACGTGGAGCAGCAGGTCCGCGTACTCCAGCTCCTCCAGGGTGGCCTTGAAGGCGTCCACCAGCTGGTGGGGCAGCTTGCGGATAAAGCCCACGGTGTCGGAGATGACCACATCCATGGTGTCGCTGACCGTGAGCAGGCGGGAGGTGGTGTCCAGGGTGTCGAACAGCCGGTTGTTGGCGGGGATGTCCGCGCCGGTGAGGGCGTTTAAGAGGGTGGACTTCCCGGCGTTGGTGTAGCCCACAATGGCCACCACCGGGATCTCGTTCTTCAGCCGGCGCTGGCGCTGGGTGCCCCGCACCCGGCGGACCTCCTCCAGCTCCTCCTTGAGCTTGTCGATCTTCCGGTGGATGTGGCGGCGGTCGGTCTCCAGCTGGGTTTCGCCGGGGCCCTTGGAGCCGATGGGCCCTTTGCCGCTGGTGCCGGCCTGGCGCTCCAGGTGGGTCCACATGCCGGTGAGCCGGGGCAGCAGGTACTGGTACTGGGCCAGCTCCACCTGCAGCCGCCCCTCCCGGGTGCGGGCCCGCTGGGCGAAGATGTCCAGGATGAGGGCGCTGCGGTCCAGGACCTGGACGCCCAGCTCCTTGGTGAGCACCCGGAGCTGGGAGGGGGAGAGGTCGTTGTCAAAGATGACCATGGTGGCCTCCTGGCTCTTCACCAGCTCCTTGATCTCCTCCACCTTGCCCTCGCCGATGAAGGTCCGGGGGTCCGGGGAGGCCCGGTTTTGCAGGACCAGGGCGGCGGCCTCGCCCCCGGCGGTCTCCACCAGGGCCTCCAGCTCCGCCATGGTCTCCTCGTCGGCGTTGTCGGCCCGGTCCAGCCGGGGGCTGGAGAGCCCGGCCAGGACGGCGACGTCCCTTGGTTTTTTCAGTTCGTCTGTCTTTTGTTCTCTCATTGGCACCTCATGTTTTCAGTGTTGGATATAGTATAGCCGAATCCTGGGGGAAATGCAATTGGAGATCTGCTCCATACCCATTTTGGAATGCGCAAAAAAGCACCGCCCCGCAGACAGCGGCACGGTGCTTTTGTAATGCAATATCACTTCAGCCCAAACTTCTTGTTGAACCTGGCAACGCGGCCGCCGGTATCGACCAGCTTCTGCTTGCCCGTGAAGAAGGGGTGACACTTAGAGCAGACTTCCACGCGAATGTCCTTCTTCGTGGAACCTGTCTCAATTACATTACCGCAGGCGCATTTAATCGTAGTCTGCTGATAATTGGGATGGATACCTTCCTTCATTGCTCTTGTTCACCTCTTTCCTCGTCAATTGCGCTTTTTCGCGGCTTTCACCACAAAGCTAACTGCTACTATAACACGTCTTTTCCTGCTTTGCAAGCCCTTTTCGCTTTTTTCTTGAAAATTTCTACCGCACCGCGTCCACAAACCGCAGGAACGCCTCCCGGCCCTGGGGTGTGCAGCGGTAGACGCCGGCGTGCTCGAGAACCTGGGCAAACACCTGTCCCACCTCGCCGCGCAGGATGCCGGTCACGTTCTCGGCCGTAAACGTGTGCTTCTCCCGCAGGCGGGCGGCCCAGTCCGCGTGCTTGGCCAGCTCCTCGTCCGCCGCCGGATCGCCGCCGGAGACCAGGACCTCCCCCAGCCGGGCCAGCTCCCCCTTCAGCCGGGCCGGCAGCACCGCCAGACCCATGACCTCGATGAGGCCGATGTTCTCCTTCTTGATGTGGTGGAGCTCCGCGTGGGGGTGGTAGACGCCCATGGGGTGCTCGTCAGTGGTGATGTTGTTGCGCAGCACCAGATCCAGCTCGTACTTGCCGTCCCGCATCCGGGCGATGGGGGTGATGGTGTTGTGGGGCTCCCCGCCGGTCTCGGCAAAGATGAAGGCGGCCTCGTCGGTGTAGCTCCGCCACGCCGTTAAAATCTTGTCCGCCAGTTCCACCAGCCGGCTGTCGTCCCCGCTGCGCAGACGCAGTACGCTCATCGGCCAGCGGACGATGCCCGCCTCCACGTCCCCGAAGCCGGGGAAGCTGACGGCCCGCTCCACCGGGGCCCGCTCCATGGCAAAGGTGTACCGTCCGCCCTGGAAGTGGTCGTGGCTGAGGATGGAGCCGCCCACGATGGGCAGATCCGCGTTGGACCCCACAAAGTAGTGGGGGAACTGGATGACGAAATCCAGCAGCTTGCGGAAGGCGGAGCGGTCAATCTTCATGGGCACGTGCCGGCCGTTGAAGACGATGCAGTGCTCGTTGTAGTAGACATAGGGGGAGTACTGCAAAAACCACTGGCCGCCGTCGATGGTCACGGGGATGACCCGGTGGTTCTGGCGGGCGGGGTGGTTCATGCGCCCGGCGTAGCCCTCGTTCTCCCGGCAGAGCTGGCACTTGGGGTAACCGCTCTGGGGGGCCGCCTTGGCGGCGGCGATGGCCCGGGGGTCCTTCTCCGGCTTGGAGAGGTTGATGGTGATGTCCAGATCCCCGTACTCCGTGGGGGCAACCCACTTCACGTCCCTGGCGATGCGGTAGCGGCGGATGTAGTCCGTGTCCTGGCTGAGGCGGTAGTACCAGTCCGTGGCGGCCCGCCTGTCCTGGGCGGCCCGGCGCCGGAACTGGTCGATGACCCAGCTGGGCCGGGGAGTCAGCACGCCCATGAGCCTGGTGTCCAGCAGGTCGCGGCTGGTGACATCGTTCTCGATGAGGCCCCGCTTGACGCAGAAGTCCACCAGCCGCCCCAGAATCTCCTCCAGCGGACGCTCCTCCAGGGGCTCCTCCGGCTCCTGGTACTCCTGGAGCTCCATGGCCTGGAGGAGGCCGTTGACGGCCCAGGTCCGGTCGGAGGGCTCGATGAGGCCCGTGCGGACGCCGTAGTCCGCCAGGGCGGCGATATACGAAGAAATGCAGGTGTCAATCATGGCGTTTCCCCCTATTTTGTTAGAATCCCACGGGCTTTTTAGGACTTGTTTGAAAAATGTCAGCATGCCCAGACGCCGGCCTCTTTGCCGCCGTCAAACCGGCTTCGTCTGACGGCAAAATTTCTCGCCCTTGGTCATATTTCCGTTTTTCAAACTGCGCCTGAAAAGCGAAACGCAGTTTCGCGCAAAAGTTTTCTTTTTGATTCTTTTTCTTTTTCAAAAGAAAAAGAATGACTGCCTCAGACCAGCCTCACGCCCCCCACCGGCCGGATGGTCAGCACGTGGCAGGCGCCGTCGCCCAGGACCCGGTCCATTTCGGCGCGGAAGCCGTCCAGCATGTCCAGGGGCACGAAGGCCTGGATGGTCCCGGCGAAGCCGCCGCCGTGGACCCGGCAGGCGCCGCGCCCGCCCAGCAGGCGCTCGCAGACGCTCAGAGCCAGGGCCACCTCCTGGTGATGGGTGTACCCGGCGGGCACCACATTTTGGAGATAGCGCCAGCTGGAGAGGCCGGATTCGCGGATAAGGGCCAGGAAGGCGTCAAAATCGCCCCGGCGCAGGGCGTCCACCTGCCCCTCCACCCGGCGGTTCTCGTCATAGATGTGGATGGCCCGCAGCACCGCCCGGTCTCCGGCCTTCTGGCGCAGGACCGGCAGGGCGGCGGTGAAGTCCGCCTCCGGCACCTCCCGGAGGACGTTCTTGCCGAAGTGGGCGCAGACCTCCTTCAGCTCCCGGGGGACGGCGGCGTACTCGTCCGTCAGATCCGCGTGGTCCGCGCCGCTGTCGATGATGCAAAGGGCGTGGCCCGAGGCGGCGAAGTCGAAGTCCAGGCGCTCCACCACCGGGTTGGCGTTGTCCTGGAAGTCGATGGTCACCATGCCGCCCACGGAGCAGCCCATCTGGTCCAGCAGGCCGCTGGGCTTTCCGAAGTAGACATTCTCCGCGTACTGGCCGATCTGGGCAAGGCGCACGCTGTCGCACTTCCCGTCAAAGAAGAGGCTGTTGATGATGCTCCCCACCAGGATCTCAAAGGCGGCGCTGGAGCTCAGGCCGCTGCCCTTGAAGACGCTGGAGGTAGTGCAGGCGTTGAAGCCCTCCAGGGGGCAGCCTTGGCGCTTGAACCAGGCGGCAATGCCCCGGATGATGGCGGCGGAGGTGTTGTACTCCTGGGGACGGACCTCCAGATCGCCCAGATCCACCACGTCCATGGGGAAGCCCTCGCTCTGGATGCGGATGAACCCGTCGCCGCTGGGCGCTACGGCGGCGATCACGTCCAGATCGATGCTCCCGGCCAGGACCCGGCCGTGCTGGTGGTCGGTGTGGTTGCCGCCAATCTCCGACCGGCCGGGGGCCGAGAAGACCGCCGCGCGCTCACAGGGGCCGAAGGTCTCCTCCAGCCCCCGCAGGACGCTCCGGTACCGGTCCAGCTGCCGCGGAGCGGCCTGGGGGCCGCACAGGCCCTCCACCGCCGCCTCCAGCCTGGCGAAATCAGTCGCAGGGGAAAACGTGTACTCCATAGCTGCCTCCTTTGCATTCCTTCCTTTTCCGTTAAGAAAAAGAGGGAAAAAGAATTTTATTTCCCGCTGAGATTTGCTCGATATCCAAGTTTTCCGCCCAATAACAGGGATGGAATCTTCATCATTTCTAGCCATATTATAGAGACAGGGCGCGGGGATGAACATGGATTTTCCGTGCATCCTTGTCCATTTTTCTGTCAAAATGAGCTCCGGGAATTCCCGGAGCTCATCTCATGCGGTTTCTATAGGACGCCCGACGCCTCCAGGAAGATCAGCACCGCCACCACCGCCAGGCCCAGCAGGCCCAGGGCGATGATGATGTCCAGCTGGCGGAGGGTCAGAGGCACCTTGTCGTAAAGGGCCTCCTTGTTCCGCTGCCAGGCGGTGCGCTTGTCCTCCTCACCGGCGTCCCCGCTCAGGTTCTCCCTGCTTTCATCGTCCATCATTACTTCTTGGCCACGTACTTGCGGATATCCATGGCCACGGCCGTGACGATGACCAGACCCTGGACGATGTAGTTGTAGTAGGGGTTGACGCCCAGGAACTGGAGCACGATCTTCAAAAGCTCGAACACCAGCACGCCCACCAGCACGCCGCCCACCGTACCGATACCGCCGGTGGTGGACACGCCGCCGATGGTACAGCCGGCGATGGCCTCCAGCTCATAGCCCATGCCGGAGCCGGAGGAAGCGCCGCCGCCCTTGGGGGCCAGCAGGAAGCCGGCGATGGCGTACATGACGCCGGCGGTGACGTAGATGATGATCTTGGTGCGCACGGTGTTCACGCCGGAGACCTCGGCGGCGTTCTCATTGCCGCCGATGGCGTACATGTACTTGCCGTGGGTGGCCTTGTTGTAGATGAACCAGAACAGCAGGCCGAAAATCGCCGCCCACGCCAGCAGGTAGGGGATGCCGGGGAAGGACTCGCCGTTGAGGGTGAAGATGCCCTTCAGCCAGGTGCCGTTGACCGCGTTCTTGTAGCTGTCCTTGAAGTTGCCGATGGGCTGGGCATTGGTGAATACCAGACAGATGCCGTAGATGATGGTCTGGGTGCCCAGGGTGGCGATGAAGGGGGGCACGTTCAGCTTGGAGATGATGAGGCCGTTGACGAGGCCGAAGGCCGCGCCCACCGCTATCACGACCAGGAAGGCCACGGGAATGCTGAACTCCGGCCAGTTGTACATGCGGCCCGTGTAGGTGGGGTCCTGGAGCAGGGTGCCGGCAAGGCACGCGCACAGGCCCACGGCGCGGCCGGCGGACAGGTCCGTGCCCTTGGTGATCAGGCACCCGCTCACGCCCAGGGCGATGAGGAAGCGGACGGTGGTGTTGCTGATGAGGCTGTTGAGGTTGCGGAAGGAGAAGAAGTTTTCAATGGTAAAGCCCACGATGATACACACAAACACCAGCAGGACCACGATGGGGTTGTCCTTGATAACCTTCCAGATCTTCTGGGGCAGAGACATTGTTTTTTCCATATATCGTTTCCTCCTTTAACACACGGCGCTAGGACGCAAATTTGGTGGCCAGCTCCATGATGTTCTCCTGGGTGGCGTCCTTGCCGTCGATGAAGCCGGTGACCCGGCCGTCGCACATGACCATCACCCGGTCGGACATGCCGATGAGCTCGCTCATCTCGCTGGAGATCATGATGATGCTTTTGCCCTGTTTGGCCAGCTCCGCGATAATGCAGTAGATTTCGTACTTCGCGCCCACGTCGATTCCCCGGGTAGGCTCATCCAGAATCAGAACATCCGGGCTGTTGGCCAGCCAGCGGCCGATGAGCACCTTCTGCTGGTTGCCGCCGGAGAGGGATTTGATAAGGGTCCTGCTGGAGGGGGTCTTGATGTTCATCTTCCTCACGTTGTCCCGGACCAGCTGCTCCACCTTCCTGCTGTTGATGCACACGCCGAAGTCCAGATACTGCCTCAAAGAGGCGATGGAGATGTTGTCCGCCACGCTGAGCACGCCCAGGATGCCGGTGGCCCGGCGGTCCTCGGTGAGCATGGCCACGCCCTGGTCGATGGCGTTCTTGGGCCGGCTGATCTTCAGCTCCCTGCCCTTGTATGTAATGCGCCCGGTGGTGTGGGAGCGGATGCCGAACAGGCCCTCCATCAGCTCCGTGCGCTGGGCGCCCACCAGGCCGCCCACGCCCAGAATCTCCCCCTTGCGCAGCTCAAAGCTGACGTTTCGGAAGCTCTTGGGGTTGATGGAGGTGAAGTCCTCCACCTGGAAGACCACCTCGCCGGGGTGGTTGTCCCGCTCGGGGAACAGGTTGGTCAGCTCCCGGCCCACCATCTTGGTGATAATCAGATCCGTGGTCATCTCCCTGGCCGGCCAGGTGCCGATGTACTGGCCGTCCCGCATGATGGTGACCTCGTCGGAGATGCGCAGGATCTCGTCCATCTTGTGGGAGATGTACACGATGGCCACGCCGTCCCGCTTCAGATCCTCCACAATGCGGAACAGGGCCTCCACCTCGTTCTGGGTCAGGGAGGAGGTGGGCTCGTCCAGAATGAGCACCTTGCAGTTGGCGCTGACCGCCTTGGCGATCTCCACCGACTGCATCTGGCTGACGCTCAGCTCCCCCAGCATCTGCTGGGGATCGAAGTCCATGCGCACCTTCTTCAGCAGCGCGGCGGTGTCCTCGTACATCTTCTTGTGGTCCACGATGGGGATGAGGCCCAGGGCCTTCTTCATGGGGTAGCGCCCCAGGAAGATGTTCTCCCCCACCGTCCGGGCGGGGATGGGCTGGAGCTCCTGGTGGACCATGGCGATGCCCATTTTCAGCGCCTCCATGGGGTCGGCGATGGACACCTTCTGCCCCTCGAACAGGATCTCCCCCTCGTCCATCTTGTAGATGCCGAACATGCACTTCATCAGGGTGGACTTTCCGGCGCCGTTCTCGCCCATCAGGGCGTGGACCGTGCCGGGCCGGAGCTGGAGCTGTGCGTGGTCCAGGGCCTTCACGCCGGGGAAGGACTTGCACACGCCCCGCATTTCCAAGCGGTACTCACTCATAAGCATACCTCCTATCTATCGCGAAAGTTTCTCCCGCTCTCAGGGGAGGACGGCCGGCTCCGGCTGTCTCCCCCTCAAAGAGGGATTGGGAAAAGCGGGCGGGCCGCCGGGGGGCGGCCCGCCCGCAGTTGTCGTGCGTAATCGGTGTTCCCTTAATTGAAATAGCTGGCGTCAACCTTGACGTAGTCAACCCAGTAGTAGTTGTCGATGCTCTCGCCGTTGAGGGCCTGGACAGCCACGTCAACCGCCTTGTGGGACTGGCCGATGTGGTCGTTGAGCACGGTGCCGGTCATGGTGCCGTTCTGGACCATCTGCTGGCACTCCTCCAGGGCGTCCACGCCCAGCAGGAGGATGTCCTCGCCCACCTTGCGGCCGGCCTGCTCGATGGCGGCGGCGGCGCCCAGGGCCATGCCGTCGTTGTTGCAGAAGATGACGTCAATCTGATCGCCGAACTGGTTGAGGGCGTTCTGGGCGATCTGCTGGCCCTGGTTGGTATCCCAGTTGCCGATCTGAGCGGTCAGCTCCTCCACCTCAACGCCGGCGTCGGTCAGGGCCTTGATGGAGAACTCGGTGCGGTACTGGGCGTCGGGGTTCTCGGGGTCGCCGATGATCATGACATAGGAGACCTTGCCGTCGCCGTTCATGTCGCCCTTGTTGTCCAGGGCGGCGACGATCTCGCCCTGATAGGTGCCGGACTGGCGGGCGTCAGCGCCCACGTAGCAGACCATGGCGTTGTCCACGATGCCGGGGTAGGACTCGTCCACGGTGTTGCCGTCGGCGTCCACGCCCAGGGGCTCGCGGTTGATGAGGACCATGGGGATGCCCGCGTCAACAGCCAGATCGATGAGGGTGTCGGCGGAGGAGGTCTGGACGGGGTTGCAGATGATCAGATCCATGCCCTGGGTGATGAAGTTCTGGATCTGGTTGGTCTGCTCGGCCATGTCGTTCTTGCCGTCCTGGATGTTGACCTTGTACTCCACGCTGTCGCTGTTGAGCTCCTTGAAGTAGCTCTCCAGCTCGTTGCGGTAGAGGGTCATGAAGTTGTCGTTGAACTGGTAGATGGACACGCCGATGTTGTAGGTCTTCTTCTCACCGGAGGGGGCGGGGTCCGGCGTGCTGGGGGCATCGTTGGTGGCAGGCTCGTCGGTCTTCTGGGTGTCGTTGTTGGCGGGGGCCTTGTTGTTCCCGCCGCCGCAGGCGGCCAGGGACAGCATCATGGCCAGAGCCAGAACAAGTGCAAGTGTTTTCCATACTCTTTTCATCTGGTAATCCTCCTTATTTTTTGCACCCCGGATAACATGAATCCGGGGTGCGGGAGAGACACGTCTCTCCCGCACCCCATTATTATACTTCACTTTTTCCTCAAGTACATGGACTTTTTATTCAAGTGTATGGAGAATTCCCTAAAATCACGCTATCAATATCCCGTTGTCTGTCGATTTTTTACAAAAAGATTCTTTCGATCTTGTGCAAAAAGGACAGGATTGATGGAATATATGCAGGAGGGGCTGATGAAATAAACGTGTTCAGACTGGCGGAAAATCAGCAAAGTATGGCGGCAGAAGGGCCGCCCTCCGGGCCTGCCGGCATTTTTCAAACAAGCCCCAGCCGGGTATGGATACGGGTTCTCATACGGTCCCTCCTTAAAAGTTCCGCAGGAAGACGCGCCAGCGCCCTGACGGGATGACCGGAGCTTCCGGCGGGCCGGGGGCGATCACTGCCCGTCCCCGCCGCTCCGGCGCCGGGCCGCGTACTGCCGGGGGGAGACGCCCTTGACGTCCTTGAAGGCCCGGGAGAAGTAAAACGGGTCCTCGAATCCCACCGAGTTGGAGATCTCCTGGATGGAGCAGCTGGTGTTCACCAGCAGGGCGCAGGCCCGCTCGATGCGGTACTCCAGGAGGAAGCGCTTGGGAGAGATCTGGAAGCGCTTGACAAACCGGCGGTAGAGGCTGGAGTGGCTGACGGAGGCGTAGGCCGCCAGGCCCTCCACGGTGATGGGCTCCTCGTAGTGGTTGATGATGTACTCCGCGGCCAGCTGGGCGCAGTCCGGCGCCTCGCTGCGCTCGCCGCTCTGGCGCGTGGAGGAGCGGACCAGGAAGGACAGCAGGCTGTAGAGCTGCGCCGTCATCTCCAGCACCTCCCAGGGGGCGGTGCCGAAGCTGCTGTAGACCGCCTCCATCCTGCCGCGCAGGATCTCGCTGTCCCGGCCGCGGAAGACCGGCTCCTCCGGGGAGAAGTCCGTCCTGTCGACGTAGCCCTTCGCGTCCAGGCCGCCGAAGCCCACCCAGACGTACTCCCAGGGCTCCGCGGCGTCGGCGCAGTAGTGGATGGTGGTGTCCGGGTAGATCAGGAAGGTGTCTCCCGCGCTCAGCTCATACCGCCTGTCCCGGCAGACGTACACGCCCTTTCCGCCCAGTACGTGGTGGAGCAGAAAGTGGTTGCGCACCCCCGGGCCCCAGCCGTAGCTTGGGGGACACTGTTGACAGCCCGTATTCTGGACATAGAGTGATGCCGTCCGGCGCTCCAGCTTCAATGAGTGCTTGTAAATGCTGCTTGATTGATCGTTCATTGACATCTCCCCTCCTCTCAGGTTGCCTGCCCGGGCTGACGGGCAGCGGGAGGCCATAAGGGGCGCCTCCCGGTTGATTTATTATACATGAAACACCCCGGTTTTGTCCACAGCCTATGTTTAATTTGACGGATGGTCACGAAATTTTATCTGTTTTACCCGACAATTTTCTCGCATTTTGTGGATTATGCCGGGAGAGCCCCGGCGTCCCGCCGGAATTCTCATGAATGTTTTCCAAATGCGCCGCATTGACTTTTTTGCGCTGCCGTGCTATCATGCTAAAGCGTGAAATTGAAAAGGAGGCGGTTCCATGGATGTATTCCATACGGAGGGCTCCGCCCTGCTGGTCCGGGCCATCCTCGCCCTGGAGACGGAGGAGGAGTGCCGGGCCTTTCTGGAGGACCTGATGACCGGAAAGGAGATTCAGGACTGCTCCCAGCGGATCCTGGTGGCCCGGATGCTGCGGGAGAAGCTGGTCTACAGCCGCATCGCCCGGGACACCGGCGCCAGCACCGCCACCATCAGCCGGGTCAACCGGTGCTGCACCTACGGCGCGGGGGGCTACCGGACCGTTCTGGAGCGGCTGGAGGGTGAGTCGGAGAGATAGGGCTTGTATGAAAAATGTCAACGCGCCCAGAGAGCGGGCCTTTTGCCGCCATCCGGCAGGACACAGAAACGAACTTTTCGGCAAAACGCTGTTTTGCCCCTTTGGAGGAAACGATATGCAGCAGATCCCCATCTGCCGGCCCGACGAGCGGGCCGGGCTCGTGCTGCGGGAGCTCTACCACCGCCACGGCTACCAGCCCTACCGCATGAGCAAGTTTGAGCCCTACGACCTGTATGTCCGCAACAAGAGCTTTCTGGTCAGCGAGAACATCCTGACCTTTACCGACACCGACGGGCGGCTGATGGCGCTCAAGCCCGACGTCACCCTGTCCATCGTCAAAAACGCCCAGGCCCCGGCGGGGGCTCTGGAGAAGGTCTACTACAGCGAGAACGTCTACCGCACCTCCCCCGCCTCCGTGGGCTACCGGGAGATCATGCAGACCGGCCTGGAGTGCATCGGCGCGCTGGACGCGGCCGCCGTGGGCGAGGTGCTCATCCTGGCGGCGGAGAGCCTGGCGGCCCTGGGCGGCGGGGCGTACCTGCTGGATCTGGGCCATATGGAGCTGGTTGCCGGACTGCTGGAGGGGCTGGCGGAGGGCGTCCGGACGGAGCTGCTGGCGGAGCTGGGGCGGAAGAACATGACGGCCATCCGCTCCCTGTGCGCCCAGGCGGGGGCGCCCCACCGGCTGGCGGACCGCCTGTGCCGCCTCTCCCGGCTGTACGGGACGCCGGAGGAGGTGCTGCCCCAGCTGGAGGAGCTGGCGGAGGGCCCCCGGGTCCGGGCGGCTCTGGACGAGCTGGCGGAGCTGTGCGGCGTGCTGGAGTGCCGGGGCCTGCTGGAGAACCTGCGGCTTGACTTCTCCATTGCCAACAATATGAGCTATTATAATGGAATCATTTTCAGAGGGTACTTGCCGGGGCTGGCCGGCGGCGTGCTGGCCGGCGGGCGCTACGACAACCTGATGCGCCGCATGGGCAAGACGGGGGGCGCGGTGGGCTTCGCGGTGTACCTCGACCAGCTGGAGCGGCTGGACGGTGACAGCGGCTGCGACGTGGACGTGCTGCTGCTCTACGGCCCGGGGGACAGCCCCGCGGCCGTGGCGCGGCGGGCCGGAGCGCTGATGAGCCAGGGGAAGTCGGTGCGTACCGAGCGCGGCGTGCCGGCGGGGCTGCGCTGCCGGGAGATCGTCCGCTTTGGGGAAGGAGGCGAGGCGTGATGGAGCTTTTGAACATCGCCCTGCCCAAGGGGCGCCTGGGGGAGAAGGTCTACCAGCGGTTCAAGGCCGCCGGCTACCCCTGCCCCTCCATTGAGGAGGAGAACCGGAAGCTGATCTTTGAAAATCCCGGGGCCGGGATGCGCTACTTCTGGGTAAAGCCCTCGGACGTGGCCATCTACGTGGAGCGGGGCGCGGCGGACGTGGGCGTGGCCGGGAAGGACATCCTGCTGGAGTACGGCCCGGACGTCTACGAGCTGGCGGATCTGGGCCTGGGGAAGTGCCGGATGTGCGTGGCGGCGAAAAAGGACTTCCGGGACCGGACGGACCGGGTGCTGCGGGTGGCCACCAAGTTCCCCCGCATCGCCGCCCGGTACTACGGCTCCCTCAGCCGGGACATCGACATCATCCAGCTCAACGGCTCCATCGAGATCGCCCCCATCCTGGGCCTCAGCGACGTCATCGTGGACATCGTGGAGACGGGGAAGACCCTGCTGGAGAACGATCTGGAGCCCAAGGCCGCTATCGTGCCCATCTCCGCCCGGCTGATTGCCAACAAGGTGGGCTACAAATTCAAGCATGAACAGATTGTGGAGCTGTGCCGGCGGATGGAGGCGCAGCCCCGGAAAGGATAGGACCATGATTCAGATTTTGGACGCCGGCCGGGTCCCCCTCCCGGAGATCCTGGCCAGGACGGAGGATACGCGGGACGTCTCCGGCATCGTGGCGGGCATCATCGAGGACGTGCGGAAAAACGGCGATGCCGCCCTGCTGCGCTATGCCAGGGAGTTCGACGGCGCGGAGCTGGACGCCCTGGAGGTCCCGCGGGAGCGGCTGGACGGGGCCCTGGCGGACCTGGACCCCGCGCTGCGCTCCGTGCTGGAGGAGGCGGCGGAGAACATCCGCTCCTTCCACCGGCGGCAGGTACAGAACGGCTTCGTTGTCAGTGAGCGGAACGGGGTGGTGCTGGGGCAGAAGGTGACGCCGGTTGACCGGGCGGGCGTCTACATCCCCGGCGGCACGGCCCCCCTCCCCTCCACGGTGCTCATGGACTGCATCCCGGCGAAGATTGCCGGGTGTCCCGAGATCGTGGTGGTCTCGCCGCCCACCTGCGGCGGGGACATCAGCCCGGCAATCCTGGCCGCGGCCCGGATTGCCGGGGCGGACCGGGTGTTCCGCTGCGGCGGGGCCCAGGCGGTGGCGGCCCTGGCCTACGGCACGGAGAGCGTGCCCAAGGCGGACAAAATCGTGGGGCCGGGCAACGCCTTTGTGGCGGAGGCCAAGCGGCAGGTCTTCGGGCTGGTGGGCATCGACATGATCGCCGGGCCCAGCGAGATTCTGGTCATTGCCGACGCAAACAGCGACGCCCGCCACCTGGCGGCGGACCTGCTCAGCCAGGCGGAGCACGACAAAAACGCCTGCGCGGTGCTCATCACCGACTCCGCCTTCATCGCCCAGGCTGTGGCGGGGGAGCTGGAGGCCCAGCTGGCCTCCCTGCCCAGGCGGGAGATCGCCCGGGCGTCCCTGGAGGCCAACGGCAGGATCATCCTGACCCGGGACATCCCGGAGGCCATCCGCATCGCCAACGCGCTGGCGCCGGAGCATCTGGAGCTGTGCGTGGACAACCCCTTCGACTGCCTGGACCAGGTGAGGAACGCGGGGTCCATCTTCCTGGGCCGCTCCTGCCCGGAGGCGGTGGGGGACTACTTCGCCGGCGCCAACCACACCCTGCCCACCGGCGGCACGGCCCGCTTCTCCAGCCCGTTGTCGGTGGAGGACTTTGTCAAGAAGTCCCAGTTTATCTATTACAGCAGTTCCGCCCTCTCCGCCGCCAGCGGGAAGATTGCCGCCTTTGCCCGGCAGGAGGGGCTGGAGGGACACGCCAGGAGCGCGCTGGCAAGGCAGGGGTAGGTTCTGCCCTATCAGACTTTGCGGGGGCTTCCCGCCCCCGGACCCCGGGGTTACTTTTCCCACGGGGGAAAAGTAACCAAAAGCCCGCCAGAACCTACGGTTCTGGACTCCCTTACTCGGGGCCGCCCTCTGGGGCGTCCACCTCGGCGGGGGACTTTCGGACACGCCTGCAAGTGAAGAGCTGCGGTGCCCCGTGAACGAGAAGTCTCCTACGGGGTTCTGATCTAGTGGTCTGGTACTTGAATCACTCCGCCTGCCGGCCTCTTAAAGGGATAGAGCCATCTACGGGGTTCGCCCTACCGGCAGTCTTTGCATATCCTCCGTTAGAACCCGTGGGTAGACGCTGAAGGGCGGCAGACGAAGGGCAGGCACCATCGGCAGAATCAGCCCAGCTACAGTGAAGGGCGAATAAACAAAAAAATTGGGGATTCCCAAGGGGCGAAGCCCCTGGGCAGTTTTTTGGTTACTTTTTGTCTGTACAAAAAGTAACCGCAGGGTACGGGGGCGCGGAGCCCCCGGGTGTCCGACAGACAGATGAAGTTTTGCCTCGCGCCGCCCGGGCGGCGCGAAGAAGAGGAGCCCAACCATGAGTAAATTTTTAAGTGCCCGCTTTGCGGACCTGGAGGCGTATGTCCCCGGGGAGCAGCCCCAGGACATGCAGTATGTCAAGCTGAACACCAACGAATCCCCCTTCCCGCCCGCCCCGGCGGTGCTAGAGGCGGTAAACGCTCTGGAAATCAGCCGCCTCAACCTCTACCCGGACCCCGAGTGCAGGGCCCTGCGGCAGAAGCTGGCGGACTTCTACGGCGTGAAGATGGAGAATGTCTTTCTGGCCAACGGCTCTGACGAGCTGCTCAACTTCTTCTTCCTGGCCTTCTGCGACGAGGAGCGGGCCGTGGCCTATCCCGCCATCAGCTACGGCTTCTACCCCGTCTATGCCAGCCTCTACCGCCTGCCCGCCGCCGCCATCCCCCTGCGGGAGGGCTTCCGGCTGGAGAGCGGGGACTACTGCGGCATCGGGAAGAACGTGGTCATCGCCAACCCCAACGCCCCCACGGGCCGGGCCATCTCCGTATCTGAGATCGAGGAGATTGTGAGGAGCAACCCGGACCGCGCGGTCCTGATTGACGAGGCGTATATCGACTTCGGCGGCGAGAGCTGCCTGCCCCTGGTGGGGAAATACGACAACCTGCTGGTGTGCCAGACCTTCTCGAAATTCCGCTCCCTGGCGGGGGGGCGGCTGGGCTTCGCCATCGGCAGTCCGGCGCTCATCGAGGATCTGGACAAGATAAAGTACTCCACCAACTCCTACAACATCAACCGCCTGACCATGGCCGCGGCCATCGCCACCATTGAAAATAACGACTACTACGCCGAAAACAGCCGGAGGATCCAGGAAAACCGCGCCTACACGGCCGGGGAGCTGGAGAAGCTGGACTTCGAGACCCTGCCCAGCCAGGCCAACTTCATCTTCACCCGCTGCAGGAGGATGGAGGGCGGAGCCCTCTACCGGGCGCTGAAGGCCAGGGGCGTGCTGGTGCGCCACTGGGAGAAGCCGGAGATTGCGGACTGGTGCCGGGTCACCATCGGCTCCAGGGAGCAGATGGACGTATTCCTGGAGAAGGTCCGGGAGATTCTGAAGGAGGTGGACTGATGCGCGTTGCCGAGATCAGCCGCAGGACGGCGGAGACCGACATCCGCCTGCGCCTGGACCTGAACGGGACGGGCCTGAGCCAGATTGAGACCGGGTGCGGGTTTCTGGACCACATGCTGACCCTGTTCGCCCGCCACGGGCGCTTTGATCTGTCCGTGGCCTGCAAAGGGGACACCTGCGTGGACGACCACCACACGGTGGAGGACATCGGCATCTGCCTGGGGGACGCCTTCGTCCAGGCCCTGGGGGACAAGCGGGGGATTGTGCGCTATGGCTCCATGCTCCTGCCCATGGACGAGGCCCTTATCCTCACCGCCGTGGACCTCTCCGGCCGGGGGATGCTGTGCTTCGGCCTGGACATCCCCGCCGCCAAGGTGGGCACCTTTGACACGGAGCTGGTGGAGGAATTTCTCATCGCCCTGGCCCGCCGGGGGGACATGACCATCCACGTCCGCCAGCTGGCGGGCGGCAACAGCCACCATATCATCGAGGGGGCCTTCAAGAGCCTGGCCCGCTCCCTGGCCCAGGCGGTGGCTATTGACCAGCGCTTTTCCCAGGAGATCCCCTCCACCAAGGGGGTGCTGTGATTGATCGCCATCATTGACTACGGCGTGGGGAACCTCTTCTCCCTGAAGAGCTCCTTTGCCGCCATCGGCGCGGAGACGGCGGTCACCGGGGACCCGGACGTTATCCGGGGCGCGGACAGGCTGGTGCTCCCCGGGGTGGGGGCCTTTGCCGACGCCGCCGCGCTGCTGCGCCGGAACGGCCTGGACCGGCTGGTCCGGGAGGAGGCGGAGAGGGGAAAGCCCCTTCTGGGCATCTGCCTGGGGATGCAGCTGCTCTTTGACTACGGCACCGAGTATGGCCGCCACCAGGGCCTGGGCCTGATTCCCGGCTCTGTCCGCCCCATCGCGGACTGCATCCCGGCGGGGTACAAGGTGCCCCACATCGGCTGGAACGCCCTGCGTTTCCCCCCTGACAAGCCGGTGAGCCCCCTGTTCCGGTACATTAAGGAGGGGGAGTGCGTCTACTTCGTCCACTCCTTCTGCGGCGCGGAGTGCGCTGAGAGCGTCATCGCCTCGGCGGAGTACGGCGCCCTCCTCACCGCGGCGGTGGCGCGGGACAACGTATACGGCGTCCAGTTCCACCCGGAGAAGAGCGGCGGCGTGGGGCTGAACATTCTGAGAGCGTTCACTGAGATGTAAAGGAGGCGGGCTGACATGCTGATCTTTCCCGCGATTGATTTAAAGGACGGCCGGGTGGTCCGCCTGTACAAGGGGGATTTTGACACGGTCCATCAGGTGGCGGAGGACCCGGTGGAGACCGCGCGGCAGTTTCGCGCCGCCGGGGCCCGGTATCTCCATATGGTGGATCTGGACGGGGCCCGGGACGGCGCGCGCAAAAACGGCGGCATCGTCCAGTCTGTGGCGCGGGTTGGCCTGAAGGTCGAGCTGGGCGGCGGCATCCGGTCCATGGCGGATCTGGAGGAGGTGTTCCGGCTGGGGGTCTGGCGGGCGGTCATCGGCTCCGCCGCCGTCAGCGATCCGGATCTGGTCCGTACGGCGGTGGAGACCTTCGGCCCGGAGCGGATCGCCGTGGGCATCGACGCCAGGGACGGCCTGGTCCGCACCGCCGGCTGGGTGGAGAACGCGGGCCTGGATTATCTGGCCTTTGCCCGGCGCATGGAGGGCCTGGGGGTAAAGTATATCATCTTTACAGACATCGACACCGACGGCACCCTCTCCGGCCCCGCCTTTTCCCGGCTGGAGGCCATGCGGGAGGCGGTGGGCTGCTCCGTCACCGCCTCCGGCGGCGTCGGCTCCAACGCCGACCTGCGCCGTCTGGGGGAGATGGGGCTCTACGCCGCCATTGTGGGCAAGGCGTGGTACGCCGGGCAGGTGGATCTGGCCCAGGCGGTCCGGGAAGGAGGTCCCCAGTGATTACAAAACGTATTATTCCCTGCCTTGATGTCAGAAACGGCCGGGTGGTGAAGGGGGTCAACTTCCTGGGGCTGGCGGATGTCAGCTCCCCGGTGAAGCTGGCGAGGTTCTACTCCGAGGGCGGTGCCGACGAGCTGGTGTTCTACGACATCACCGCCTCCGCCGAGGGCCGGGCTCTGTTCACGGATATTCTCACGGAGGTGGCCTCCACCATCTTCATCCCCCTCACCGTGGGCGGCGGCATCAACACGGTGGACGACTTCGACCGGGTGCTGAAATGCGGCGCGGACAAGGTCAGCGTCAACTCCGGAGCCATCCGGGACCCCGGGCTCATCCCGGCGGCGGCGAAGCGCTACGGCGACCAGTGCGTGGTCCTCTCCGTGGACGCCAAGCGGGTGGACGGCCGGTTCCGGGTGTTCGCCAAGGGCGGCCGGGAGGACACGGGGCTGGACGCCATCGAGTGGATCAAATCCGGCGTGGCGAACGGAGCCGGGGAGATCGTCCTCAACAGCATCGACACCGACGGGGTGAAAAACGGGTTCGACCTGGAGATGCTCGCCGCGGTGTGCGATGTGGTGGACGTGCCGGTGATTGCCTCCGGCGGGGCCGGGTGCGTGGACCACTTCAAGACGCTGTTTCACACCCTGCCCAAGGTGGACGCGGGGCTGGCGGCCTCCATCTTCCACTTCGGCGAGGTCTCCATCCCGGACCTCAAGCGGGAGCTGGCGGCGGACGGGATCAATATGAGGGTTTAGGCAGTCATTATGAGGGTTTAGGCAGTCATTCTTTTTTCTTGAAAGAAAAAAGAATCAAAAAAGAACTTTACTGTTTGTTACCGGGCCGCAATGCCGGTCTGCCGCCGCACCGAAGTCCCGTACTGCCCGTCCGGCAGGACAAGAATCAAAAAAGAACTTTACTGTTT
>CAJUQS010000029.1 GCA_910588365.1 uncultured Oscillospiraceae bacterium | reverse complement strand
AGAGGTAAAAAGGAGGGGAGGAAAAATGACGCGGGGCAAGGCGGAGGATGCAGGCGGGCTGACGCCCGCCAAAGACGACAACGCCGCCCCGTATCATTTTGACCGCCGATCTTTACCGATTTTCAAGTGCGTCGACTATATACCTACTACGACGACCCCGTTGACCCGGAGGGCTTTGAGCGGAACAACGTTCTGTTCAACTGGCCGGAATTCGGCGATAAGCTGATCATTGGGAAGTTCTGCGCCCTGGCCAGCGGCGTCCAGTTCATCATGGGCCCGGCCAACCACCGGGTCAGCAGCGTCTCCACCTACCCCTTCCACGTGTTCGGGGGCATTTGGGCCGAAAATACGCCGCCCCATATGTCCCAGCTCCCCTTCAAGGGGGACACGGTGGTGGGCAATGACGTGTGGATCGGACGAAACAGCGTCATCCTTCCCGGCGTACACATCGGGGACGGCGCCATCATCGCCGCCCAGTCTGTGGTGGCAAAGGACGTGGAGCCCTACACCCTGGCGGGCGGCAACCCCGCAAGGCCCATCCGGAAGCGCTTCGACCAGGAGCTGATTGATCTGCTGCTGGAGCTGCGCTGGTGGGACTTCCCCCCGGAGCGGCTGGCGGAATTCCTGCCCGTACTGTGCGACAGCGGCCTGGAGTCCGTGCGGACACAGATCAGGGCACTGCTGGGGAAATAACCTGCCCCGTCACAGAGCCAGCTTCGCCTGCAGCACGGCCACCTGCCGCTCCATCCCCGGCGCGGCCGTCAGGGTGCTGCCGGGATAGGTCCTCACCAGCTCCGGCGGGTACTGAGATGTGAAATCCTCCAGTGTTGTCAGCACGTCGAAGCCCATGCCGCCCTTGCGGTAGTGCATGGGCACCACCACCCGGGGGTTCAGCGCGTCGGCCACCGCCTTGGCGGTCCTGGCATCCACAGTGTAGGTGCCGCCTACGGGCAGCAGCAGCACGTCGCAGGGGCCGATGGCCTCCAGCTGCCCGGCGCTGAGCTGGTGGCCCAGATCGCCGGCGTGGACGACGCGCGTCCCCTCCGCCGCAAAGCGCCGGACCGTGTTGCCGCCCCGCAGGGCCCCGGACTGATCGTCGTGGAAGGTGGGGATCTCCGCCACCTGGAAGGGGTTCTCCTTCCCGGACGTGAGACGGATCTGATCGGTGTAGGCGTGGTCGAAGTGGCCGTGGCTGCAATAGACCGCGTCCGCCTCCAGGGCCGCGTCCGCCAGTCCCCGCACATCGCGGAAGGGGTCCAGCAGGACCCGGAAGCCGCCGCTCTCCAGAACAAAGCAGGAGTGGCCCAGCCAGGTAATCGTCATACTACATGCCTCCTGTCGGTTTGATACACCTAATTGTAACCCAGCGCGCCCGTTTTTGCAAGCGTCCCCGTTTCCCCGCGCGCGGGCCATTTCTCCCTGAGTAATCTGACCAATTTCAATCGGGCCACCAGCTTCAATGCCTTGACCCGCATAAATACTGTATTTTGACTTGATTCCTCCGGGTGCTATGATTTCTACGCCAACCCGAACACCCGGAAAAGGCCCTTTCTTAACGAGGAAACCGTCTGTTGACACCCCGAAATAGCCCGCCAGTATTTGCTGTATCGCATTCGGGAGCAGCCCCCCTTTTACATGGTGGGATGGAATCCACCTGTACAACGCAGGCATCGCTACCGGCGGTGGCGGCATCCGCTACTATTTTGCCGGCGGGCCTGCGCCCCGCTTGTCAGGCGTCCTTCGGGTGGTTTGCCCTGGAAAACGGGCAGCGTTTCCCGATGCACTGGTTGTTCTGCGCCGCATACCCGCACACGACCTCGTGCCTGTCCAGCTCCACGCCAAAATGTTCCCGCACGAAATCAGCGGCCGCCAGGATGGACAGGTACGAATCCCTCTTGCAGCAGCGGGGACCGCCCACCGTCCCGATCTTCTCCAGGGCCCTGGAGGTCATCAGGTTGGACAGGCCGAAGGACTCCTCCGTCAGCGGTGTGGCCTTGGAGAGGATTGACACAAAGATCCCGGTGCTGATACCGGCGCCGCAGGCCCCCCAAAAGCCGCACACGCCGCCGGGGACATTTTTTCCCCGGCTCATCATCTCCGCCAGCGCCTGGGGCAGGTCGATCTCCCCGCCGGCGTTATGATAGGCCGTCAGCAGCGCCGCGCCCACCATGACGTGGTGCTCGGGGCCGTGCATATGGCAGAATGGCTGGTCCATCATTCTGGTCAGGATCTCAATCGGGTCCTTTGACGCCTCCCGCAGGCACGCTCCGATGACGGCATCCATCCCCGCAGTATGGCATGCGCTGCATACATAGTGTCCCTCCGTGCAGCGGGTCTTGCTGGGCTCCTTCGTATGGCAGAGCGCGCACTCCATCATCTCATCCGCCGCCAGGTACTCCAGCGGCGCGCCGCAAATCAGGCATTCTTCCCTCATGTCCTACTCCTTGCATCCAAATTTAAATTGTGATACCGCATCCGTCGGCGCGCCGCACCCGCGGATTCTCCGTATTCCGTCACCCGACTTTGCGCGTCACAATAACGCCGTCCACGTTGTTGCCGGAGACCTCGTACTCCCCGCTGTCCGGGAGGTAGGCTCGGGTCCCCCGGGTATACCAGGCCTCGTAGGTTCCATCCGCGCACCGGATGGTCAGGTGCTCCCCGTCAAAGGGAAACCGGCGGAGATACTCCATGTACTCCTCCAGGCACATCCCCTGGCGCGCCATCTCCGTGGCGTGGGGGACGCCCACATAGCGGAAGTGCCACGGTTCGTCCCAGATGCCTGTCAGCTCCTCCTTCCCGGACTCGTAGCGGACCACCCAGCCGTAATCCTGGCAGTTCTCGTTGATCCAGGCGTACTCCCCGGTGCCGTCGTAGTCCTGGCTGACGCCGTTTTTCAAAACGGACAGATCCACCACCAGCCCCGTATGGTGCTCGCTGCCGCCGGGCTGCGCCACGTACTTTTTCGCGTGTTCCTCCCCGTTGCGCTGGGCGCTCTGGTCAAAGAGGTGCTGCTGGAACTCCGCGTCCCGGTAGCCGGCCACCACGTTGATGGTCTCGCTGCCCCCGTTTTCCAGGAAGGCGGCCAGCAGCCGGTTGAGGGCCTCCATGGCTGCGGGCGCCAGGAAGACCTCCATGTCCCGGACGTAGTAGCCGGAGATCTTCTCCTCATAGATGTTCACCAGCTCCTGTTCCTCGGGAAAGCGGTAAAAAATCTGGTTGTTCACCAGAATCAGGTTGCCGGTGTATATGGCCTCCTCCCCCAGCTCCGTCAGCGTGCAGCCGGCGCCCGAGTTGGTGGATGTGTGCTCCGGCAGGGGGGACTGGTCCCCCTGTACGGCTGGGGTGTCCGCCGGCGGGGGCGCCGGGGAATCGCCGGCGGGGGCCCGGTTTCGCATCTGGCCCAGGAAAAACACGCCGGCCAGCGCCAGCGGAACAATCAGGACAATGGGATGCAGGCCCCTCCGGCGCCTGCCGCGATAGCTTTTTCTCATTTGTGTTGGAAGAATCTCCTTTCCTGCCTCGCTTCTATCGGTTCCACAGCAGGGCGTAGTATTCCCTGCCGCCGTAGGCCCAGTTGATCAGAGGGACGTTGAGCGGCTGAGCGTTGTAGGAGAAGGGGATCTGGCCGTTGGCGTTGTAATCCCCGTTCTTTCGCACCTGCTTGACCGTATCCTCCAGGATGCTGCGGTTGTACTCATTGTACCAGCTTCCGCCGACACTGTCCAGCCCCCAATAGTCCCGCCAGGCGGTGCCGAAGCCGGACGCGCCCCGCAGGCCCCAGTTCAGCTCCTCGCTCTGGCGCCAGACCAGGCTGAAGGAGAGGACGCGCCCGGACTGGAGATCCACCGTCAGCTCCAGGGAGTAGGGCGCGCAGCTGAGGCTGACGCTGTAGACCTGGAAGCTCATCTGGGTGGCCCGGTCGATGTAGAGCACCTGGCCGCAGTCTGAGAGCTCAAGCTCGCTGTCCGAGCCCCACAGGGCGGGCAGGGCCCCCAGGGCCTGCAGCGTGCGCACCTCCGTCTGCACCGCCGCCAGCCGCTCCCGCCACTTCTGGTCCGAGGCCTGATCGAAGCTCTCCGGCGTCTCGCTCACCCAGGCCTCCACGTAGAGCCCCGCGCTATCCGATGCGGCGTTGAGGGTGACACCGCCGGACTGCTCCCCGCTCAGGTACAGCCGCTCCAGCGTGCCGCTGCGCATGAGCAGCAGCTTCTCCGCCACCGTCAGCTGGACGGACTCGGCAAAGCCCTCCCGCTCCGCCTCCCGGGTGATGTGGGGCTCGTCCAGCAGCACCTGATCCCCCCACTGGCTCAGCTGTCCGGGCAGGAACACCGCCCCCGCCGCCAAAAGCGCCGCCAGAAGCAGCAGCAGGTATCTACGCAACCTCCACACCCCCCAGTTCCACAGTCACGACGGTTCCCTCGCCCACCCGGCTCTCAAAGCGCAGGGCCCCCCGGTGGAGGGAGGCGATTCCCTGGCACAGGGCCAGCCCCAGCCCCGCGCCGCCCTCGGCCCGGGAGCGGGACTTGTCCACCATGTAAAACGCCTCGGTAATCTTTCCCAGCTCCTCGGCCGGAATTCCCCGGCCCTGGTCCGCCACGCGCAGGCGGTAGCCGGTCCCCGCGCCCGTCCCCTCCAATACCACGTGCCCCCCGGGCTGGGAGGCCTTTCTCGCGTTGTCCAGCAGGTTCTGCACCAGGGTCTGGAGCAGGGCCGGGTCCCCCTGCAGGACCCCGTCCTCCGCCCGGACGGAGAGGAACAGCCCCCGCTTGCGCATGGCGGGCTGGCTGATGCGCCCCGCCTCCTCGCAGAGCCTGCGCATGTTCACCGGCCGCACGTCGGCCTCGCTGTGCCCCACCACCAGCAGGCTCATCAGGCTCAGAGACAGGTTCTCCAGCCGCTTGCCCTCGGAGAAGATGTAGCTGGCGGCCTTGAAGCGCTTCTCCTCCGGCAGGTCCCGGCTGCGCAGCATGTCCGCGTAGCCGATGATGGAGGTGAGGGGCGTCTTCAGCTCGTGGACGAAGCTGGCGGTGAAGTCCTCCTGCCGCCGGGCGGCGTCCTCCAGCTCCTGGATGTTTTTCTCGATGGCCCCGGCCATGGCGTTGAAGCTGGCGGACAGCTCCCCGATCTCGTCCTCCCCCGCCACCCGGGCCCGGGAGGTGTAGTCCCCCTGGGTCAGCCTGACGGCGGCCCGGTTCAGGCTGCGGATGGGGGTGGTCAGCCAGCAGGAGAAGGCGTACAGCCCCGCGCCGCTGACACCCGCCACCAGCAGCAGGATCCACCGGTAGACCTGGTAGTGAATCTCACGGTCGGAGAAGATGCTGGACACGTCCCGGATCGTCTCCATGTACAGCACACCGTCGGGCAGGGACACGGGCCCCGCGCAGTGGACCAGGTACCGCCCGCTCTGGCCGTCCCGCCGGAGAATGTAGCCGGAGGACTGGCTGTCGATGCTGTCGAGCAGCTCCTGGTCGCCGGCGGCGTCCAGGGTGGAGTAGACCAGGCCGCCGTCCTGGGCGCTGACGCGGAACTGGCGGTCGGCAAAGTAGGGGTCCTCTCCCAGGGTGCGCTGGAGGCTCTGGGCGGCGTCCCCCAGGTTCTCCAGGGTGACGCCCCTGGCGGAGCAGACGGCCTCGTAGGTGATGCGCAGCATCTGCATCTCCTCCCGCGCCACCCCCACCTCCCGGTCCAGGGCGGTGCGGAAGGACAGGGAGATCAGCAGGTAGCTCCCCACGCCCATGGACAGCACCAGGATGCACAGCGCGGCCAGCGTCACCTTCCAGGCGAACTTCATTCCTTGACCTCCAGCCGGTAGCCCACCTTATAGACGGCGGCAATCCGATCCTGCCAGCCCAGCTTTTTCCGCAGGCGCTGGACGTGGAGGTCCACCGTGCGGCTGTCGCCCATGTAGTCGTTCTCCCACACCCGCTCGTAGATGGTTTCCCGGAAGAGGGCGATGTTCTTGTTTTGAAGGAAGAGGACCAGCAGGTTGTACTCCTTGGCGGTGAGGGAGACGGGCTGGCCGGCCTTTGTGACCACCCGGGACTGCACGTCCACCACCACGTCCCCCAGCACCACCCGGTTTTCGGTCTTGTGGTAGCGGCGCAGCACGGTCTCCACCCGGGCCAGGAGCTCGGCGATCTCAAAGGGCTTGACGATGTAGTCGTCAGCCCCCAGCTTCAGCCCCTTGATCCGGTCCTTCACGGCGCTGCGGGCGGTGATGAAGATGACGGGGATCTGCAGGGGAGCCAGGTACTCCATCAGCTCGAAGCCGTCAATCCCCGGCAGCATCACGTCCAGGAGGATGAGATCGTAGCGCCTGGACTCCACCGCGTCCGCCGCCGCCGCGCCGTTGTCCAGACAGTCGCAGCTGTAGCCGGCCGCGGTCAGGCTCATGTCCAGCAGATCGGCAATGGGCATTTCATCCTCCACGATGAGAATTCTTATCATATGCGTCTCCTTTTCTTCGCGCCGGGGCGGCGCGGAGGAGCGGCCTCTCTATGAAAACTGGCTCTGGCCATGACCGCATCCATATTTTTATAGAATATCAAATCCGGCGGAGGAATACAACCTTTGATTTCTTATCAATTTCTTAAAAGTCCAGCGCGAGGGGGAGCAAATCCCGGCAAACAGCCACGAAAAAATTGACAATTCCCTGTCCAGGCGCTATAATACCAGCGTTCTTGAGATTCTGCGGCGTTTGCCGTGGAGAGGAGTGAATTTCCATGCTGAAAGCAGTTGTTTTTGATTTGGACGGCACCCTGCTGGACACCATACCGGATATCGCCGGCGCTCTCAACCGGGCCCTGGCCGCCTGCGGCCAGGCCACCCACTCGGTAGAGGCGTGCAAGGGCTTTGTGGGCGGGGGGATCCGCAACGCGGTGTGCAACGCGCTCCCGGCGGGCGCACCGGAGGAGCTGGTGGACCGGGTGCTGGAGCACTACCGGGGGGACTACCGCGAGCGCTGCGCCGAGCAGACCGCCTGCTACCCCGGCGTCCGGGAGATGCTGGCGGAGCTTGCGGCGCGGGGGCTGGCGCTGGGCGTGCTGAGCAACAAGACGGAGTCCACGGTCCAGAAGATCGCGGGCATCTTCTTCCCGGACGTCCCCTTCCGCTGCGTCCTGGGCCGGGTTGACGGCCGGCCGCTGAAGCCGGATCCCGCCGCCGCCGTGCCGGTTCTGGAGGCGCTGGGGCTCCCTGCCGGGGACGTGGCCTACGCCGGGGACAGCGGCACGGACATGACCTTTGCCCTGGCGGCGGGGATGGTGCCCGCGGCGGCCCCCTGGGGGTACCGCTCCCGGCAGGAGCTGGTGGAGAAGGGGGCTGTCCTGGTGCCCGGCTCCCCCGCGGAAATGCTGGAGATGTTGCTACGGTTTTAATGGGGCTTCCAGCCCCGGGGGGCGCTCTGTTACTTTTCCCTCGCAGGAAAAGTAACCAAAAGTGCGCTCAAGGGGCACGGCCCCTTGAGAATCCCCAATTT
Source organism: uncultured Oscillospiraceae bacterium (assembly GCA_910588365.1). Lineage (GTDB taxonomy): Bacteria > Bacillota > Clostridia > Oscillospirales > Oscillospiraceae > Pelethomonas. The sequence goes on along the minus strand of CAJUQS010000029.1, from coordinate 9,208 downwards.
GTTGTTTATTTGCCCTTTGCTGCAGCTGGTTTGGTTCTACCCAAGTTCTTACCCTTCGTCTGCCACTGCCCAGCTTCTACCCACGGGTCCTAACGGGGGGCGAAGCAGCGGGGGGAGTGCCTGCGGTTTTGCGGCGCAGCGATTCAGAGGGTCCCCGTTGCAGGGTCTATCCCTTTAAGAGGCCGGCAGGCGGAGTCCTTCGAGTACCAGGCCACTAGATCAGAACCCCGAAGGAGACTCTTGCTCACGGGGCACCGCAGCTCTTCACTTGGGAGCGTGTTCGTAAATCCCCCGCCGAGGCAGGCCGTCCCGTTGGGACGGCCCCGAGCAAAGGAGTCCAGAACCATGGGTTCTGGCGCATTTTTGGGTACTTTTTGTGCGCACAAAAAGTACCCGCGGGGCGTGGGGCCGCGCAGGCCCCACTTGGCTCACGTCATTCGGCGTTCCGCCGAACGACCGCTCGGGCGGTGCAGGCACCGCCTTGGGCCGGGCAGCCCCCACAAAGCTATCAATTCAGAATAATTTAGGAGTCAGAAATCAATGTCAGATTTGACCGCCGAGATCAAAAGAAGAAGAACCTTTGCCATTATCTCCCACCCGGACGCGGGCAAAACCACCTTGACGGAAAAATTCCTCCTCTACGGCGGCGCCATCGCCCAGGCCGGGGAGGTCAAAGGAAAGCGGGCCCGCTCTGCCACCAGCGACTGGATGGAGATCGAGCGCCAGCGCGGCATCTCCGTCACCTCCTCGGTGATGCAGTTCCAGCACGACGGGTACTGCATCAACATCCTGGATACCCCCGGCCACCAGGACTTCTCCGAGGACACCTACCGTACCCTCATGGCCGCGGATTCCGCCGTCATGGTCATCGACGGAGCCAAGGGCGTGGAGCCCCAGACCAGAAAGCTCTTCAAGGTCTGCGCCATGCGCCGTATCCCCATCTTCACCTTCATCAACAAGATGGACCGGGAGACCCGGGACCCCCTGGAGCTGTGCGAGGAGGTGGAGCGGGAGCTGGGTATCGACACCTTCGCAGTCAACTGGCCTATCGGCTGCGGCAAGGAGTTTCAGGGCGTCTACGACCGGATGGGTAGCCGCATCCTGTTCTTTTCCAGCGAGGGGCACGGCCGGAAGGCTGCCGCCACCCAGGTCCGTCTGGACGACCCCGCGGCGGCGGAATTTATCGGCCAGACGCGCTGGCAGGCCCTCCGGGACGAGGTGGAGCTGCTGGGGGCGGGACGGGACTTTGACATGGAGGCCGTGCGGGCGGGAAAGCTGAGTCCCGTGTTCTTCGGCTCCGCCCTCACCAACTTCGGCGTGGAGCCATTCCTGGAGGAATTTCTGCGCATGACCACGCCGCCCCTCAGCCGGATGTCCGACAGCGGGGAGATTGACGCCTTCTCCCCGGATTTCTCCGCCTTTGTCTTCAAAATCCAGGCCAACATGAACAAGGCCCACCGTGACCGCATCGCCTTCATGCGGGTCTGCTCCGGCAAGTTCCAGCGGGACAGCGAGGTCTATCACATGCAGTCCGGCAAGAAGCTGCGCCTCAGCCAGCCCCAGCAGATGCTGGCCGCCGAGCGGGAGATCATCGACGAGGCCTACGCCGGGGACATCATCGGCGTGTTTGACCCGGGGATGTTCTCCATCGGCGACACGGTGACCGTGCCGGGGAAGAAGTTCAGATTCATGGGCATCCCCACCTTCGAGCCCGAGCACTTCATGCGCGTGAGCCCCAAGGACACCATGAAGCGCAAGCAGTTCATCAAGGGCACCGAGCAGATCGCCCAGGAGGGCGCCATCCAGATCTTCAAAATCCCCTTCGCGGGCATGGAGGAGGTCATCGTCGGCGTGGTGGGCACGCTGCAGTTTGACGTGTTCGAGTACCGGATGAGGGGCGAGTACGGCGTGGAGCTGCGCATGAGCGGCCTGCCCTATGACCATCTGCGGCGCATCGCCGCCAGCCCGGCGGAGCCCAAGGACCTCACCCTCTGCGCCGACGCGGCGCTGCTGGAGGACTTCCGGGGCAACAGCCTCATCGCATACTCCGGCGAGTGGCCTGTGGGCTACCTCCTCAAGCACAACCCCGGCCTGGAGCTGGCCGAGTGGATGTAAGGATCGGGCATACATTCTTTTTCCAGAAAAAGAATGTATGCCCGGTTTGCTTTCCTGCCGGTTTTATGGTACACTGTCAGCAGAACAGCCAGCCGTGCGGCCCCGCCGGGGCAGAAGGGAGTGAAACGATGGAAACCATTGACGTCAACTACGGCGCGCTCAGGCGCTACGATACCACCCGTCCCCCGCTCAGACAGCGTCTCTTGTTTACTGCCATTTTGCGGGCCTTGTGCGGCCTGAGTATGCTGGGCCAGCCCTACCGGATCGAGAAGATCAACATGGAGGGCCTGAAGCCCCCCTACATTCTCCTGAGCAACCACATGTACTTCGTGGATTTCCACCTGTGCTCCATTGCCACCTGGCCCCACCCGGTCAACAACATCGCCACCATCGACGGCTACTACCGCCGCCCTTTCATCATGGAGTGGCTGGGGTGCCTGTGCAAGCGGAAGTTCACCACCGACATGACGCTGCTGCGATCGGCGAAAAAGGTCCTGGGCGAGTACGGGGACATCCTGTGCATGTACCCGGAGGCCCGGTACTCCCCCATCGGCACCACGGCCATCCTGCCCGACTCCCTGGCCAAGCTGGTAAAGATGCAGGGGGTTCCGGTGGTGGTGCTGCTCCACCACGGCAACTACCTCCACACCCCCTTCTGGAACTACCGAAGGCCCCGGAAGGTGCCCTTGTACACCACCATGACCCAGGTGCTCACCGCCGCCGACGTGGCGGAGAAATCCGCCGCCGAGATCGGGGAGATCATCCGCGCGGCCATGGACTACGACGAGTACCGCTGGCAGCGGGAGCAGAACATCCGTATCGCGGAGCCCTTCCGGGCGGAGGGGCTGCACAAGGTGCTCTACCAGTGCCCCCGCTGTCTGGCGGAGAGCCGGATGGAGAGCCGCGGGTCCACCCTGCGGTGCGCCGCCTGCGGCAAGGAGTGGGAGCTGGACGAGCTGGGGGTGCTCCACGCCAGGGCGGGGGAGACGGAGTTTGCCTATCCGCCGGACTGGTTCGAGTGGGAGCGGGGACAGGTCCGCGCCCAGCTGGAGGCGGGGACCTATCGCTTCGAGGACGAGGTGGAGGTCTTTTCCCTGCCCAACGCCTGGCGGTTCCAGAAGCTGGGCCGCGCCCGGCTTACCCACGATATGGACAGCGGGTTTGTGGTGGAGGGGGAGCACAACGGCCGGCGCTACCGCATCCACCGGCCGCCTCTGGGAATGTACGGGCTGCATATCGAGTACGACTACTGCTACGTCCGGCCGGAGGACTGCGTGGATATCTCCACGGATAACGACAGCCTCTACTGCTATCCCACCAAGCGGAATGTGGTGACGAAGCTCAGCTTTGCCACCGAGGAGATCTATAAGATGAAACGGGCGGAAAGATAGCGGGCCGCCCGAGATCAGACCCGCTAATCTGGACGATCTGTTACCTTTCCCGCGTGGGAAAAGTAACCGCGGGTCCGGGCTGCGCAAGCCCGGTTTATCAATAAGATACGCGTACCCCTTGCCGCCGAAAGCGGCAAAGAACCAACGAATAAGGAGAACAAACCACCATGGAAAGAATCGAAACCCTCTGCGTTCAGGGCGGCTACTGCCCGGGCTCCGGCGAGCCCCGCCAGGTCCCCATCGTCCAGTCCACTACCTTTAAATACGACACCAGCGAGGATATGGGCAAGCTCTTTGACCTGGAAGCTGAGGGCTATTTCTACAGCCGCCTGCAAAACCCCACCTGCGACCATGTCGCCAAAAAGATCGCCCAGCTGGAGGGCGCCGCCGCCGCCATGCTCACCTCCTCCGGGCAGGCCGCCAACTTCTACGCCGTGTTCAACATCGCCTCCTGCGGCGACCACGTGGTGGCCAGCAGCTCCATCTATGGCGGGACCTACAACCTCTTCGCCGTCACCATGAAGAAAATGGGCGTGGAGTTCACCTTCGTCTCCCCGGACTGCTCTCAGGAGGAGCTGGACGCCGCCTTCCGCCCCAATACCAAGGCCGTCTTCGGTGAGACCATCGCCAACCCCGCCCTCACAGTGCTGGACATCGAGAGGTTCGCCGCCGCCGCCCACAGCCACGGCGTGCCCCTTATCGTGGACAACACCTTCGCCACCCCCATCCTCTGCCGCCCCATCCAGTGGGGCGCGGACATCGTCACCCACTCCACCACCAAGTACATGGACGGCCACGCCGCCGCCCTGGGCGGGTGCATCGTGGACGCCGGAAACTTCGACTGGATGGCCCACGCGGACAAGTTCCCCGGCCTCACCACCCCCGACGAGAGCTACCACGGCGTCACCTACGCCCAGCGCTTCGGGAAGGAGGGGGCGTTTATCACCAAGGCCACCGCCCAGCTCATGCGGGACTTCGGATCCATGATGAGCCCCCAGAGCGCCTTCATCCTGAACCTGGGCCTGGAGAGCCTCCACGTGCGTATGGAGCGCCACTGCGCAAACGCCCTGGCCGTGGCACAGTACCTCCAGAGCCATGACAAGATCGCCTGGGTCCGCTACAGCGGCCTGCCCGGGGACGCCTACTACGCTGCGGCACAGAAGTACCTGCCCCAGGGCTCCTGCGGTGTGGTGAGCTTCGGCGTCAAGGGCGGGCGGCAGGCTGCGGAGACCTTCATGAAGCATTTGAAGCTGGGCACCATCGCCACCCACGTGGCCGATGCCCGGACCTGCTGCCTCCACCCCGCCAGCTCCACCCACCGGCAGATGAATGACGCGGAGCTGGCCGCCGCCGGCGTGGGGGCGGACCTGGTGCGGCTGAGCGTGGGGCTGGAGAGCAGGGAGGACCTCATCGAGGATCTGGAGCAGGCGCTGCGCACCGTGTAACGGCGCGCAGGGGACGGCCGTTGACCTAATGGCGTCCCGCCCCCTCCTATCCGAGAGGAATTTTACAGGAATAAAGCGACACAGGAGAGAAATTATGCCCATCCGAATTCCCAACGAGCTGCCCGCCGCAAAGACGCTCAAGGACGAGAACATCTTCGTCATGACCGAGCGGCGGGCCGTGACCCAGGACATCCGGCCCCTGAAAATCCTTCTGCTGAACCTGATGCCCACCAAGATCGCCACTGAGACCCAGCTCAGCCGCCTGCTCTCCAACACCCCCCTCCAGGTGGAGCTGGAGCTTATCGCTCCCCGGGACCACGTGCCCAAGAACACCCCCCAGGAGCACATGCTGGCCTTCTACCGCCACTTTGACGATGTGAAGGGGCGCAACTATGACGGCATGGTCATCACCGGCGCGCCGGTGGAGCACCTGCCCTTTGAGGAGGTGGCGTACTGGGCGGAGCTGTGCGAGATCATGGCGTGGTCCAAAAGCCACGTCCACTCCACCTTCCACATCTGCTGGGGGGCCCAGGCGGGGCTCTATTACCACTACGGCATCCAGAAATTTCCCCTGGAGAAGAAGCTCTTCGGCGTGTTCCCCCATGTGGTGGAGCGGCGCAGCAACATGCTCTTCCGGGGCAGCGACGACGTGTTCATGGTGCCCCACTCCCGGCACACCACCGTCCGCCGGGAGGACATTGAGCAGGTCCCGGACCTGAAGATCCTGGCCACCTCACCGGAGGCTGGGATCTACGCCCTGTCCACTGAGAGCGGCCGGCAGATCTTCATCACCGGCCACTCGGAGTATGACGCGGACACCCTGGAAAAGGAGTACCTGCGGGACAAGAGCCAGGGCAAGCCCATCGACATGCCCAAAAACTACTACCCGGACGACGACGATACCCAGCCGCCCCGGGTCACCTGGCGCTCCTGCGCCAACCTGCTCTACAGCAACTGGCTCAACTACTTCGTCTACCAGACCACGCCCTTTGACCTGGGCGAGCTGCCCGGGACGAAGGATCGGGGCGGAGAGGAGACAACAACATGAAGAAAAAAGTACTGTGCCTGCTGCTGGGGGCGGTGATGGCGCTCACCGGATGCGCGGACATCGGCGTCATCGGCGGGAAGGACGGCCCCACAGCGATCTTCGTTACCGGCGTCCCCGGCCAGGAGTCCCAGCAGGTCTATCCACCGGAGGAGGACAGCCTGCACCATGAGGAGCCTGCCCAGCCGGACACCGGCTACGCGGAGGGGGAGGTCCCCTATGAGGACGGGACAGGCCCAGTGGAGGCCGTCTCCGCCCCGGTGGAGGAGGACGGCACTTACAACAGCCTGGAGGAGGTGTCCCTGTACCTGTACCTCTACGGGCGCCTGCCGGACAACTACATCACCAAGAGCGAGGCCCGGGATCTGGGCTGGACCGGCGGAGCGGTGGACAAGGTGGTCCCCGGCTGTGCCATCGGCGGGGATCGGTTCGGCAACCGGGAGGGCATCCTGCCCGACGGGAGCTATCACGAGTGCGACATCGGCACCGACGGTGCTTCCAGCCGGGGTGCCAAGCGGCTGGTGTACTCCGATGAGGCCATCTACTACACAGAGGACCACTACGAGAGCTTCACCCAGCTGGCCTTCTATGAGGAGAACGGGGTCCTCACCGTGGAATGCGAGGGGAGCGGCCACCATGGAAACCATCACTCTTGACGGGGGGGCCGTGTGCTCCCGGGAATCCGCTTACGAGCTGCTGGCGGCGGCCCTGGGCCTGCCGGACTGCTGGGGGCGGAACCTAGACGCCCTCTACGACGTCCTCACCGAGCGGGGAACCCCCGTCCGCCTAGTCGTCCTGCGCCGGGAACTGCTGGAGGAGCGCCTGGGGGACTACGGCCGGGCCCTCCTGGAGACGCTGAAGGACGCGGAACGGAACAACCCGGCCCTGCAGGTCCTGTACGGGGATGGCAGCCATGCTTCTTCTTGAAAGAAAAAGTATCAAAAAGAACTTAGAAGCAATTCTCAAAATAAACAATAACCAGCGTGTCGAAACCATCCAAGACAATCATGCGTTGAGACACAGCGAAAGGCAAATTGAATAGCAGTATCAAGCGCATCGAGAGAACGGACCCGAAGATTTCTCAAAGTGGCTTTTACCTTAGAGCCTGTTTAACATCTCCCCGCGCCCGCCTTGGCGGCATATTTTCCGCCCTGACTGCGTTAAAAATCCTTGCAATCCGTCAGGATTTCTGTGGCTTTTTGCCTTGCAGGGCAAAAAATCTATCTCGCCAATCCGCACACGCTGAGATATTAAGCAGGCTCTTAGACCAAAGGAGACTGCATAAATTTTCCTGGTATTAGCATTTTCCAGCATAATGTCTGTGTTCACATTTACTACTGCGTATACAGATAGTATGCTGGAAACTTTTGTATTTAAGAAGATTTAAGCGCTTTTTTGTGCGATAGTGGTTTTCTGTCGAATAATTCTTACACATATTATTCTGCCAAACCCACCAACAACAATGTCATGGAACGGCTCAACCGGGAGATCCGCCGCCGCACCAGAGTAGTGGGCTGCTTCCCGGATGGCAATTCTGCTTTGATGCTGGTCTGTGCCAGGTTCCGCCATGTAGCCGGCACCCAGTGGGGCAACAAGAAGTACATGAATATGAAGCACTTAGAGGCTACCCTGGAGGATGCCTCTACTGCTGGCTGATTCTATTCTGCCAGAGCCTGCAAACTATTTTGCGCATTATTCTTGACATTACCCCGTGCAGTTACGGGGGTTTTTTCTTGGAGCTGCTGGGCGGATTCGAACCGCCGACCTCATCCTTACCAACTGCCATGGCAATATTTTTTACACATTTTCCGCTTGTTTATGGCCGTTTTTGCTCCATTTCATTTGCTTTCCGACACTCTTTGAAAACAGCGTTTCCATGTATTCCACTCCTGTCTGTGGCTGGTTATGTGGTCAGAAACCCTTGCGGCACTTGGGTTTCCAGTCCTGAAGCAATATTGTTCCAGGCCAAGAAAGTGGTCAAATTTGAATCAGGCTGTCTTAAACCGACTGTCAACTCTGGGGAGGTATCAAGCGATGAATTGCACCTCCGTCTACAATGATAAGCAGATTTCTTAAAGACCTGTCGACTGTGCAATTTGCTTGCTTTTCATCTCTGTATTTCTACATTTTATTCTCGAAAATCACTCGACTTACAGACTCCATTCCAGTATTGTATTGCTTGCAAAAGCACCCAAAAATATGGAATACAGGAGGAAAAAGTATGACCAGCATAAAAAAACGTATTTTCGCCACACTGACTGCGGCCGCCCTCACTATCGGTCTCACCATCCCCGCCATGGCAGCGGAAACGCCTGACAAACCCGTCCGGGTAAGCAGTTACAAGGGCAGTACCCTGAAGGTGGGAGAGCGCAGCGGCCTTATCATCGGCCCCAGTGGTACAGAGTACACCGTCACCTCCAGCGACCCGGACACGGTGTCGGTGGAGCAAGCGCTGACCTTCTGGGTGGCTGTCGCCAAGGCGGAAGGCACTGCGGAGATTACCGCATCCAACAGCGCCGGTGAGCGCGGGAGCGTAACACTGACAGTCGGCTCCGCAGCCCCCATCACACCAGAAACTCCTGCCAGCGGCGATAACACTGGCCTGACGGACAACCTGGAGATACGCCAAGAGATGATTCACCTCATCAACCAAACCCGAAAGGACAACGGGGTGCCGGAGCTGCCTGTCAGCGATGCCCTGATGAACGCCGCCCAAACCTGCTCCAACCTACGCTATACTTGGCATCACGCTCCGGAGGAGAGCCAGGCTGCTGCCGACGCTGGATACCCCTACGGCTTCGGCGACAACCTGACCGTGTTCACCGGCACAGCCGACGCCGCCAAACGCGCCATCAACAACTGGATCTACTCCCCCGGTCACTTCCAGACGATGATTGACTCCAGATGCGACTGCATTGGCGTGGGCGTGACTCTGCACGACGGCATAACCTACTGCTATATGTTCGTCGGGATACCCAACAGCGTCAACTTCTATGCGTAACCCCATGAAACAAAGCGGTGCGTTCCAGGCAGTGTGGAACGCACCGCTTTCCGGTTCATCGGGTGAAAGCACCCTGTCAAATATTGCGTACCAGTAAACAATGAAATAAGCCCCTGAACGGATTGCAAATATTTCCTCGAACGTATATAATAAATGTCGAAACCGGTAGCTGTTTGATTGCGGCGCCAAGCAATCTTGGAGGTACAGTCTT
>CAJUQS010000028.1 GCA_910588365.1 uncultured Oscillospiraceae bacterium | reverse complement strand
CTTGGCGGCATATTTTCCGCCCTGACTGCGTTAAAAATCCTTGCAATCCGTCAGGATTCTGCAACAGGCGCATCGAGCGCCTGTGCAGAATAATCGTGCATGACCCCTCGATGGGGTCATTGCACGATATGGATTGCTGCAGCTTTTTGCCTTGCAGGACAAAAAACCTATCTCGCCAATCCGCACACGCTGAGATATTAAACAGGCCCTTAAAGGGATAGGCCCTGCAAGGGGGCCCTCCGAATCGCTGCGCCGCCCGAGCGGTCGTTGTGCCACAGGCCCAATGACGCGATCCGCGCACCGCGCTCCCTCCGCTGCTTCGCCCCCGATAGGACTCGTGGGTAGACGCAGAAGGGCGGCAGACGAAGGGTTCGCGCCGCCGGTAGAATCAATCCAGCTACAGCAAAGGGCAAATAAACAAGGAATTGGGGATTCCCAAGGGGCGGAGCCCCTGGGCGGCTTTTTGGTACCTTTTTGTCCGTACAAAAAGGTATCCGGGGTTCGGGGCCGGGGTGGCCCCGCCAGCTGTCTCCTTATTCCCCTTTTTCCAATTCCTTCACCCGCTCGTCCGTATTGTGGAATACCTGTGCCACCGCCTGGGCCAACCCCTGGTACCCCTCCGCCAGGGACTGCGCGTCAACAGGCGGGAACTCCCCCCTGTACTCCTCCAGCGCCTTCGCGTAGCGGATCCGGGCGAGGGTCATGTCCGCCGAGAGCACGTCCAGATCAAAGGCCCGGCTGCCGGTGGAGAAATAGCTCTCGTTTCCGCCGGCCGCCCGGTAGAGCTGCCGGAACAGCTGGTACAGCCCGCTGCTGAGATAGGCCCCCGCCTGGGCGACGGCCTCCCTGCTGCCGGTCTGACCCAGCAGATCGAACAGGACGCTGGCGGTATTCACCACCAGCTTCTTTTGCAGCTTCGCCAGAATGCTGCCCCGGAGATTCTCCCTGGCTTCGCTGGCGTCGGCCAGCTCCTCCATCTCAATGATGGCCCCGTCCCGGCTGAGGGTGCGCCCCAGCAGGTAGTCCGCCGACACGTGGTAGTAGTCGCAGGCCTTGGATACGAAATTGAGCCCCGGCTCCCGGATGCCGTTCTCATAGTGGCTGAGCAGGGCCTGGCTGATGCCCAGCTCCGCCGCCGCCTTCCTCTGACTGACGCCCTTCTCCTGCCGCAGCAGGGAGAGGACCCTGGAAAAATTGGACTTCATCTTCTCTCTGTCAACCTCATTCTCTTGATTTCCGGCGTCCGGCAGGCCCCGCCGGAACGCAAAATACAGGAAGTATAGTATATCAGGCGGTATACCTTTTGTAAAGACTCTTTGAAAAATTTTTATAATCCGCAGATTTCAGCGGCATGGAGCCCCGCTCCATGCCGCTGCCGCGCCTCTATTTAATAATTCTCCGCGTGAACCTCGAAGTAAGCCTGGGGATGTGCGCAGACGGGGCAGATTTCCGGCGCCGCCGGACCCACCACGATATGCCCGCAGTTCCGGCACTCCCAGACCTTGACCCCGCTCTTCTTGAAAACCTCCTGCGCCTCCACATTTTTCAGCAGGGCGCGGTAGCGCTCCTCGTGGTGCTTCTCGATCTCCCCGACCATGCGGAACCTGGCGGCAAGCTCGGGGAAGCCCTCGGCCTCGGCAGTCTTGGCGAAGCCCTCGTACATGTCCGTCCACTCGTAGTTCTCGCCATCCGCGGCGGCGCCCAGGTTCTCGGCGGTGGAGCCGATGCCCTCCAGCTCCTTGAACCACATCTTGGCGTGCTCCTTCTCGTTGTCGGCGGTCTTGAGGAACAGGGCGGCGATCTGCTCGAAGCCCTCCTTCTTGGCCTTGGAGGCGAAATAGGTGTACTTGTTCCGGGCCTGGGACTCTCCGGCGAAAGCGGCCTCCAGGTTCTTCTCAGTTTGCGTTCCGGCGTATTTGGACATGGAAAATTCCTCCTTATTTTTCTATCTAATGTAGGGAAATCCCCCTGAAAACTCTCGCTTTCAGGGGGATCTGGTACGCCCGGCTGGATTCGAACCAGTGGCCTACAGAGTCGGAGTCTGTCACTCTATCCAACTGAGCTACGGGCGCATATTCAATTGTACCGCCGCCGTAAAAACGGCGCACCGTGTTTGGCTGAATTGCAGTATAGCAGAAATCTCCGCGTTTGTAAAGCAAAATTTTTCGCACTGCCGCAAAAACACGGATGGCCCGTTTGGCGAACCCCGGGAAAACAAAAAAATGCATGAAAATTTTGACCCTTTCTTGTGAGAAATGTAGTATTTTGAAAAATCTTTCAGAATTTTGTTGATTAACGGATTGTTTACATCTATAATGGGTGCAGACGGGACCGCCTGAGACCACCTGGACGGCGGGCCGTCAAAAATTTTTTTAGGAGGAAAGAGAGCATGATTTTTGAAGCACTGCTCGGTCATCCCCTCATCCAGGCGGACAACACCTGGGGCCTCATGGGCGTCATGTGCCTGTCCGTGGCCCTGTCCATCTGGCTGGAGCAGAAGTACCAGTGGGCGTCCAAGGTCTCCGGCGCGATCATCGCCCTGATTCTGGCCATGGTCATGGCCAACGTGGGCATCATCCCCATCAACAGCGTCCTGTATGACGACATCGTCTGGGGCTTTGTGGTGCCTATGGGCATCCCCCTGCTGTTGCTCCAGTGCAACCTGAAGAAGATCTGGAAGGAGGCCGGCAAGATGCTGGTCATCTTCTTCATCGGCGCGGTGGGCACCATCGTGGGCGCCTTCCTGGCCTACTTCACCCTGAGCGGCGCCTACACCGCCACCGGCGGCAGCGCCCACGATCTGGCGGCGGTGGCCTCCATGATGACCGGCTCCTACATCGGCGGCGGCGTCAACTTCTCCGCCATGGCCGCCCAGCACGGCCTCCAGGGTACCGACGTGGCTGCCGCGGCCACCGTGGCGGACAACCTGCTGATGGCTTTGTACTTCTTCGTGCTGATCGCCTTTGCCGGGATGCGCTTCTTCCGCAGCAAGTTCACCCACCCCCACATCGACGAGATCGAGAGCGGCAAGACCGACAAGAGCGCCGCCCAGACACAGGCGGCCGCTTTCTGGAGCCGCAAGGACATCTCCTTGATGGACGTGGCCATGAACTTCGCCTTCGCCGTGGCCGTGGTCTGGCTTGCCAACATCATCGCCGGCATCTTCAGCCCTATGGCGGTGGACCTGCCCAGCAACTTCCAGGAGGTCCTGAAGGACTTCGTGGGCAAGTTCCTCGGCAGCCAGTACGTGTGGATCACCACCATCTCCGTCATTGTGGCCACCTTCTTCTCCAAGCCCGTTGAGAAGATGCACGGCTCCCAGGAGATCGGCACCTACCTCATCTACCTGTTCCTGTTCGTCATCGGCGTGCCTGCCAACATCTACACCGTCGTCACCGAGGCCCCCCTGTTCCTGGTGCTGACGTTCATGATGGTGGTCATCAACATGCTGTTCTGCTTTGTGGGCGCGAAGCTCTGCAGGTTCGATCTGGAGGACGCCATCATCGCCTCCAACGCCAACATCGGCGGACCGACGACCGCCGCCGGCATGGCCATCTCCCAGGGCTGGGCGAAGCTGGTCGGTCCCGCCATGCTGGTGGGCACCCTGGGCTATGTCATCGGTACCTATGCCGGTACTGTGGTGGGCATCGTTCTGGGCGTGTAATCTCAAGCTTTGCGGGAGGGGTCTCGGGCCCCTCCCCCCTTTCCATGCTGGAAATTCAACCCCCGCTTGTGTTGTGATGGAGAATAGATAACAATGAAAATTTTTGACGCGCATTCAGACATCTGGACCGATGTGACCGTACAGCGGCTGCGGGGCGGCGGCGACGTGCTGAACCGCCGCCACATGGATCGCCTGGGCAAGGGCGGCGTGGAGGGCAGCATCTTCGTCATCTGGGTGGACCCGCCCTTTGACGCGGACCCCATGGCCCGCACCAGGGACATCATGGACGCCATCCGGGCGGAGATGGACGAGAGCGGCGCGGTGACCGTGGTCCACAGCTTTGATGAGATGATGGCGGCACGGGAGGCCGGAAGGTTTTACGTGTTTATCGGCATCGAGGGTCTGGCCGCCATCGGGGAGGATTTGGACCTCATCGACTGGTACTACGACTTCGGGTGCCGCCACGCGGGGCTGACCTGGAACGAGCAGAACGCCCTGGCCACCGGCGTGAAGGGGGACCCGGACCGGGGCCTCACGGCGGCCGGCCGGGCAGCGGTGAAGAAGATCCAGGACAAGCACATGCTGCTGGACATGTCCCACATCAACGAGAAGTCCTTCTGGGATGTGGTGAAGATCGCCTCCGCCCCCATCGCCGCCACCCACTCCAACTGCCGCGCCCTGTGCGACGTGCCCCGCAACCTCACCGACGATCAGCTCCGGGCCATCCGGGACCTGGGGGGCGTGGTTGGCATCAACTCCTTCCGCCAGTTCGTGGACGCGGACCCCGCCAAGCAGAATCTGGACCACATCATCCGCCACGCGGCCCACATGATCGACGTCATGGGCATTGACCACGTCAGCTGCGGGTTCGACTTCTTCGAGTTCCTGGAGGAGGAGGCCATGAGCTCCATGACCAGCGATCCCCCGGCCATCGCGGGCCTGGAGGACTGCTCCAAGATCCCGGATCTGATCCAGCGCCTGAAGGGCCTGGGTCTGAACCAGGAGGAGCTGGAGAAGATCGCCTACCGCAACTTCCATGACCTCATCCGGCGGACCATCGGGTAAGGCAGCCATTCTTTTCTTTTGAAAAAAAAGATTCAAAAGAAAACCTTTGGGCGAAACTCCGTTTCGCCTGCTATCCCCCGGAGCGCAAAAGAGCTCCCCGGCCCTTCCGCATTGGGCCGGGGAGCTCTTTTCGTCCGTACCGCGCACGTCTTGGCCGTCCGGCAGGACTTTTTTGACACAGGCAATTCCACGTCACCGGGCCGCAGATTCGGTCAGCCGCCGCATTAAGAGCGCATTGGCCGCCCGCCCAGGGTCTGTTTTAAAACTGGCGGAATGCCGGATAAGGGTGGATTTTTTTGCTGAGCAAGGCGATTTTCCGCAGGAATCCTGACGGATTTCAAGGGAAATCAACGACGCTTCAGCGGAAAAAGATGCCCTCAGACGGCGTTTTGACGGTTTTCAAACAGACTCCAGGGCACTAGAAAAACGTGGGGGTCATCGCCCATACGGATACACAGTCCTCGTTGTCCCGGTTGGTGTACTTGTGGGGGACGCTGCTGCGGAAATAGACGCTGTCCCCCTCGTGAAGCCGGTACTCCCGGTCCTCCACCAGTAGCGTCAGCACCCCCTTGAGCACGAAGCCGCACTCCTCCCCCTTATGGGCAACCATCTCCCTGGAGTAGTCCTCGCCGCCCCGCAGGGTGACCTGAACCAGATCCAGAACGTGCCCCTTCCGGCTGGAGGTGAACAGCTTGTAAATGCCGTTGCCCTGGTCGGTGATCATCTGCTTGTGTTCGCCGCAGCGGGTGATCTGAACCGCCTCGGCCTGCTCATTCTCAAAGAAATAGTTGATGTCCGCGTCCAGTACCTGGGCAATGCGGTAGAGGTTGACCACAGAGGGCACCACCAAATCCCGCTCGATCTGGCTGATGAGGCCGGTGCTGACGCCGCTCTGCTCCGCCAGGTCCGTAATGCTCAGTCCCTTTGACTTGCGCCGCTCTTTGAGCCTGCCGCCAATCTGAAACTCCATATGCAGCCCTCCTTTACTGTTTATTGCGACACAATCATATATAAAAACTTCCAAAACGTCAAGAGTTGATTTGTTATTTAGCGAAAAAATAACATTCCGCCCGTCGGCCGCTTCTGGGACCAATTCTGTCGCATGTTTGTAAATCAAGGGTTTTGAGGCCAAATTGTTGGAAAATTTTTACAGTTACAAAATTGACGGAATGACCGCCAATCCCCTTAAATTTTACGGTTTCCTAAATTTTGGCCCTCAACGGTTTACAGAAAACAGGTTGTGTGGTAAACTAACGGATCATATGGAAATTTCCTCAGGAGGCACTGCTGTGACCATCTTCAACCGGCTGCTGGCGGCCGTGAAATACATTGTAAAAAAGGCGGACATGGTCCTGCTGGGGCTGTGTCTGGTCTGTACGGCCTTCGGCATTGTGCTCATCGCCAGCGCCACGGCCTACAGGGGGACGTCCTACCAGCTGCGCCGGGTGATCATCCAGACCGCCGGCGCGGTCATGGGCATCGGGGCCTATTTCATCCTCTCCAACGTGGATGTGGAGCACTTCTCGGAGAAGTGGGGGCTGTTTTTCGTCTTCAACCTGGGCTTCATCGCCCTGCTGTGGAAATTCGGCGTGGGCGGGGAGACCACGGGCAACCAGGCCTGGCTGGCCATCCCCCACTTCCCGGTGCAGATCCAGCCGGCCGAGGTGGTGAAGCTGTCCTTCACCGTCCTGCTGGCCAAGCAGATGGCCTGGTTCCGGGACAACCGCGGGATGAAGGGGCTGGGCTCCCTGGTCTTTCCCGCCGCCCACGCGGGGCTGATGTTTGTGTGGATCTACTTCTTCTCCCACGACGCGGGCAGCGGACTGGTGTACCTGGTGATCTACGCCGGAATGGCTCTGGCGGCGGGGCTGGCGTGGTACTGGTTCGTCATCGGCATCGGCGGACTGGGCGTCGCGGTCGGCCTGCTGGCGGTGTTTGAGAAGCTGCCGGGCTACTGGGTGCGGCGCTTTCAGGTGCTCTTTGACCACAGCTACGATCCGCTGGGCACCGGCCTCCAGCAGACCCGGGGGATGCTGGCTCTGGGCAGCGGCGGCCTCTTCGGCCAGGGCCTGTTCCAGGGCATTCAGACCCAGGGGGCCCAGGGGAGCCTCCCCGCCCGGCAGACGGACTTCATCTTCTGCGTGTGCGGCGAGGAGCTGGGCATGGCGGGCTGTCTGGCGGTCATCGCGCTGGAGTTCCTCCTGGTCTACCGCTGCTTCCAGACCGCCCGGCTGGCCAAGAGCTCCATGGACGCCCTCATCTGCGTGGGCTTTGCCACCATGCTCATCTTCCAGACCGTGGAGAACATCGGCATGTGCCTGTTCGTCATGCCCGTCATCGGGCTGACCCTCCCCTTCTTCAGCTACGGCGGCAGCTCCATCCTCACCCTCTACGCCGCGCTGGGCATCGTCTCCGGCGTGCGCAGCAGGACCCTGCCGGACTGGCTGCGAAAGACGTAGGCAGCCCCCTCCAGACAGACAGAAGCCCCCGGACGGAGAAAACTCCGCCCGGGGGTTCTCGTTCAAACTGGCGGGAGGCCGGCCGCTCCCCTGTCCTCCGTCCGCCGGCTCTACCGCCCGGACTCCTCCCCGGCGCCCTCCTTCTCATACCACCCCGCCAGGATGGCGATCAGCTGGGAGGAGGTTGGCGTATCGGCCAGGGGATGGCCCGCCAACTCCGCCAGCAGCGCCGGATTGCACTGCCAGGCCCGGTCCGACGCCAGCCGGATATTCCGCTCCACCGCCCGCCAGCTGGTGTGGTAGGTCTGCGCCACCGCGGGGTACAGCTGCTTCGTCACCAGCATCAGCAGGCCCGTGTTCTCCGATGACAGGGTGATGGCGGTGATGATCTGGTGGTATGCCTTGTAGTTCGGCGTGATGCCCAGACGGAACAAGAGCGTACTCAGGTTCATTTCGTGTCCTCCAGAAGCTCCGGGACCTCCCCGGCCGGGAGATACCGAATGCGGTCCAGTCCCCGCGTCCATGTTTCCAGGGCCCCCGCCGCGGGAGCGCGGCGCTCCGGCGTTTGCCGTGTCGATCGGGCCGCCCCCGGCTTTTGGGGGCAGGTTGATCGGAACATGCTTTGCTTGTTTGGGTTTAATTTTATTTTTTTCAAAAGCTTCTCCAATATTTCCACAAAATCCCCCCTTCTCTACCAGTAAGTATAGCGGATCCGGGGACGGATTGTAAGGGAAGCATCGCGGCCACTGTACCAAAGATTGCGGCCGGAGAGCGGCGCGGCGGCCGGTTCCTCTCTCTCCGGCGGAACGCTTGCCCTTTTTCCCCGGCCGTGTTATAATGGTGGAAAAACGACCGGCATCCCCCGCCCCGGACGCGGCGGACGGATACCGGCGGCAGGAGGCCCCCATGCGAATTGGAACCATTGAGATAGATTCCCGTCTGGCGCTGGCGCCCATGGCGGGGGTGACGGACGCCGCCTTCCGGCAGATCTGCTCCGAGCTGGGGGCGGGGCTGACCTGCACCGAGCTGGTCAGCGCCAAGGCCCTGTGCTACCAGGACAAGAAGAGCCGCCAGCTCCTCCGGCCCTTCCCCGGGGAGGCCCCCTTTGCCGCCCAGATTTTCGGCAGCGACATCCCCTGCATGGCCGAGGCGGCCCAGATTGCCATTGAGGCCAGCGGGGCGGACATCCTGGACATCAACATGGGCTGCCCGGTGGGCAAGGTGGTCTCCAGCGGCGACGGCGCGGCCCTCATGCGGGACCCGGAGAAGGCGGCGCGGCTGGCGGAGGCGGTGGTGAGGGCCAGCCCCGTACCGGTGACGGTGAAGATGCGCCGGGGCTGGGACAAGGGCAGCGTCAACGCCGTGGAGCTGAGCCGTATGCTGGAGCAGGCGGGCGTGTCCGCCATCGCCGTCCACGGCCGGACCCGGGTGCAGATGTACGGCGGCGTCGCCGACTGGACCACCATCCGGGAGGTGAAGGAGGCGGTATCCATCCCGGTCATCGCCAACGGGGACGTGTTCTCCCCCCAGGACGCGGTGCGCATTCTCCGGCAGACCGGGGCGGACATGGCCATGATTGGCCGGGGCTGCTTCGGCAACCCCTGGCTCTTCCAGCAGGCAGGGGCCGCCCTGGCCGGGGAGCCTGTCCCGGACCGGCCGCCCCTGGCGGAGCGGTCCGCCACGGCCGTGCGGCAGATCGAGCTGGCCGCCCGGTACGGCTGCGAGAAGGTGGCCGTCCTCTGCGCCCGGCGGCACTACGCCTGGTACCTCAAGGGCGTGCCCCACGCCTCCTACTACAAAGAACAGATCGTCCGCATGGAGACGCTTGAAGACGTCTACCGGGTGACGGACGGGATCAAGAGGGATCTCCATGACGGTTGAGGAGTTGGTCCGCGCGGCGGCGGAGGGCGATCAGGACGCCTTCGCCCAGCTGGTCGCCTTGTATGAAAAACGAGTATACGCGCTGGCTCTGCGGACGACCGGGAACCAGGAGGACGCGGCGGACGTGGCACAGGAGGCGTTCCTGGCCGCGTGGCGGGGCCTGCCCTCCTTCCGCGGGGAGGCGGGGTTCGCCACCTGGCTCTACCGGCTGACGGCCAACGCGGCTATCGACCATCTGCGCCGGACCCGCCGCCAGCGCAATGAGGCCAGCCTCAACGACGAGGCCCTGGGCCTGAACGCCGTGGACGCCGCCCCCACGCCCCAGGAGCGGGCGGAGGGCGAGGCCCTTCGGGAGGCGGTGCGCTGGGGCATGGGCGAGCTGAGCCGGGATCACCGGCAGGTGCTGGAGCTGCGGGAGTACCAGGAGCTGAGCTACGAGGAGATTGCCGGACAGCTGGGCGTGGATCTGGGGACGGTGAAGTCCCGGCTGTCCCGGGCCCGGGGGGCGCTGCGAAAAATCCTGCTGAAAAGCGGGAACTTATCCGGCTACCTTCCGTCTAACCTGTCAGAGAACGCTGCGGAGAAGGGAGGGCGGAAATGAGAAGCTGTGAAGATTTTGCGCTGCTGGCCAGCCTGGCGGTGGACGGGGAGGCCTCTGAGGCGGAACTGGCGGAGCTGACGGCCCATCTGGAGGCCTGCCCCGCCTGCCGGGCCTATTTTGAGGACGTGCGGGCGCTTCACGACGCCTTTTCCCTGGAGTCCATCGTCCTGCCGGCGGACTTTGCCGCCGGGGTGATGGACCGTGTCCGGGAGACGCCCCAGGAGCAGCCGGAGAAGAGCATCCCCCTCCCCCGCCGGCGGCGCTGGGTCCCCGGCGCGGTCCTGGCGGCCTGCTGCGCCCTTGCGGCGCTGGGGGTATGGCGGCTGGACGCCACCCGGATTGCCAGCAGGAGCATGGTCGCCGCCGACTGCGCCGCCCAGAGCGGCGAGGAGAACGCCGCCCCGGCGGAGGCCCTGCCGGAGGAGCAGGCGGAAATGGCTCTGGAGCTGGACGCGGCTCCGCCCCGGAGCGATGCCAAGGCGCCGCCGGCGGCGGATGCGGCACCCCAGACGGAGGGGGCTCCCGCGGAGGATTCGGACGCCGGGGAGCCTGTCCCGGCCGAAGCGCTGGCCGGAGCGGGAGAGCCCACGGACGCTCCGGCAGCACCTGCCCCGGCCGCTGTCTCGCCCGAGATCCGGGTCCAGGGTGCGGAGTTCGGAGCGATCGCCCCCAAGGCTGCGGGGGAGACGCTGATGCTGACCACCGCCAGCCTTGAGGCGGGCGCCTGGGTGGAGGAGCGCCTGGGCCTGCCCTGGACCGGCGGCGAGGTGTACCGGCTGACGGAGGACGCGTACAGGGAGCTGCGCGCGGCCCTGGCGGAGGCCGGAGCGGAATTTTCAGAGGAGGTCCTGGGGACCTCCGGCGGCGTCTGGCTCGTCAAGGCGCGCTAAGCGGAGGCCGCTGTGGCGGCCTCCGCTCTTTTTTCGTACCACGGCCATTTTCCAAATTTTTGAAAAAAGCTCAGGAGCGGGGAGGGCGCTTTTTATGAACGTACTGTTTGACCAGGAGCAGCTGCAGGAGCTGCTCACCAGCCTCTACACCTTTACCGGCATTCCGGCCAACATTCTGGACCCCCAGGGACGGGACATCAACCTCTTTGAGGATCATCCGCCCTTCTGCCGGGCGATCAACGATCGCCCGGAGGGCCACGCACGGTGCGTGGCCTGCGACCGGTGGAAAATCAAGAGCTACTCCGCCGCCAGGGGCTTCCAGTTCTACCGGTGCCACGCCGGCGTCTGCGAGGCGCTCATGCCTCTTTACGATAAAGCCAGCCCCCTGGCCTATCTGGTCTTCGGCTGCTTTCTGGACGAGTCCCCCATGGAGGAGCAGTGGGCGCGCACCCGCGCCGCCCTGGACTGGTACCCCGGCGGGCCGGACCAGCTGCGCCCCGCCTTTTTCCAGTTCCGGCGGTACTCCCCCAGGGAGGTGAAGGCCTGCTCGGAGCTTCTGGAGGCCCTGGCCGCCTATATCCAGCTCAAGGGGATGATCTCCATCGCCGGGCAGACGGACCTGCAGAAGCTGGAGCTGTATCTGGACCAGCACTACATGGAGAAGCTGTCCCTGGCCTCCGTCTCCGCCCAGCTGCACATCGGCCGCACCAAGCTGTGCCGCCTGGCCAAGGAGCTCTCCGGCGGCCGGACCCTCACCTGGCTCATCGCCCGGCGGCGCATCGAGGAGGCAAAGGCCCTCCTGATCCAGAGCGATCTGCCCATCGCCGCCGTGGCGGAGGCGGTGGGTATCAGCGACTACAACTACTTTTCGCGGGTTTTTCGCTCCCTCACCGGCACAACCCCCAGAAATTACCGTGAAAAAGGCCGCTGGAAGGCCCAGCATCTTGGTTAAAGTGACGAAGATCATCGAAATATTTTTTATAGTTCGTACAATCTTACTCTTTGCGAACGATTTTGCTATTTTCTGGACGCTCAGTCCTATCATTCCGGCGGCAAACCAGATAGAATAGGAAGGGAAAACGGCGCTTCTCATGCAAGCCGCACCCCGGCCCGTGCGGGAGCGCCGCTTTTGTCAAACTGTTTAAGGAGGAATTTATTGAAAATGAAGAAATCTCTTGCACTGCTGCTCGCCCTCGTGATGACCTTGGCCCTGGTGGCCTGCGGCGGCGGCAACAACAAGGCCCCCGCCAACAACGCTCCTGCCAACAATGCTCCTGCCGACAACGCCCCCGCTGACCCGGCTCCCGCCGAGCCCTCCGGCGACAAGATCGACATCAGCGTCATCGCCGCCCAGTACGGCCAGAACACCGCCAAGTGGTGGGCCGACTTCCAGGACGAGTTCAACAAGACCTATGAGAACATCAACCTGAACGTGGAGGTTGTCTCCTGGAACGACATCTACACCGTGGTCAACACCCGCATCTCCGGCGACGCCGCCCCCGACATCCTGAACATCGACGTGTTCGCCGACTATCAGGCTGACGATCTGCTCCTGCCCGCCAAGGACTACGTCTCCGAGGAGACCTACGCCAAGTTCTACGACGCCTTCCTGGAGCAGTCCAACATTGACGGCACCATCTGGGCTGTCCCCGATCTGGCTTCCGCCCGCGCCCTGTACTACAACGCGGACATCCTGGAGGCCGCCGGTGTGGAGGTCCCCACCACCTGGGATGAGCTGACCGCCGCCTGCGAGAAGCTGAAGGCTTATGACTCCAACATCTATCCCTGGGGCATCGACATGACCACCGACGAGGGCCAGGCCGCCTTCGCCTACTACATCTGGAACAACGGCGGCGACTTCACCGATGCCGACGGCAACTGGACCCTCAACAGCCCCGAGAACGTGGAGGCCGTTGAGTACGCTGTTGGCCTGGTCAACGCCGGCCTGACCAACTCCGACCCCGCCAACGAGACCCGCTACACCCTGCAGGATCTGTTCGGCGCCGGCCAGCTGGCCATGATGATCGGGCCCAACTCCATCCCCACCTACATCGCTGTGGACAAGGAGCCTGACGAGGTCATCAACTACGGCACCGCCCCCATCCCCACCAACGAGGGCAAGCCCTCCGTCTCCGCCGGCGTCATGGACCGCTTCATGTGCTTCGACAACGGCCACTCCGATGAGAAGCTCGAGGCCATCAAGACCTTCTTCGACTTCTTCTATGAGGATGAGCGCTACTCCGACTGGGTCCTGATGGAGGACTTCCTGCCCGCCACCAAGACCGGCGGCGAGATCGCGGCTGCCGCTGACGAGCGCATGGCCTCCTGGGTTGAGATCGTGGGCTCCTGCAAGTTCTATCCCACTGCCCAGGCCAAGTGGGCCGATGTGAAGCAGGGCGTCATCGACGTGCAGCAGCAGGCTCTGCTGGGCGGCAACGTCCAGGAGCTGCTGGATAACCTCCAGGCTGATATCGTTGCCGGCTAAACCGGTACCAAGAGAATACGCACGCCGCGGGTCGGGCCGCTTTGCTCGGCCCGCGGCTTTTATCAAATGTACGGGGCGCGCCCGCTTCCGGTGGAAAAGGCGTCCCAGTGTGTTAGGAAGAATAGGGAGGTGTCCCCGTGAGTAAGAAAGCCCCTGCGGCCGGCCTCTCCCCCCGGGGGAGGGCCCTGCGCAAGATCGAACCCTATATCTGGATTGCCCCCAGCGTCATCCTGATGGCGGTGTTTATCCTGGTGCCCATTATCTCCGTGTTCCAGATGTCCATGAGCGACGTGAGTAAGGCGGGCAAAATCAAGGGATTCAACGGCATCGCCAACTTCACTAAGGTTATCAATGGCTCCGCCTTCGGCCTGGTGCTCAAAAACACCATCGTATGGACCGTGGCCGTGGTGGTGCTGTCCACCATACTGGGCTTCGTCCTGGCGCTGATTCTCAACAACCAGTTCCGGGGACGGAAAGCGGCCCGGGCCATCGTGGTCTTCCCCTGGGCGACCACCCTGGTGGTCCAGGCCAGCGCCTGGAACTTCATCATCAACAAGGACTACGGCACCCTCAACACCCTGCTGCTGAAGCTGGGAATTATCAAGGAGGCGGTGAACTGGACCCCCACGCCGGAGGCCTACTTCGCCTGGGAGATCGCCTGCGGCATCTTCGTCACCATCCCCTTTGTCTGCTTCTGCGTCCTCTCCGGCCTCCAGAGCATCGACACCACCTACTACGAGGCCGCCACGGTGGACGGCGCCAACTACTGGCAGAAGCTGTTCAAGATCACCCTGCCCCTGGTAAAGAGCTCCCTGACGGTGAGCACGGTGCTGAACATCATCTACGTCTTCAACTCCTTCCCCATCATCTGGACCATGACCAAGGGCGACCCGGCCAACCACACGGACACTCTGGTGACGTACCTGTACAAGCTGGCCTTCTACAACGGCCGGCAGGGCGAGGCCGCCGCCGTGTCGGTTATCGGGTTTATCATCCTGCTGGTGTGCGCCAGCGTGTACATGGTCTACACCCTGCGGAAAGGAGATGACGAGTAATGAACGGGAGCGCTGTGAAAAAGCCAATGTCCCCCCAGAAGATTGCCCTGCGGGTACTGCTGTACGTGGTGGTCATCGCCGTGTGCGTGGTGACGCTCTACCCCTACTTCGCCATGCTCTGCACGGCCCTCAAGGGCCGGGGCGAGATCTTCAGCGCCGAGGGTACCGTCCTGCCCATCAAGGCCCTGTGGTCCAACTTCATTGACATCTGGAGCCGGGCCCCCATGGCCAAGTACCTGGTCAACTCCATCCTCATTGCCGGCGGCTCCACCGCCATCGCCATGCTGTGCGGCATCCCGGCGGCCTACGCCCTGGCCCGTATGCGCTTCAAGGGGCAGACGGCCTTCCTGGGCTTCATCATCGTCTCCCAGATGTTCGCCCCCGTGGTGCTGCTCATCGGTATCTATAAGGTGATGCTCTCCCTGGGCATGACGGACAGCATCTGGGGTCTGGTGTTCATCAACGCGGCCTTCAACCAGGCGTTCACCATCTGGCTGCTGCGGGGCACCTTCATGGGCATCTCCTCGGAGATGGAGCAGGCCGCCACCATCGACGGGTGCAACCGCCTCCAGTCCATGCTGCGGGTGCTGCTGCCCGTGGCCGCGCCGGGCATCGTGACCACCCTGATTTTCATTTTCATCAACGCCTGGAACGAGTACACCGTGGCCCTGTGCCTCATCTCCACCGATGTCTACAAGCCCCTGACCGTGGGCATCAACATCTTTAACGGCTACAACATGATCGAGTGGCAGTACCTCTTTGCCGCATCCATCTTCGCCATCATCCCCGTGGTCATCCTGTTCATGGGCATCGAGAAGAACCTGGTCAGCGGCCTCGCCGCCGGCGGCGTGAAGGGCTGACAGGTGAGCATACTTTTCTTTGAAAAGAAAAGTATCAAAAGAAACTTTTATTGCTTCTTTTTCAAGAAAGAGTATCACGTATTCCTTCCGCGTTTCAGATGCGGAAGGAATACTTTTTAGGAGGCAGAGGTTATGTCGAAAGATGCAAAGTACACGCTGTATTTTCTGCTGACTGTGCTGGCGCTGTTTCTCTGCGGTATCTGGATGCTTTCTCACAACGGAGGCGGCGGCTTTGAATGGAGGGACTCCATGACGCAATGTACCTTCATCCGCCAGACCCGGATCACCCTGGACATCGGGGCGCTGACAGTCTGCGGCCCTGACCCTATTTTTTATCGTGTCAAGGAGACGGCCGGGGAGGTGGCCGGGCTGCTGAAGGACGCGGGGGAGATCTCGGACGCCCTGTTCTTCCCGGGGACGCCGAAGCGGGACGACAGCTATCTGCTGATCCTGGGCGATGGGGCGGAGAAGGAGTACCTGGAGCTGTCCGCCCGTGGCCTGGACGAGTCCGGGCGCAGGAATATCTTTGCGCTGTCGGACCTCTCCGTATATGTCCATGCTGGGCGGGGCGACAGCAAAGCGATCCTGTTCCCCTTCATCCTGCTGGCAGACGACGACGGGGACTATCCCAAATATGTGACCTCCGGCCAGGCGTACACCCTCAGCGGCTCCCTGCCGGAGGGATACGGCAGCGTGACCGGATTCCTGGCGTGGTTCTACGAGCAGTCCCTGCTGTACCGGGTGGAGGATTGCAGCGGGGAAACCGTGGTGGTGTCCTTTCTCCCCTCCAGCCTGGAGGGGAGCCTCATGGCCGAGAATCAAAAAGAGAAGGTGTACCTCGGAACCTTCTCCATCACCACCGGCGAGAAGACCCTGACAATTGACCTTCCCGGCCAGTAACGCAGCAGGTCCCCGCCTGGAGCCCTTCCAGGCGGGGACCTGTCCGGCCCTGGCGGCAAAACTCCGTTTTGCCCAAAAGTTTTCTTTTGATTCTTTTCTTTTTCAAAAGAAAAGAATGACTGCCTCCCCGCCGGAAGAAAATCTTCGGTTTTCGTCACGCCGTCCTTGACAAAGGGGGCGGTTTTTCATATAATTTATGCGTTGGTCCGGCTGTCCGGGCCGAAAAGGAGCAGAGAAGTCAATTGCTTTTCAAATAAAAGGAAAGGAAGATTCGCCATGATCTATTCTACCGAAGTCCAGCACATGTGCCCGGTCGCGAAGGGCGCGTACCATGGTCCCGCTCCCATCCCCGAGGAGGGCAAGTGGGTTCAGGCCAAGGAGATCAAGGACATCAGCGGCTTTACCCACGGCGTGGGCTGGTGCGCCCCCCAGCAGGGCGCCTGCAAGCTGACCCTCAACGTCAAGGAGGGCGTCATCCAGGAGGCCCTGGTGGAGACGCTGGGCTGCTCCGGCATGACCCACTCCGCCGCCATGGCCAGTGAGATCCTCATCGGCAAGACCATTCTGGAGGCCCTGAACACCGATCTGGTGTGCGACGCCATCAACACCGCCATGCGCGAGCTGTTCCTCCAGATTGTCTACGGCCGCACCCAGTCCGCGTTCTCCGAGGGCGGCCTGGCCGTGGGCGCCAGCCTGGAGGATCTGGGCAAGGGCCTCAGGAGCCAGGTGGGCACCATGTTCGCCACCGCCTCCAAGGGCCCCCGCTACCTGGAGATGGCCGAGGGCTACTGCACCCGCATGGCTCTGAACAAGGACGATGAGGTCATCGGCTACGAGTTCGTGAACCTGGGCAAGATGATGGACTTCATCAAGAAGGGCGACGATGCCAATACCGCCCTGGAGAAGGCCAAGGGCCACTACGGCCAGTTTGACGCGGCGGTCAAGTATATTGACCCCCGGCACGAGTAAGAGAGGAGGACAAAAATTATGGCTCTGTTTGAAAGCTACGAGAGAAGAATCGAAAAGATCAACGGCGTCCTCGCTCAGTACGGCATCAAGAGTGTCGAGGAGTGCCGGGAGATCTGCCAGGCCAAGGGCTTCGACCCCTATGAGATCGTCAAGGGCATCCAGCCCATCTGCTTTGAGAACGCCTGCTGGGCCTACGTGGTGGGCGCAGCCATCGCGCTGAAGAAGAACGTCCAGACCGCCGCCGAGGCCGCCAAGGCCATCGGCGAGGGCCTGCAGGCCTTCTGCATCGACGGCAGCGTGGCCGACGACCGCAAGGTGGGCCTGGGCCACGGCAACCTGGGCGCCATGCTCCTGAGCGACGAGAGCAAGTGCTTCGCCTTCCTGGCCGGCCACGAGTCCTTCGCCGCCGCCGAGGGCGCTATCGGCATCGTCAAGAACGCCAACAAGGCCCGCAAGGAGCCCCTGCGGGTTATCCTCAACGGCCTGGGCAAGGACGCCGCCCAGATCATCTCCCGCATCAACGGCTTCACCTACGTCCAGACCCAGTTCGACTACGCCACCGGCAAGGTCAACGTGGTCAAGGAGATCCGCTATAGCGAGGGCGAGCGGGCCAACGTGCGCTGCTACGGCGCTGACGACGTCCGCGAGGGCGTGGCCATCATGCACCTGGAGGGCGTGGACGTGTCCATCACCGGCAACTCCACCAACCCCACCCGCTTCCAGCACCCCGTGGCCGGCACCTATAAGAAGGAGTGCGTGGAGCAGGGCAAGAAGTACTTCTCCGTGGCCTCCGGCGGCGGCACGGGCCGCACCCTGCACCCCGACAACATGGCCGCCGGCCCCGCCAGCTACGGCATGACCGACACCATGGGCCGGATGCACTCCGACGCCCAGTTCGCCGGCTCCAGCTCCGTCCCCGCCCACGTGGAGATGATGGGCTTCTTGGGCATGGGCAACAACCCCATGGTGGGCGCTACCGTGGCCGTGGCCGTGGCCGTGGCTGAGAGCCTGAAGTAAGGCAGTCATTACTTTTTCTTGAAAGAAAAAGTAATCAAAAAGAACTTTTGGCGCAAACCTGCGTTTTGCTTTTGGCTTTGCCGTGGGTGAACGTCAGATAACGCTATACAGCCGCCTTGGATTATCTCCAGGGCGGCTGCATATTTTGAAGACCCATAAGCGAAACGTCAGTTTCGCGCAAAAAGTTTTTCTTTTGATTCTTTTCTTTGTTCACAAAGAAAAGAATCACTGCCTTTAGCGTACCGCGATGGCCTCGATCTCCACCATGGCGTCCTTGGGCAGGCGGGCCACCTCCACGGCGCTGCGGGCCGGGGGATTGTTGGGGAAGAAGGTGGCGTAGACCTCGTTCATGGCGGCGAAGTCGTTCATATCCTTGAGGAACACCGTGGTCTTGATGACGTTCTCCAGGGTGAGGCCCGCCTCCGCCAGGACGGCCTGGACGTTGGTCAGGGACTGGCGGGTCTGCCCGGCGATGCCGCCCTCGGCAAAGGCACCGGTGGCGGGGTCAACCGGCAGCTGGCCGGAGGTGATGACGATACTGCCGCCGTCAATCCCCTGGGAGTAGGGGCCGATGGCGGCGGGCGCGGCGGTGGTGGCGATGATCTTTTTCATGGGAAATTCCTCCTCATATGAAATCTGCCCCCATTCTACCACCCTTTTTCCAAAAGGTCAACCGCCCCCGCCGGACGGCCTCACCGGGTGGCGGATCACCGTGCGCAGCTTCTCCGGAGCGGTCCGCCGGGGGTCCCCCAGGTAGATCTCGTGGTGACGCCGGACGCCGGAGAAGTCTGTCTCATACCCCTGCTCCGTCAGGAAGGCGTCCAGCCCCTTGATGGTCTCCGGCTCCGTGTCGTAGGGCCCCACATGGAGTACGTGGGCGCACAGCCCCTCCTCCCACCGCAGGAACCGGGCCTTGGACACGTCCAGCTCCGGCTTTTTCTTCGCCAGCCGCTCCCGGGCCCACGCAAAGACCTCCTCCGTGACGAAGTCCGGCTGGCGGATCATGGAGGTCCAGATGAATCTGCTCTTGTCCACATCCCCCCTGCCGTCGAACCCCGGCTCCTCCGTCCACCACAGGCCCTCCAGAGGCGGCACCACGTACTCGAAATAACCCGCCGGCTCCTCGCCGCCCATCTTGCTCATCTTCACCGTGAAGCTCAGACCGTAGAGCAGCTCCATGGCCTCCCGGTAGTCCGGGGCGGTGTTGGGGTCCCCCCGGCCGTCCACGGCAAAGAAGACCATCTCCGGCACCTCCACAATGGCCGGTTTTTTCGGCAGGTACAGGTGCTTCTCCGTCTTCTTGTAGTCGATCTTATCCATGCTGGCCTCCTGTCTTGTACATGAAATAAACATTGCATGGAAAATTTGTCTATTGTATAATTTAGATCTGTACATCCATCCCGTCCATTTTGCCCTGTTTTGGAGGTAAGCACATGAACAAGAAATGGATAGGACGGCTCACGTGCCTCCTTCTCGCCACCCTGGTGCTGTATATCCTGGCGGTGTACGTGCTGGTCCCCAACTGCTACACGGCCTTTGGCGATTACGAGCTGGGGCCGGGTGACACGCAGGCATCCTGGGGAGGGTATTTCCTCTATCTGGACTGCCCCTTTGATGACTCGGACGGCCTCATGAAGCTGCGGTGCAGCCAGGAGGACTACCAGCTCATCAGCTCCCTGGGTAAGGCGTACTACCACATCTCCTACACCCACTGCAAGTTCCTCCCTTTGAGGGGGAAGGTTCTCCAGCTGAGCTACGACCAGATATTGAGCCCCTAGCGTCTCTACGTCTTCTTTTTCCTGGGCTTCTTCGCCGGCAGGGCCGCGCACGTCACCCGCACCAGCTCCGCCAGGGCCTCCCGGTCCTCCGCGTCCGGCAGCAGCATCTCGCCGCCCCCCTCGTAGGGGATGCCCCTGGGGCAGTCCGGGACCAGGGCCTCCCCGGCGGGGGTAATCTTGATCAGCACCCTGTCATTGCAGATGCAGCCGAAATATTTCCCATCGCAGTACAACCCGTACTCCCCGAACATCCGGCGGTATGTAACGGTCCCCGCGCCGCTCATCTGCTCGACGGCAAACTCCACATAGCTGAGACTGGACGCCATCTACACCTCCTCCTTCCACGCCCGGCACCGGTCGATCCGCGCGCCGTTGTCCCCCTGCTGGGGGTCGTAGGCAAAGCCGTGGAGCAGCTCACAGGGGAACGCCGGACACATCCCGCAGTGTCCGTGCCCCTTCTCCTCGCAGCAGCTCTTCACCGGGCAGCTGTCGCCCCAGAAGGGCTTTTCCATGTTCACGCATCCGGCACAGCCCATCTTCTCCCTGTATTCGCACTGGCCGCACAGGAGCCCGCATCTGGATTCCACCATCTCGTCTGTCCTCCTTTAATTGGTAGTGGCACCATTTTACCGCAATGAATACGACACTTATCTGTCATATTTCTCCCAAATTTTTTTGGCGAATTCCGCCATCTCGCCCCGCAGCTCCGCCGGCTCCAGAATCTCCGCCTGGTCCCCGAAGGTCAGCACCCAGCCCAGCAGCTCCGCCTTCCCCGGGAAGCCCCGGCGAAAAAGCAGGCTGCCGTCCGCCTCCCGGGTGAAGCTGTTCGCGCCGTAGTCCTCCACCAGCCGCCAGCGGGCCTCCGGGGAGAACCGGATCACCGCCCGCAGCCGGTCCGGGTATACACGCTCCGCCGGGGTGATGGGGGATGGGGCGGGCCGGGGAGCAAAGCCCTCCTCCAGCAGGTCCACCTCCAGCATCCGGTTCAGCTTGAAGAGCCGCCAGTCCCCCCGCTCCCGGCACCAGCCGTGGAGGTACCAGCTGGACCAGCGGAAGAGCAGCATGTGGGGCTCCACCGTCCGGCAGCTGTCGCCCCCCGGGGCGCAGTAAGTGAAGCGCACCACCAGGCGGCGGACGCACGCGTCCTTCAGCTGGGCCAGCCGGGGCGCCAGGACGGGGCCGTACCAGGAGGCCAGGTCGATGGCTACGCAGTCGTCCCCGGCCCGCACCAGCCCCTGGGGCAGCTTTTCCATCAGCTGGCGGTAGTACCCGGATCCCGACACGCTGTCCAGACTCCGCAGGCCCGCCAGAATTGCGCCCCGGTCCGCCTCCGTCAGCACCGTCCGGTCCAGGCCGTAGCCCTCCATGATGGAGATGCCGCCGCCGGACCCCCGGGCCGTCCGCAGGGGGATGCCCGCCCGGCACAGACGGTCCACGTCCCGCTGGATGGTCCGCACGCTCACCTCGAACCGCTCCGCCAGGGCCCCCGCCGTCACCTGCTCCTCCCGCAGCAGCACCGCCAAAATGCCAATCAGCCGGTCAATTGTCATACGCACACCTCCAAAGCAGCCATACTTTTTCTTGAAACCACTCGCCGCCTCTACTTTTTCCAATTCTATTTGATCAGAAAGCCCGAAGAGCCCGTCTACCCAACAGCTCCGGTAGACGGGCCCTTCAGCGGCGCGGGTGCGCCGCGGCCGGGGCAGAACCCCAGAGGACACAGGGGCAAAGCGGAGCTTTGCCGCAAAAGTTCTTTTGATTCTTTTCTTTCAAGAAAAGAATGGATACCTCACCATGCAAAGTTCCCGTCCACGAAGACAGGCACCTCCCGGCCATCGCGGGTTTTGCCGGTGATGCTGAGGTCGGCGGTGCCCACCATGAAGTCCACGTGGGTGATGGAGTCGTTGAGGCCGCGGGCCTTCCGCTCCTCCTTGCTCATCTCCGCGCCGCCCCGGAGGCACTCGGGGTACGCCTCGCCGAAGGCCAGGTGGCAGGAGGCGTTCTCGTCAAAAAGGGTGTTGTAGTAGAGCAGCTTCTGGCGGCTGATGGGGCTGTCGTAGGGCACCAGCGCCACCTCGCCGAAGTAGGACGCGCCCTCGTCCAGGGTGATGGCGGCCTTCAGGGCGTCCTCGCCGGTCTGGGCGCTGGTCTCCACGATTTTGCCCTCTTTGACCTGGAAGCGGATCTTGTCGATGACCACGCCGTTGTGGACCAGGGGCATGGAGGAGCAGACCACGCCGTCCACGCCGTTCCGCAGGGGCGCGGTAAAGACCTCCTCCGTGGGCATGTTGGCGATGAAGGGCAGGCCGGACTTGGTCGCGCTGCTGCCCGCGGCCCAGATGTGCCCCTCCGGCAGGCGGATGGTCAGATCCGTACCCAGGCTGTTAGTATAGTGGAGGCTCTCCAGGTTCAGGCCGTTGAGCCGGTCCATATGGTCCTTCAGGCCGGCCAGGTGCTCCCGCCAGCGGTCCACAGCGGCGCCGGAGCCGTCCACCCGGACGGTCTGGAAAATGGCCTCCCAGAGCTTTTCCACCGCCTCATCCTCCGGGCAGCCGGGAAAGACCTTCCTGGCCCAGGAGGGGATGGGGATGGAGCCGATGCACCAGGGGACGGTATTGCTCATGGTCAGCTCCCGGTACTCCCTGAGGGCCTCGCCGCTGGAGCGCTGGGAGCGGGCAATCCGGTCCGGATCCACGCCCACCAGATTCTCCGGATCCCTGGCGGAGATATGGAGGAAGGCCGCGCCCTGGCGGGCGTAGCCGTTATCGAACTCCGCCTGCCAGGCCGGGAGACTGTCAAAGACGCTGTCCTCCGCATGGAGGTATTTCTCCCTCGTCAGCTCGTCGTCACTCCAACGCATGACCACCTCCCGGCAGCCGGCGGCATAGGCGGCCCTGGCGCACAGCCGGGCGAACCACGCGCAGTCTACCGGAGAACCGATCACCAGCGTCTGTCCCTTCTGGATGTTGACGCCTACCTCTACCAACAGTTTTGCGTATTCTTTAAATTTCGCTTCCATGGGGGCTCCTTTCTTTGCCGCGCTCCCCGCGGCAGGGTGAGTTGTTTCTGTTCGATAGCCCGGGGCTTACCCCGCCCCGGACCCCGGGGTTCCTTTTTGTGCGAACAAAAAGGAACCAAAAAATCGCTTAGAGCCTGTTTAATATCTCAGCGTGTGCGGATTGGCGAGATAGGTTTTTTGTCCTGCAAGGCAAAAAGCCGCAGCAATCCTGACGGATTGCAAGGATTTTTAACGCAGTCAGGGCGGAAAATATGCCGCCAAGGCGG
>CAJUQS010000027.1 GCA_910588365.1 uncultured Oscillospiraceae bacterium | reverse complement strand
TTCTCACGTGGAGAAGTTTTTGGTGGATGGAGGCTATTCCGGCGAGCGATTTGCCAATCAAGTCAAGGATATTTGCGGTGCACAGGTTGAGGTAGTAAAACGCAGCGAATTACACAAGTTTGTCGTTCTGCCACGCCGCTGGGTGGTAGAGCGTCTTTTCGGCTGGCTCGACAAATTCCGCAGACTTTGGAAAAATTGTGAACGCAAACTTTATATTTCTGCTCAGATTCTCACGTTTGCCCTCATTGCCATCCTCATTAGAAGATTTTAAACAGGCTCTTAGCGGTTCCGCTCGAAACCGGTCGAAAAAAAACCATGGGATTCTCCTGAAAATTTCGCCAAAAATCCCGTCATTTTTGGCTTTCCCAGCAAGTCATCTCAAAATCCACGAAAAATTTTTGTTGACATAATGTTGCTGATAATTTTTCTCTACAAGGAGTTATTCACATTTTCCACGAAGTTTTCCACACGGCTGTATCCGTTGCGCTTCAATAGATATGCGGTTTTTATATGATTTTTCGCACCGCCTGTAATGGAGTTTTCAACTTTTCAAAGCCCGCTTTTATTTGACATAAAATAAATTTGCCCCGCAGATTCTCCCTCCGTTTCCACATTTTCTGATAGGCAGCGCCATCTTTATACAAAAATATAATGGCGAACGCAGGAAGAGGACCCTCCGGCGCCCTGTCCGTGAGGCGCGGGAAGGTCCCCTGCATACAGTTTTACTGAAAAGTCATCACATCCTGTCGGCAAATCGCGGGCTGTCCGATGTCGCGGGTGGCGTAGGCGTTCAGCTCCATGCCTGCGGTGTTCCCCGCCAGGAACTCATAATAGCCCTGGGCGCCGATCATGGCGCCGTTGTCCCCGCACAGGGACAACGGCGGCAGATAAAGCCTGCACCCCGCCTCCCGGCAGGCCCGCTCCAGGTCGGCCCGGATGACGGAGTTGGCGGCCACGCCGCCGGCGGCCACGATGGTCTTGCGGCCTGTCTGCCGAGCCGCCTCCACGGTCCGGGGCACCAGGGTGTCGCTGACGGCCTGGGTGAAATCCCGGGCCAGGGCCGCCCGGTCCAGGGGCTGGCCCACCTGGGCGGCGTGATGGGCCAGGTTCACCACCGCCGTCTTGAGGCCGGAAAAGCTCATGTCCAGAGGTGCGCCGTCTACATGGGCGTGGGGCAGGGTGTAGATACCGCCCCGGGACTGTTGCGCCAGCCGGTCTATGGGCTTTCCACCGGGATAGCTGAGGCCCAGCACCCGCGCCGCCTTGTCAAAGCACTCCCCGGCGGCGTCGTCCCGAGTGGAGCCCAGGATTTCCATATCCGTGTAGTCCCGCACGTCCACGATCAGCGTGTTGCCGCCCGAGATGGCCAGGGTCAGAAAAGGGGGCTCCAAGTCCGGGAAGGCGATGTAATTGGCGGCAATGTGGCCCCGGACGTGGTGGACAGGAATCAAAGGCACCCCCAGGCCAAAGGCGGCGGATTTGGCAAAGCTCAGCCCCACCAGCACCGCGCCGATGAGGCCGGGGGCGTAGCTGGCCGCCACGGCGCCGATGTCAGCCCGCCTGCAGCCCGCCTGCTCCAGCGCCTGCTCCGCCAGCGCGGCAATGACCTCCACATGCTTCCGGGAGGCGATCTCCGGCACCACGCCGCCGTAGAGGGCGTGCATATCCGCCTGGGAGGCGATGACGTCGGAGAGGACCTTCCTCCCGTCCTCCACCACCGCCGCCGCGGTCTCGTCGCAGGTGGACTCAAAGGCCAGGATCCTCATGAGCGCACCTCCTCTCCCGCCTCCGCTGAGACGGCGTAGAAATCTCGGGTCATGATGATGGCGTCCTCCCTGGGGTGTTCATAGTAATTCTTCCTCCGCCCCGCGCTGCGAAAGCCCCGGCTGCCGTAGAGGGCGATGGCATCGTAGTTGGAGGCCCGGACCTCCAGAGTCAGGAAGGCCAGCCGGTTTCCCTGGGCGAAATTCAAAAACACCTGCAAAAGCTGGCTGGCCACCCCGCGGCGGCGGCAGTCCGGCCGCACGGCGATGTTGGTGACGGTGCCCTCGTCCAAAACGACCTGCAAGCCGGCGTAGCCCGCCACCTCCCCCTCGCCGTCCAGGGCCACCAGGAAGGCGGAGAGGTCGTTGTCCAGCTCCGCCGCCAGGAGATTCCGGGACCAGGGGTCCGAGAAGCAGATCCGCTCCAGGGCCGCCACCGCGTCCAGATGGTCCGCCGTCATGGGGACGATGCGGACAGGCATTTTCTCACTCATATGTTTGATTCCTTTCTGATCTCTCTTCGATGACACAGGTGGATGCCGATGTGCCCAATGCCCAGGGCCGCGGCGCCCAGCGGCATCCAGATCACCCGGCCATAGACGCCCAGCAGGAAAAACGCCGCCACCGGCAAAGAGGCTCCCGCCACGGGGATGCCCAGAAGGCTTGCCGTGAAATCTGCCATGGTCCGCTCACTGCGAAAGTACCGCAGCCACCAGAGCTCGTACAGGACCATCAGCGCCGCCGCTCCGACGAGCCACCAGCACCAGGGCGTCCAGGGCCGGAGGTCAAAATCCCGAAAGGCCAGCGCGGCGCAGGTGACCCACACCTGGCCGGTCCGCTCCAGCGCCAGCAGGATGCGGTTCTCGCCGGAGGGGTCATAGTTCCGGGGTTTGCACCGCCTCCACAGCAGGTTGGGAGCCAGCAGGGCCAGAAGGAACGCCAATCCCACCCGGGAAAAGCCCAGGGTCCCGGTCATGATGCTCCCTCCCCGGCAATGATCCGCTCTGCCGCCTGGGCGGAGGTCAAGGCGGTGGTATCCAGCTTGTATGTTGTCAGTGCTTGATACAACGGAAGGTAATCCGCACTTCGTTTTATTACACTCTGTGATCGTTTCCCGTCCCGGACGTCCCTCTCCAGCCGCCGCCGGAGGGCCTCATCCGAGCACACCAGGGAGACCGCGCAGACACGGCAGCCGGATGTGTCCAGCCGGGAGGCGATCGTGTCCAAAATCTCCTGCCGGTGCATGACCCAGCAGAAGATGATGTGGTCATAGGCGGAGCAGCGGAGGAACTGGTTCAGGAGAAAGCAGATATTCTCCGTCACCATGGCGCAGGTCTCCTCCGTCACCTGAAAGGGATGGCTGTCCCAGCACCAGTCCCCGTCCAGAAAGACGCTCCGGTCCAGCCGCCTCTGGAGCTCCCGGCAGACGGAGGTCTTGCCCACGCCCATGGGGCCGCCGATCATGTACAGGGTCTTCATACCGTCTCCGCCAGCCGGGCGGCGCAGTAGTCCCGGGCGTCCTCCAGAACGCTCCGCCGTCCCCCCTCCCGGGAGAAGCCGCCCCGCTCGCCTCTGGCCAGGTTCTCTTCAATGAGCTCCATGGCCCGGGAGTAGTTCCCCTCGCCCAGGAGACAGAGAATGATCCCCAGGACTTGAGGTCGTTTCTCCGCCTCCAGCCGGGCCCGAAAAGCCGCCAGATCCGGAAACGGATTCTCCGCCGCCAGGGCCTCCGCCCGGTCAAAGAGGGCCTCCGTCATCTCCTCCAGCGCCTCCGGCCCGGGCAGCGGCTCACGCCGCTTGTCCAGCGCCAGGGACCGGGCGGTAAAGGCCCCCCGGACGTGAAAGCTGAAGGGCTGTGACGCCGCGATCTCCTCCATGTGGAAGACCTTCCAAAAGATGTCATCCAGCGCCAAAGGCTTGCAGCTGCACCAGGACATCAGGTCCATTCCCCCGCCGGCCCGGTCCCGCAAAAAGACCATCAGCTCGTACAGAATCTCCCCCCGGACCTGGTACTGCGTTCCGGCGATGGTTTTCCAGCCCCGGCGCCGCCCCAGCTCCTTACAGGTCTTCCTCAGCCGTTTCTCCGTCTCCCGGAGGAGGCGCTGTTCCTCTCTCGTCATCCCTTCGCCTCCAGCCAATTTCTTCCCCAGTGGGCCTCCGCCGTCAGGGGGACGGTGAGCCGGACCACGTTCTCCATCTCCTCGGCCAGGAGCCGCGCGGCGGTCTCCGCCTCGCTCTCGGGACACTCCACAATCAGCTCGTCGTGGACCTGGAGCACCAGTTTTGCCGCCAGGCCCTCTTCTCTCAGCCGCTTCCAAACGGCGGTCATGGCCAGCTTCATGATATCTGCCGCCGCGCCCTGGATGGGCATATTCAGCGCCACCCGCTCCCCGAAGGAGCGGAGGGTAAACTTGGAGGATTTCAACTCCGGCAATTCCCGCCGCCGGTGGAAGAGGGTCTCCACATACCCGTCCTCCTTGGCCCGGGCCACCAC